>QUBZ01000011.1 GCA_014338005.1 Chloroflexota bacterium | reverse complement strand
CGGGCTGCCAGGCAGCAGGGTATGGGTAGGGGTCGTCCCGCCGTTGTCCGCCAGCGGCCCCAGCAGCGGGTCATCAATGGTGATTCCTTTGGCGCAGGCGCGGTCAGCCGGGCCGGTGGGCGTCTGGAAACTGCCGCCGCCGGCATACGTGCCGCCGCAGTGGATGTTCTGCCCCCAGGGGTTGCCCGCCGCGCTGTCCGCGAACAGCGTGTTGGTCACGGTGATGCCAGACGCGCCCCAGATCGCGCCGCCCATAAAGCCTGCGCGGTTGTCCGCCAACGTCACATTAGTCAGCGCCAGCGAACCGCTCGCGACCATCAGCGCGCCCCCCAGGCCGCTGCCCGCGCCGTCGTCGGCGGCGTTGCCGGACAGCGTACTGTTGGTCAGCGTGACGCGCGCGCCGTCGCCCGTCCAGACCGCGCCGCCCTGGCTGGCTGCTGTGTTGCCGTCGAAGGTGGTCGCCAGGATGTCCAGCGCGCCGTTGCCATGCCGCAGCCCGCCGCCAAAAGCATCGCCGGTCACATCTGGCGCGACGGTATTGCCGGTGAAGCGGCTTTCCTGGATGGTGATGCGGCTGCCCGGCTGGTAGGGATACATCCAGGTAAAAGCCGCGCCGCCCTGCCCCAGGCCGCTGCTGCGGCTAAAAGTAACCCTGGTAAAACGGATATATCCCCCGCTGCCCAGCAGACCGTCGTTATAAAACGCGCCGCCGTAACCGCCGGCCTGGTTATCCTCGAAAATCGTATCCGTGATGTCGGCATTGCCGAACAGAATATGCACCGCGCCGCCGCTGCTGTTTTCGGCGCGGTTGTTGATAAAACGTGAACTGGTGATGGTCAACAAGCCGCTGTGCAGGTAAACCGCGCCGCCGCCGCTGTCGTTGTCGTAAACCGTGCTGATGCTGATATTGTTGGTGAAGGTGCAATTTTCGATGGTCAGGTTGGCTTTCCACCGGCTGTAGACGCCGCCGCCGTTCCCGGTGGTGTAGCCGTTGGCGATGCTCAGGTTTTTGAGCGTCAGCAGCGGACTGTCATTTTCCAGCACATGAACTATGCCACCCCCGCTCAGGGTGATGAGTCCCCCGCCGTCTATGGTGGTTTCCTGCGTAATCAGCTTGGCCTGGGTGACGGTGATCGTCAGCGGCGCGCCGCCACAGTTGAACGTCACCAGCCCGCCGCTCGCCAGCGCCGCATCCAGCGCCGCCTCGGTGCAGCTTCCCGGTGTGCCGTTCCCAACCACGCCGGCGGCCCTCACCGGTACGCCGCCGCATAAAACCCATATCCCCAAAACCACCACAAGCAAACGCCGCCGCATACTTACGCCTCCAACACAGGATGCCTGTTAAATACCGAAAACCGCCGCAAAAAGCAATAAATCTGCCAGATTCGGTTAATCGGGCTGGTACGCCGCGCCGGAATCCGCCATAGGGAAGCAGGCGGTTCGGCGCTAAAATAGGCGGCATTCCCAAACAGCGAAAGGGGACATGATGGTTTCGCTTCCTGCCATCGAACGATTCGAATCCAGCAGCGGCGCGCGTATCTACCGCCTGCCGGTAGAGGCGTTCCCGGACTTTATTGCCTACTGTTATGTGGTGCTAGACGCCGGCGAGCCGACGCTGGTGGATGCCGGGTCCGGCTTCGGCGGCAGCAGCGAACACCTGCTCAAAGGCATCGAGTCTCTGTCCGCCGACTTTGGCGAAAAACTGCGCGTGGGCGATCTTAAACGTATTTTCATCTCACACGGCCACATTGACCACTTTGGCGGCCTGGCTTTTATGGTCGAACAAACCGGCGCATCGGTCGGCATCCACGAAATTGACCGCCGCGTGCTGACGGCCTACGAGGAGCGCGTGATCGTGGCGACCAAAGATTTGCGGGTGTACCTGGAGCGCGCCGGTGTCAGCGAAAAACTGCGCGACGGCCTGATGGATATGTACGGTTTCGCCAAAAAACACGTGCGTTCGGTGCGCGTGGATTTATCGCTGGACGAGGACAAACCGCTGGACGGGATGCAGTTCATCCATACGCCAGGGCATTGTCCGGGGCAGGTGTGTATCCTCATCGGCGATGTGCTGTTGAGCGCCGACCACATCCTGGCGCAGACCACACCGCACCAGGCCCCGGAAAGCATCACGCATTATACCGGCCTGGGGCATTACCTGGAATCGCTGGCGAAAATCCGGCATGTAGACGGCATCCGTCTGACGCTGGCCGGCCACGAAGACCCCATTCATGACGTTTATGGGCGGATAGACGACATTCGCGCCAGCCACCGGCGCAAGCTGGAGCGCGTGCTGGACATCGTGCGGAACAGCGAGCCGCCGCTCACCATCAGCCAGATTTCGCGGCAGTTGTATCCTGACCGTCACGGCTACGAGGTGCTGCTGGCGTTGGAAGAAACCGGCGCGCATGTTGAATACCTGTACCAGCACGGGTATCTTTCGGTGTGCAACCTGGATGAAGTCGAGCGCGAGTACAACCCGGCCTTACGCTACGGGGTGGCCTGACCTGGCGGCTCTATATCAAAGGTTGGATGTGCCGCCGCCGATTTGCTGTTATAATTCACGGGCGTGTTAAAACGTGATGCCGCAACGCGGGGGAGACACCATGCAGGATTTGGATAAACGCATACGCTTTTTGCAAACGGTGCCGATGTTCAAGGGGCTGGACGAACGGCAGTTAAACCGCCTGGCGCGGCGGTTCACCGAACGATCCTTCGCCACCGGCGAGTCTATTGTCAGCCAGGGGGCGCTGGGAATCGGCCTTTTTATCATCGAAAAAGGCCGCGCCGAGGCCGTGCGGGAGAGCAGCACCGGCGAAAAGACAGTGGTCAACCAGTTGGGGCCGACCGACTTTTTCGGCGAGCTGTCGCTGCTGGATGAAGCGCCCCGCACCGCGTCGGTAGTGGCCGTCGAGCCGACAACCTGCCTGGTGCTGACGCAGCTCGATTTTATGTCCGTGCTGCGCGAGGATGCCGACATCCCGATTGCGCTGTTAAGGGTGCTGGCACGCCGCTTCCGCATCGCCATGGAAGGGATGCAGTAATCCTCCCCCGTGTGCAAAAATGCGCCCGCTTTTCCCCTCTCCCGGCTGGAGAGGGGCTTTCTTCTATTGGCCTTGTGCGGATGCCTGGCTGCCTGCGGCGCGCCTGCCGCCCTGCCAACGCCTACGGCCACGCTGGTTGTGCGCCCGACGCTGCCGCCGGCCTGGACGCTCACGCCCACACCGACCCGACCACCCCCGACGGCCACGCCGAACCCTACCCTTACGCCCACGCTCGATTCACAGGCCATTTGCGACGGCCTGTGGGTGCAGACCAACCTAGAAGATGGCCGCCTGCTGGCCTGGGATGCTTTCGTGACGCTGTTCGCCAGCCTGCCTTCCACCGATGCGGCGCTGCGCCTGCTGGTCGTTCACGGCGTCACGGGTGAAAAGCGAGGCATAGACCTGCCTGGCGGCGAGATGACCGGCATCCAGATTCCGGTTAAGGTGCTGCTGCCGGGCCCAGGCCGTTACGATTGGACGCTGACGCTTTCCACCGCGTCCGAGCAGGATTTCTGCCCGCGCGGCGGCTGGTTCGTGGTCGCCGGGCGCGAATCCACGCGCGCCGAAGAACGAAAGGTGCGTTAAAGTGCAGCCGCATTTTCCGGTTTTTGTGTGCCGCCCCTACCCATTCCCCGCGCATCCGGTACAATTTCAGACATTTCACCGATCACACCAGAATGAGCGCCCGCATGGAACTGTACCTTATCCGGCACGGCCAGTCGGTTAATAACGTCATCATGGTTAATGCCGACTATGAACATCTGCGGGATGCCGACCCGGCATTGACCCCGCTGGGCCGGCAGCAGGCCGAAGCCGCCGCCCACTATCTGGCCGAAGCGACCAATCTGGAGGCGCTGGTAGACCTGCCCGCCGAAAATCGCAGGGAAGTCCCGCCCGGTTTCGGCATCACCCGCCTGTACAGCAGCCCCATGCTGCGCGCTCTGCAAACGGCACAGCCCATCGCCCAGGCCCTAAAGCTGCCGGTCGAAGTGTGGGTGGAGGTTCATGAACACGGCGGTTTGTACCTGGAATACCCCGACGAACGCGGCGTGGTCGGCTTTCCGGGGCGGACGCGCGCCGACATGCAGCGGGATTTTCCCGGCTGCCTGCTGCCGGAGGGCATCACCGACCAGGGCTGGTGGAATCCGGCCTCAAAGCGCGAGGACATCGCCGGCTGTTTTGCGCGGGCGGCGCGTGTAGCTGCCGGGCTGCGGCGGCGCGCCTACAGCCAGGAACGCATTGCCATCATCACACATGGCACGTTCGCGGCCTGTCTGCTGAAGGCGCTGCTGAACATGCTGCCGTCCGACCAACTGCACTATCACCTGTACAACACCAGCATCACCCGGCTGGACTTTCGCGCCGACGGCCATATGGTTATACGATATATCAACCGCATCGCCCACCTGCCGCCGGAATGGGTGTCGTAGTGGTCGAACAAAAACAGGCGGCCTGTCAACCGCCCCTTATTCGCCGGTAATGCCTGTCATTTCGACCGACTCAACAAACCACCTTTGCAGAACGAAGTACATCACCAGCAGCGGCAGGATGTTTAAAAACGTGCCGCTCATTTTGACCGCTTCGTTCAGCCGTTCAAAAATGCTGACCCCCCCCGGCGGGTACAGGTTTTCGTATGCCTGCGCGAATCTTGAAAGCTGCATAGGCAGGGTGGTCACGCCGCCTTCCAGAAAGATGGTGGTGAGGAAGGTTTCGTTCCAGTACCAGACGGTGGAAAAAATGAACGACACGATATAAGCGGGGAGCGCGGAAGGCATGGCGATGGTGATGAAGATACGCAGATCGGTCGCGCCATCCAGGCGCGCGGATTCCTCCAGCACTTTGGGCAGAGAAACAAAATTCTGGTAGAAGATCAAAATGAAAATGGCGCTCCTGTAGCCTTGCCCTAGCAGTGCCGGGAGTATAAGCGCCAGCGGGCTGCCCAGCAGTCCCAGATTTCGATAGGTCAGCATTTGCGGGATGACCGTGTTTTGGGGTGGGATGATAAAAGTGATGAGGAGGAGCAAAAAAACGATTGGCTTGCCCCAAAAACGATAGCGCGCCAGCCCATAACCCACCACCGAGGCGACGAGGGTTTGGAGCAGCGAAGGGGTGACGCTGATTAAAACAGATGCCAGCAGCGTTTGAGGATAGTTCAGCACGCGAAAGCTTCTGGCGTAGTTGCCCAGGTAAAGCTCAGTCGGCACCCACTGTACCATCGGGTTAAGCAGATCGCCGGGGCTTTTGATACTGGTGATAAACATAAAAAGCAGCGGCTGTAGATAAACGAAGCCAATCGCAACCAGCAGGGCATACAAGGCGATGGTAAATACCACGCCGCGATGAGCGCGACTGCCAAACAGGATACTACGCAGGCGGTCGGTGGTGGGGTGATGGATGATTCGCGTCACTTCGACTCCCTTTTCGCCCACTGCATCAGAAAGAAATAGACGGCTGCCAGCAGAATAATCATCACGCCGAAATAAATAAAGGCCATCGCGCTGGCATAACCAATGCCGCCCCGAACGTCGTAGGTCTGGTTGTAGATGTACCGTATAACCCTGTTCTCGGAAAAGTGAGAGAGGGTAACAATGGTATAGATGGCATTCAGCAGCGTTGCCATCGAAAGCGAGGGCAAAATGATTTTCCAGAAGATTTCCCAGCTCGAAGCGCCGTCAATCGCGGCTGCCTCGTATATGCTCCTGTCAATTTTCTGCAAACTCGCCAGGTAGATCAGGATTTGCACGCCCGAAAACCACAGGATGAGGATGAACGAGGTCAGCAGGTACTCAACCGGGCTGCGAAGCGCGCGCGGCAGCTGCGCCAGAAAATCAACCACCGCCGGGATATTGGCGATGCCCGGCGCAGAGGCCGCCCCCTGAGCGGTTAATTCTTTGATGACCGGCCCGCTGGTGATGACAATCGGCAAAAAGAAAATGACGCGGAACAGCCCCTTAAGCCTGAATTTGAGATTCAAAAACAGCGCAATACTCATCGCAAAAATCAGCACGATTGGCACCGAAACCAGAGTCTCGACGGTATAGCCGACCAGCAGTTCGACGAAGTTGGGGTCGGTGAACAGGGCGCGGGAATAGTTTGCCCATTCCACAAAGTCCAGATTGATATGGGTGGCCGTCACCGAAACCTGATTAAGGCTGTAATGAAAAGTTTCGCTGAGCGGCAGCAGCGTAAACAGCAAAAAACCCACTATCCATATCAGGATAAAACCGTAACCGTGCAGAGCTTCACGGGTGCGGAGGCTGATCTCGCGGCGCGAGCGGCTGCGGCCTATCATGATGTAACCTCCAGAAGCAGGGCATTTTTTGCCTCGACGGTCATCCCATTATGCGTGAAGGGCTTGTCGGTGTAGTTGACGACAATTTGCCGCCCGTTGGCGTAGGTTGTGGCAAAAACGCCCTCTGCCAGCTGGTAGTGGGCGATAATTTCCTGTCCGCGCACAGGGGCAAGCAGCGCGTTCATCCACCGGTAGGTGTGCTGAATTTCCTCACCCCACTGCGCGTAGGACGAGGTATAAATCCAGGCTGAAGGGGTATTCAGCATATTGGAGGTGGCCTCATGCGTGAGGAAGTACGACGGATAGATGCCAAACTCCACATGCCTTAACAGATCATCCTGCCGGTTGGATGAAAAATTGAGCGCCGGGCCGTAATAGGGCAGATAACCTGCCAGCACAATAGGCAGGAACGGCACGGCTCTGGCGGTATAGATATAACCGTTGTCGCCCAGCGGCATATCGTAATACGCCTGCGCCAGGCCGAAAAGATAGTCGTTTGGGCGATAAATGCCCAGACGCAGGGGCGAGTCCGCCAGCAAAGCCTGGTAAGCCTGGATGGCCGCTTCGCGGTTGAATGGGCGGCCACCACGAAAATCGCCGTAGAGCGTAAAACCAATACCATCGAGCGCCAGGCCGGCCGCCATCTGCGAGGCAATGTCCTGCGCCAGGGCGGCATAGCGCCGCTGCAAGGCATCGAACGTGAAATAATAATTGTACTGGCGGTTATAGCCTTCCAACCCGACATTGGTGATGGACATGGCAACATCGCTGCGGGTGGAGTAACCCGCCTCCCCCCACAGCGCGGCCTGTGGTTCGAGATAGAGCGAGAAGTGTCCGCCGTCCGCCGTAATACGTTCCGCCAGCGCGCGCAGTTCGTCCAGGCTGCCCAGGCTGCCCTCTAATGCCAGCCAGGTGGGCGGCATGGTGGATGCGCCGAGCGGCTGCCAGCCGTAATAGATGACCTCCGGGTTCGGGATTTGAAGCCCGGCCAGAATATCGCCCATCTGCTGGATGGTCGTCATCGGCACAAACCGATGCCAGAGCAGAATTCTTTCTTTGTCGCCCGCCAAAAATTCCAGGCGGATACCGATATTCGGGTTGGGATCGTCGTTTTTGTGCAGGCGACCGCCGTCTATAAGATACTGCCGGTAGCTGCGCGCCATGCCGATATAATCCGCCGTATCGCCGGTCAGGAAGCAGTAGCGAACTGCAACGTCGAAGGCGTTGGGCTGTCGCTGAACCGTTGTCACGCCCGCGCCGGAGCGGTTGGTGGCCTGGAAGTAAGTCTCGTTGTAAATGAAGGCGTTGTAAACGAAATTAAAATTGGTGATGATGCCTGCCGGATGCACCTGAAGTTCACTGTAAGCAGCGCCTTTTTCGACCAGCGCCCAAAAAGCGTTCTGCCCTTCCCCATGCGCCATGCCGTAAACCGGCAGGGAGATTGGATAGGGGGAATTAACGCGCGGATCGTAAGGCATGATGGCGATCATGCCCAGATCGGCCCCGTAATAGCGCCCATAAAACATATTGTCCGCCCGCGTCGAATCGGCGAACGGTATCAAGCTGCCCGTCCCATCCGGCAGCAGCATATAACCCGGCACACTGCTGCCGCGTGTTGCCCCCAAAAACGGATACAGATAAATTCGCCCAAGCCTAAAGCCAGGCTCTTGCTCGTGGATAGACTCAAACGGCACTTCGACGCGCACGCCGTCGGCTTCCAGATGCAGGATCACCCCAACTGTGATGCCCAACCCCGTAAAAACCACCTGCGCCGAGATGCCCTGCTCGATGGGCATAACCGTCAGCGTATGGTCGGCATTGGCGATGGAGACGCGCTTGCTGCTTCCCCTCTCGTCCAGATACTCGATACTCAGGCCGCTTTTGGCAAAAGCCTGCCATGCGGTATTGAGCCGGTCGCCCTCAATGAGTTCATCAATGCCGGAATGCCACACATAGGCGCTGCGTTTGTCCAGCAGTTTGAAAGCCAGCGTAGCCGAATCCACATAAAGCCGGAAGACATCGTTTTCGGCCACTTTCTGGTAGGTGGGCGGAATCTCGACCAGGGCAGCCTGGGCCTGGGATGCAGCCGCCGGCCAGCAGAGGGCCGCCAGCAGCAGGCACATGAGCGGCAGGAAACGTTGAAAGTTACCCACGCAGACCGACCTCCTGAATGACCGCCTGAATGAACTCGTACAATTGATTAAACAGCACGTAGAGGATGTACCCGGTCAGCAGGAAAATCGCCATTGCGAACAGCGTGGTCAGAAGGTTTCGCACCGTTTCCGAAACCGAGTAATTGTGAATCTCCTTGACCATGATAACGAGCATCAGGCCGCTCCAGAACAGCACAATCTGCATGGAGAAGGTGTAGATAAAAACCTCGTTGAGCGTGAGCAGGTTGGAGAGCAGCGCAATCGGCAGGCCGAACAGCGCATAAGGGAACAGGCTGTAGGCGCTGCCGATGATGACCTGGCGCAGGCTGCCCTCGCCATCGCTGATGGTCGCCGTCAGATAGTTGGCGGCATTCCATAACACGATCAATCCAAGCACATAGGTGATGTCCGTCTCCACCCAAATTTGCCATAGGGCGGAGTATGGGCTGAATACGAAGCTGGTCGCATAGATCGAGAGGACGTATGAAACCAGCACCCAGCCGTAAATCAGCAGGGCGAAGCCGAGGCTGCCGCGCTGGTTTTGTTTAATGTAATAAAAACTATCGGCGGGCTGCCGGATGAAGCGGAACATAAAAACAAAGTCATCCACCAGGGGGATTTGCCGCGCCGCCCGCGCCCGTCTCCGCACCACGTCCAGCCAGCGATACCGCCGCTCCAGCCGGTTGAAGACGCCAAGCGATACCCATGCCACCAGGAAGATGCCGAGCGCGCCGCCCAGATAACGCTGCAAAACCAGATTACGCAGTTCCCAGAAGGCGTCCGAATACCCGTCACGGTCTTCGGCGTAGCGGTAAAGCTGGAGCGCGCTGGTATACTGGCCTTCGTTATAATCGGCATCCGCCAGCGCCTGGTATGCCATCAGGATCAGACCGTTATAAGTCAGCACATCCTCAAAGTATGGTCGGGCCTCGGCATAAAAACCATTCATATACAGCCGCACGCCATCGTGCAGACGCCGGGCAAAATCGGTGACGCGGTAGGTCACAAGGGCGTTTTTGTCTTTGTCCAGCACGTACAGGGCATCCCCCACGCGCTCGACAGCCGTGGGATTGCTCAACAGGCCAAGCCGCTGATCGCCTCTGTCCTGCGCGCCAAAAAGGAACAGCAGTGTGCCGTTCAGATCATATTCAAAGATGTTCCCCCCCTCGGTGACTGCGACCATCAGGCCCTCATCGCTGACGTGAATATCTCGAAAGCTTTGGGAGCCGAAAACCGGCTGCGTGAACAAATTGCGGCCAGAAACGGTAAACTTGCGAATGCTTTTGTCCCTGGCGGTGCCGGCGGTGATCGTATAAACAAGTGATTGGTGGTCAATGGCGAGGTTGGAGGGTGAGGCGGCTTCGTTGCGAATAAACTGCTCTAATTGCTCATCCGTTAAAAACAGCCGCTGCAAAATCATCTGAAGCGACATGGCCGCCGAATTGGCGCCAAAGTAACCGATGAAGTTACCGTTGGTGTTCATCATGACCAGGCCGTCAACCGAGCCTTCGCTGACGATATAGAGGTTCTGGCGCGCATCTACGGCGATTTTGCGCGGCAGGAACTCGCGGTGTGCGCCAAACAACGGCTCGGAGGGGCGGCCAAACTCATTGAGCAGGCTGCCATCTGCGTCCAGGATAACGATGGTATTTTTACCGGCGTCGGCGACGTAAAGCCTGCCCGCTTTGTCCACGAACAGTCCGGTAGGCGACCGCAGGACTCCCTGCCCGAACTCCGCTGTCACCTCGAAACCTGCATCCAGTTTGATGATGCGCCCATTGCCGGTATCGGCAACATAGAGGAAACCGTCCGCAGCGAGGAACATATCCTCAGGCCGCAGTGCCGGAAGGTCAATTTCGTCAAGCGGGGTATAGGCGTCCTGCGTTGGATAAAGAACGCCGCCGGGACCTAACGTCCAGGTGGTGTAGGGGGAAACCGCCATCACCGGCACGCCCGCCGCCAGCAGCCCCGTCAGGAGAAGCAGAAGTGTCAAAACCTTCTTCATTTCAACCCCGACCGTGACATGGTACTCATCACCTGGCCTTGCAGAAAGATGAAAATGACAAGGTTGGGCAAGAACATAATCAGCGCCGCCGCCGCCGCGATGCCCTGCCCGGCTACCGCATTAGCGCCTGTCGCGGTGGTGCTGGTCAGCGTACTCAAATAGAAGGCCAGGGTTCTCAAACTTTCGTTGTTGATGTAGAGCGTGGAAATCTCCGCATTGTTCCAAGCCGCCTGGAAAGTGAGGATGGCAATCGTCGCCAGGGCAGGCTGAATCATCGGCAGGATAATACGCCAATAAATCCACCAATCGGAAGCGCCGTCAATTTGCGCCGCCTCGATCACTTCGTCAGGGATGCCATCAATGAATTGTTTGAGCAAGAAAAGGCCGACCGGCATCGCCAGAACAGGGAGGATATGCACCCAAAAGGTGTCGAGCAGGCTCAGATTTTTGACAACCAAAAAGCGCGGGATGGTGACGGCGATTGGCACGAACATCAGGGCCACATTATTGATGACGAAAAGCGTTTGTTTGAGTTTGAAGCGTTTTTTAGAAAGCGCATATGCCGCCGTGCTGGAAACGAAAATAGACGCCAGCACCGTGACGAGCGTTATCACAATGCTGTTGAACAAATAGCGGCTGACCGGAATGCCCGAATTGGACAATTTGGAGAACAAATCTGTAAAATTTTTAAGTGTGGGGTTGACCACGAAGAAACGCGGCGGAAAAGCAAACAATTCGTCCGGCGGTTTAAAGGCGCTGGAAAATATATAGATGATGGGCAGCAGCATCAGCGCGGACAGCGGCACCAGCAGCACATAAAACTTGATCTGGCTGACGTGAAAACCCTGCGGGTTGATGCCCCGGTTTTTAACCCCGGTATAGCGGCTAAACCACTTCATGCTGGCTTATGCCTCACTGGCAAACAGACGAGTGGCGACACGAGAAAAGAACAGCACCATCAACAGCAAAACCACCGAAACGGCGGCAGCATAGCCCATCTCGTAGCGCAAAAAGCCATAGTCCTCGATGTGATTGACGATCAACTGCCCGGCATACTGCGGCGTGGGGTTGCTGCCCGAAAGCGTGACGCCGATTGCCCCGGCCTGGAAGGTGCCGACGATGGACATCACCGCCCCAAAGAGCATTTGCGGCTTCATCGAGGGAATGGTGATGTAAAAAATCTCCTGCCAGCGGCTGCTCATCCCGTCTATCGCAGCGGCTTCGTACAGTTCCGGGCTGATCTCCAGAATGCCCGCCAGCATCGCCAGGAAGCCAATGCCCATGCTGCTCCACAGCGTCACCACAATCATGATGGTCATCAGATACTGCGGCGATTGCAGCCATTGGATCGGCTCTCGCAAAAGACCCAACTCCATCAGGAAACTGTTCAGATAGCCGGTCTGGTCGCCGCTAAAGAGCGTCTTCCAGACGACCGCCATCGCTACTCCGGCGGTCATGGATGGCGAATAGAGAATCAGCGCAAAGATCGTCCGGGGGATTCTGGGCAGCTGCGCCAGCATCCAGGCCAGCAGAAAAGCGAGCGCATACCCGCCCGGCCCGACAATCACCGCAAACTGGATGGTGTTGGGCAGAACGTACTTCATGAATGTATCGTCCTGCGTGATGAGAGAGATGTAATTGCTCAAGCCGATGAAACGGGGAGGCTGGATAGCGTCAAAAAATGTGAACGAGAGCAAAGACGCGGCTAGCACCGGCACAACGATGAAGACGATGAACAGCAGCGCATAGGGGGATAGGAAGGCATATGCGCCGCCTTCTTTATTGAGCCAACCCAGGAAAGACCTACGTATGCCCGATTCATCGAACCCACGAACGACGTTTTGTCTATTGAGTTCCGTTTGCATTTTCCATCCACGCTCTCACAGTTTCAATCGTCGGGATTTTGAACGCCCGCGCCGGTTTACCCTCTTTCAGATAGCCGAACTCCTCCATTTTGCGGGCAATTTCACGATTGACGATGATGACAGACCGGTCAATTGCCACGCGCGGGTTGACCCCATCGAACACGATACGGTTCCAGATATTGCTCAACTCGCGTTCCTGCATGTAACTGCCGGGCAGCCGCACCGGCTCTTGCAGCCACTGCCACTGTTCCAGGATTACGGCTTTGTGTTCATCGGGAATATCCATGCGGCTGAGAGCTTCCAGATTGGCGGAGAACCACAAATATTCGAGTCCGTAGTTCAAAACTAACTGCTCCGCAAATTCGGACTGTGTGTCGGTGGACATCCACCACTTCAGGAATTCCCAGGCTTCCTGCGGCTTATCGGTATTTCTGAACATGATGCTGGTCTGTGCCGAGCCGGTGGCGTAGCGATTTTGCCTGCCATCGGCCAGCACTGTCGCCGGGTACAGGTCAATGTTCCACAGCCCGCCGATCTCCGGGGCGGCGGTCATCAGTTTGACGTAGGTGTCTATGATATTGGAAACGCCGATCGGCAGCGTGCCATAGCGGAAACCCTCGTAAAAACTGACGGTGGTCAGCGGCATCCCGTAGATGGTGAAGCTGTCCGCCATGAACCTGATGCCGGCGACGGCCTCCTCGCTTTGCAAACCCGTAGCAAAACCATCCTCGCTGTAAAGTTTTGCCCCATAGTTGAACAGGTAGGGGGCCGTAAAAATGTAGTTTCTCTGCCCGCTGCCGCTCGAAAGCGGTGTGTTGAAATTCATGCCGTACCGCTGCAATTCCGGCAGAATCTCGATGACTTCGTTCCAGGTGTGCGGCACAGGCAGCCCAAGCGAATCGAGGATGTCCCGGCGGTAAAATGTCAGCCAGCAGTCCTGCGTCTCTGGAATGGCGTACATGGAATCGTTGATGATGTACCCCAACAGCGAGCCGGGCGAATAGATGCGGATGAACGAATCAAAATCCGCGAAGGTGCGTAAATCGTACAGGGCATTACGAATGGCAAGCTCGTAAGGAATGTGGGTGCTGACACCCAACGCCACATCCGGTTGAAGGTTGGCGGCATTCGCCAACACCAGTTTTGACTCATCCGGCATGATCGAGAATTTGACTCGAATCCCCGTTTGCGGCGTGAAAGATGTGTCTGCCATTAATTGCAGCAGGTTCACATACTGCCGGGGACGGTTGATCCATACTTCCAATTCATCCGCGCTTGCCCCAATAGATTGATACGGGTCTGGCTGGAAAGAATGTATAAAGCGTTTAATATCCTCGGACAGGGCCGTTATGAATGAAGGAGATGGCATCTCAGGAACACGATCCGGGGAATGAATCACGATTTTGTCCAAAGCCAGCGGCTGATTTTGCAGCAGCGACAGGAGCGAGCCGAGCATCTGCGCCGCCGAGCCGGTGCCTTCCGAGAAACGGCTCATATAAACCGGTATCTGGTCGGGGTCGGCGGCCAGGAACAGCAAATTTGTAATCGCCATCTGGTAAGTGAGAATCTCCGGCGATGCGCTGATCCCGTCAATAGACAGCAGCTGCTCTTTGTCGTCAATCAGTTTTTGAGCAATGGCGTTCAGGCGCTCTTGAATGTCGGGGATGTAATTGGAGATCGCCCATTCCCTGTACGGGTCGCGCTGGTTGCCGGTCAGCTTCTTAATTTCCAGCGCCAGGGTATTGATGTCAAGCAGGGCTTCCTGGATGGTTTCGATGGCAGGCCGGTAAGGCGCGTTCGTCGCTTCAATACCCAGCACGTTCAGGCCGCGATGCAGAAAAATCCTGTAAGGCGTCTCGCCGCCCAGGGTGACATTCACCCAATCTGCCGAATAGGGGAAGGGAACGGTGTTGATTTGCTCGAACGGCACCTGGCCGTTGACGGTAATGCGGCGGAAAACGGTGAAGTTGCTGCGCGTGTTCTGCAAAGCGCGCAGGGTAATCGCATACAACCCGTCTTCCGGGACGGTAAACTCGTAATAGACTGCACTGCCGCTTTTGACCCAACTGCTGCCGCCCAGCGTATTCAACAGCAGACAGTATGTGTCGTAGGGTGTGACCTGGAGGCTGCGGCTGCTGGCAGGCTGCACCGAGGTGTCATTTTTGTAGGAAGGCAGTTCCGCTTCGAGTGTGAGCGAAAAGCCGGATGAGTCCGGCGCGGACTGAGATGCCAGGTATTGGGCATAGTCGGGATAGGGCGAGGCTGTCACCAGATAGATGCTGCCCAGATACAGCGCGCCTTTAATCAGGGTGAAGTCGAAGCGGTGTTCTCCGGCAGAGAGGTTTACCCGAAGCGGATAAGCTTGGCTGAAGTTGACATCCCAGGCGGCAGCAGTCGTCCAGCGCACATCGCGCACCTGCTTTATGAGTACATCGTTGCCGTAGCGATCTTTGGGAAAGGTATCGGCGCTGCTGCGGTAATAAACCGGGAAAATAAATCGCTGCAAGCCGCCGGTGGGAAATGCGCCATCAATACGTATCTGCCCTTCAGGACTGCCCGGCTCTGAAGGTGCGGCGATGTCGAAGGCGAATATGAACTCCCCCTCGTCAGGAATTGTGACATCAAACCGCACGGCATCTCCCTGCCGCAGCAAGGCGCTCGGTTTGGCATATTGGCGCGCAACCTCGTCTTGGGCAGGCGGCAAATCCAGCGAGTCGGCGCGGATCTCGATGGTGGGCGGAGAAAGTTTATCTGCGCCTTCGACCGGCAGCCCCCACGTCCCGACATAAAGATAGTCGGCCTGATCCTGGACAGCCGGCAAGATGGACAAACTGGCTGATGGGGCGGCAGCGATCTGGGATGGGCAGCCCACCCCAAGCGGTGTTTGACCGTTAACCGGCAGGAGCGCGCCCATCGAAAGCAGGGCCGCTGAGACTGCTATCAAAAGCAGTATAGTCACTCTGGAAAGTCTTTTTCGTTTCGAGCGCATCGCCCCATCTCCAGCCGCCATGAGAGCGTTTTCTCGCGCGCGAAAGCACGATACGACGTTCGTTGTTCATTAACAAATAATATTATTCAGGGGAACGCTGCGAGCGCATCACGTTCCCCTGCGGCAGACAGGCTAATCAGACAATTTAGCGCGGGCTTCGTCCAGGATATTGTTGGCGAACCCTTCCAACTGCGCGGCGTAGTCCTCGAACTTGAAGCTTCCAGACGCGATATTATCGAACATAAAGCCGAGATTCACGTCCAGACTTTCGCCAACGTCAATACCGGGTTTACCCTCCCAGCGGGCATTAATGTAACCGGGGATGATTTTCGCCAGCGATTCAACCAGGCTGTTATCCAGATTTTCCAGCGCCTGGCGCAGACCGGGTCTGTCGCCCATGAAGGACATATACAGGTCAATGCTCTCTGGGGTGATGGAAACCGGCATTCTGGTCGGCACGACCCCGGCGGCGGCAGCCAGTTCGGCTTCTTTGGCATATCCTGCGGTGGAGAAACTCATCCATTTAGCGAAGTCATAGGCCGCTGCAACGTCCGCAGTCGTGGCCGACACAACGATAATATCGGCCACCATCGCCTGGTTGCCACCCGGTATACCCATGAAGTCCCAGTTGAACGTCGCATTCTGCGCGTAGGCAGGTACAACCCAACCGCCATCCCATACCGCGCCAGATTCCTGGTTCAGGAAGAGTTCCCACGGCCCCTGCGATTTAAAGGTCGCCTTCTGTTCATCTGTGAGGCCCTGCCAGGTGTGCGGGCGCATCTCCAGGGCTTTATTCACAGCGCCTCTAAAAGCGGTGGAGTTATAATTCATGTGCGTGCCGTCGAAACTGAACCACTTCAGGTTACTGTCCTGCGTGCTGGGATACCAGCCGAGGATAGGCCCCATTTCGTGCAGACCCAGAATGCTTTTGCGAACGTCGGTCAGCGCGGACGCGGCGGCAAAAAAATCGTCCACCGAAATGCCGTACTGGGGTGCATCCAGATTAGCCGCCTCGAACAGGTCTTGGTTGATGAAATACCCCATAACGAACTGCGCGCTCGGCAAACCTAACACTGCGCCAGAGTAGGTTACGGCGTCTTTCAACACCTGCGGCACAGTCTGCCAGTCCGGGTCATCCTGTACCAGTTCGGTCAGATCAGCCGTCCAACCACTCTGGACATAATATGGCGTATTGTTTGCCATGAACACGTCCGGCAGTTCGCCCCTGGCGGCGAAATTGGTCAGTTTTTCTTCCCATCCCCCCTCGCCGGACATATCCACGAATTCAATCGTGACGCCGGGGTTGGCTTCCATATAGGCGGCAACCAGCTGGCGCTGGATGTTGTTTTCCTCTTCTGTGCCAAGATTCCAGTTGGCGTAACGCAGGACGACCGATTGAGCGCCAACCGGCGCGCTGACGGCCATCAGGCTGACGACCAACACGAGAAGGATGAGGATGCTGGCCGGTTTACGAAAGAACTTCATTTCTTTATCTCCTTATAAAATAAAAGTGGCGTAAAGGTAAAACAGTCGCGGATAGGCTGGCCGGGAAGCTAAGATGAGCCGCCGTTTACCGCTCGTCGTAAGCTCGAAAAATATCTGCTGGCGCTGGCCGCTTCCTTTCTGGGTTTAAGCCCCCATAACGATTCTGACCGAGTGTGTTTTACCATCTGCAAAAACGGGGAGCAGATTACTCGAATAGGGCTTGCCATCAATCGTCACGGTGTTCACGCCGCGATTGACATGCCGGGGATTATCAACTTCAATCTGGTACACCGCGCCGCGGAACCGGCGTGTGACCCTGAAGCCCTGCCAATGGGCCGGAATAGACGGCTCAACCAGCAGTCCATCCTCCTGCGGGCGGATGCCCAGAATCCAGTGCGTGGCGACACGATGCAGCCACTGTGCCGACCCTGTGTACCACGTCCAGCCGCCGCGCCCGTAAAATTCTGAGAGCGGCCCGTCTATGTTTCCGGGTGTGACGTATGGCTCGGCCTTGTAGGTGTCAATATCCCCACTGCGGTTCGGCGGGCATATACGGCGATAGGCCTCGTAGGCGCGCTCCGGCTGGCCCACCAGCGCATAAGCCCACACCGACCAGGTGGCGGCATGGGTGTAAACGCCGCCGTTTTCACGCAGCCCCGGCGCATAACGGGTGACGTAGCCAATATCCGGGCGCGGGCGGGTGAAAGCCGGGAAGTTAAGCAGCGTGCCGTAATCTTTGTGCAGATAATGCGTTACCGCCTCCATCGCGGTTTGAGCGCGTTCTTCCTCTGCCGCGCCGCTGATTACAGCCCAGATGTTGGGCATCAGGAAAATTTTGCCCTCTTCGTTTTCCTGCGAACCAAGCGGCAGCCCATCATCGGTGGTCGCCTGCAAATACCATCTGCCATCCCAACCATGCCGGTTGAGCGCCGCTTTCAGGCTCTCGCGCACGGTTTCACAGCGTTGGGCAAAACGCGCATCGCCGCGCCGCTGTGCCAGTGGGATGAAACTGCTGAGGATCATATAGAGAAATTCCGCGACCCAAAAACTCTCGCCCTTCAGCAGCGTGCCGACGGCGCTCAGGCCGTCGTTCCAGTCGTGGTCGCCCATCAGGGGAATGCCTCGCGGCGAAAAGCGCGAGAATGACCGTTCGACAGCCCGTTTGCAGTGGTCATAAAGCGGCTCGGCGGGGCCGTTGAGATACGGAATCATCTCATCGAGAATGGCATAATCCGCCGTTTCCTCCAGGTAGGCATTCAGGATAAACGGCAGCCACAGCAGATCGTCCGAGCAGTTGGTGCGCGGGCCGCCGCCGCGTATGGAAAACCACCAGTGCAGGACATCGCCTTCCACGAACTGCTGCGCCGCGTGCAGAAGAAGCTGCCTGCGGGCATAGTCCGGCTCGCTCACCAGGAAAATCTGGCTGTCCTGAAGCTGGTCACGGAAACCATAGCCGGCGGAAACCTGATAGAAAGCCGATTTTCCCCACAACCGGCAGGAAATGGCCTGGTATTTCGCCCAGATATTTGTCATAAAATTCAGCGCGTCATCGGGCGTTTCTACCTGTTCGGCATCCACGAAACGCGACCAGAAATGCCGCATCGCCAAAAACGCCTGCTCGCTCTTTTCGGCTGAGGTAAAACGCCGGATGAGGTCGTTAGCGTCCTCATGACCATCTTCGGCAGCCCCCAGGGTGAAAACCACCCGCTTTGATTCCCCCGGCTGCAAGCTGACGGCCACTTGCAAGGCAGCTATCGCATCGGTGAAGCGCCCTGTCCGGCCTGCTAGTTTCGGCTCGAACATGGCTTTAGGGCGGTCATCATTGTTGTAAAGGCCGATGAAGGATTCTTTATCACAGTCGAAGGACTTGAGGGGTTCGCTGACAGCCATAAAGGCCGTGTAGGGCCAGGTGACGTTGTTGTGCCGCCCTTTGTCGTCCGCAAATCCCCACAGGCACTTGCGGGCAAAAACGGCCTGCCCGCTCACATCGGCAGAAGTTTCGATGAACAGTTTATGGAACTCGCGGTGTTCATCGGGCGCAAAACCCAGCAGCCACTCGGCATAGGAGGTCACATCGAGTTCGCGCGTTTCTTTGCTGTGGTTGGTGAGGCTCAGTTGAAAGACTTCCAGCGGAGCGTCGGCGGCTACAAAAACGGTCAGGACGCTCTCAATATCTTCAACCTGCTGAACGAAGCGGGAATACCCCACCCCATGAACGACCTGATAGTGCTGGTATGGCCGCATAACAGGTTTATACGCCGCCGACCAATAGGTCTGGCGTTTGAGGTCACGGATGTAGAGATATTTACCCCAGTTATCTTTGATTAAGTCCTGGAACGACCGGGTAATACGATTTTGCCCGGCATTACCGCGCCAGCTGTACCCCGACCCCGTTTGTGAGATCATCATGCCGTAATCGCCGTTGCTGATGACGTTCCCCCAGGGACGCGGCGTGAACGGTGTATTGATGACGTATTCCCTGCCGTCTTCCGTAAAATATCCGTAACGGCTCTCAAATTTTTTGTTCATTCAGCCTCAAAAACGTGCATGAGTTTACTTTTTGTGAACCTTAGGATAAGCTATCTATCATCAGCGAAGTGAAACGGTTCACTTGATTATGAACCTACCATACTTATTTTGCGCTGTCAACAGAGTCGTTCAAGTAAATGGGCAGCGCAGCCGGATTCCCGCCAAATTTTGAGCGCAAATGATTGGATAAACGAACCATGACCACGATTCGAGATGTCGCCAAACGCGCCGGCGTAAGCGTCACCACCGCCTCGTATGCCCTGAACGGCATCGGCAGCATCGGCGAAGCCACCCGTAAACGAGTGCTGGAGGCCGCCGAGGAACTTAATTACCACCCTAACGCTTTTGCCCGGCACTTAAAACACCGCAAAACGCAGACCATCGGCGTTTTTATCTCGCGCTTTGGCGGCTCGTTTTACGAGGAGATTTTGGAGGGGATTCACAGCGTTATCCTGGAAACCGACTATGAACTGCTGGTCTGCCCCGAAAGCCGGTCTACCCGGCGCATTTTGCTGCACCGGCAGGTGGACGGCGCAATCGTGTTCGACTCCAAAATCTCTAACGAAGCGGTTCTAAAACTGGCTTCCCGTCGTTTCCCAATCGTGGTTCTGGATCGTTTTCTGCAAGGCGAATTCATTCTGCCCCTGCTGCTGGACAACCCTCAAGGCGTTCGAGAAGCCTTTGGGCATCTTTATCATCAGGGACTCCGCAAGATGGCCTTCGTCGCCGGGGCGATGGATTCTTTCGACAACGCGGAACGTATGGCGACCTTTTTGGCCGAGGCCGAACAACACGCCCTGCATGTTCCGGTCTACCAGGGGAATTTTACAGAAATCTCCGGTTACGAAATCGCCCAGACGATCATCCAGTCCGACGAGCTTCCTGAAGCGGTCTTTTGCGCCAACGACCAGATGGCGCTTGGTTTTCTGCGCGCCATGAAAGAACATGGGCTTCACGCCCCTGCCGATATTGCCGTCGTCGGTTTCGACGATATTCCCCAGACCCGCTACATGCAACCCTCGGTCTCCACGATCAGCGCATCCCGCTTCGAGTGGGGTACGACTGCGGTTCGGCAGCTTATTGACTTTCTCGAAAACGAGTCCCCTTTCCAGCCGCGCCGCATTCCGACCCGGCTCCAGGCGCGCCAATCGTCTACGCTGTAGGCTTTTACCGGAGAAATGGTATATGCAGCAGGTTTCACTCCTTCACCGCGAACTACAAGGCTCGATCAAATTTTTCCTGGATTTCACCAATCTTGACCCGCACAGCCCCGGATATGGGCTGACGGTGGACTGCAACCAAAAGCCAGATGTGGCGTCCATCGCGGCCACCGGCTTCGCTCTTTCCGCATGGGTTATTGCCGGCGAACGCGGCCTTTTGCCGCCGCGCCGGGCGCTGGAAATCACGCGCGGAACACTGCACACCCTCCTGCATCATGCCGGCCATCATCGCGGCTTTTTTGCACACTACCTGCACATGGATACCGCTCAACGCTGGGGCAGGTGCGAGTATTCCACCATAGATACGGCGCTGTGTTTGAACGGCGTGATCACGGCAACCGCCTATTTTCAGGATGCCGAAATCCACCAGATGGCAGAGGAGCTGCTAAAACGAGTGGATTGGGGCTTCATCATTTTTGAGAAGGACGGTCGGGCGCTGTTCCATATGGCCTACAACCCCGACAGGGACGGCGATTATGTCGGCGATCAACCGGGGTTTATCAGCCAGTGGGATATGGCCGCCGAACAAAAGATGATGTACTTGCAAGCCGCCGGGCAGATTGAGCCAACTCTTGCACGCCGTTTATATCAGGGCTTCCGGCGCGATAAAGGCCGGTTCGACGGGCAGGACATCATCATCACCCCCGGCGGCACGCTGTTCGTTTACCACTTCAGCGATGCCTGGCTGGACACCGGGCGCTACCTCGACCCCGACGGGGTGGATTGGTTCAACAATACCCGGCTGGCGGCGCTCGCCAACCGCCAGTTCTGCATCGAACATGCCGGCCAGTTCAAAACGTATGGCGCAAATAGTTGGGGACTGAGCGCGGGCGACAGCCCTTTCGGATATGAAGTGGCGGGGTGTACCCCCGCGCTGCACGAACCCTATCACACCGGCACAGTGTCCATCTACAGCGCGGTGTCCTGCCTGCCCTACATCCCGGAAGAAACGCTGGCGATGATCGAATATTTGTATCGTGAACATCCCCGGACGTGGGGCAAATACGGCTTTTTCGACTCCTACAACCTCGCGGTTGACCCACCCTGGTACAGCAGTTCAATCTACGGGATTGATAAAGGCTGTTCGCTGCTGATGATCGAAAACTACCTGAGCGGGCTGATCTGGAATACGTATACCAACAGCCCTTATATTCAAAACGCCCTGGGTGTTCTGGGCTTCCAAAAACGGCAGTAAAGCCAAAAGGAAATATACAGTGAGCTTATTTCATGCACAGGACGGTCAGTTCTGGCTGGACGGCCAGCCGCAGTTCATCCAGGCGGGGGAATTTCATTATTTTCGCACCCCCGCCGACCAGTGGGCGCATCGCCTGGGGCTGCTGCAAGAGGCGGGGTTCAACGCGGTAGCGGCCTATATCCCCTGGCTGTGGCACCAGCCGCAGCCGGATATTTCCGACCTGGACGGCCACACCCACCCCATGCGTAATCTGGCCGGCTTTCTGGATATGGCCGCCGACATGGGCTTTTTCATCATTGCTCGCCCTGGCCCATACATCATGGCCGAAACCATCAACGAGGGCATCCCGCCCTGGGTCTTCGAGCAGTACCCTCAGGCGGCGTTCATCGGACAGGATGGCAAAACCCAGAATATCGCCAGCTACCTGCATCCCGATTTTCTGAAGTGTGTTGAGGGATGGTATCAGGCGGTGTTCCGGGTGTTAGCGCCGCGTCAGGTCACGCGCGGCGGCAAAATTCTGCTGATACAACTGGATAACGAGATGGGTATGCTCCAGTGGGTCAGGAACATCGTGGACATCAATCCCGACACGCTCGCCCGTTTCGCGGGCTGCCTGCACGAGACTTATGGGGAAGGTCTTACACGGCGCTACACCGCCGCTGACCTGGCCGGGTTTCTACGCGAGCAGCTTGCCAACCCCCAACCGCCTTACGCCATCCCCATCCTTGAGGACTACCGCCGCTTTTATCGCCTTTACCTGCGCGATTACGCGGCCTTCCTTTGGGCGTGCGCCAGGGCGCACGGCATGGAAGTCCCGCCGGTGGTCAATATTCACGGCTTCGCCAACGGCGGCAAAACGTTCCCCATCGGGCTTTCGCAGTTGGTTGAAGTGATGGAACTGGACGGCATCATCAGCGCCACCGATGTTTATCCGCTGTTCATCGGGGAGGGGAATTTCCACCAACTCCTGCTGGTCAACGAAATGACCAAAACACTGCAAAACCCGCAGCAGCCGCTCTTTTCGATAGAGTTCCAGGCCGGCGGAAACCAGGACTTTAGCGGCGCGCAGTCCTCTTTCTACGATTTGCACAGCCGGTTGTGTGTCTCCTGCGGGATGCGCGCCATCAATCACTATCTATTTTTCGATGGCGAAAACGACCCTTTGCTCAGCCCGGTCAAACGGCATGATTGGGGGCATCCCGTCCGCAAGGATGGCACGCTGCGGCGGCATTACGCCCGCTATCCCAGACTTTCCCGCGTGTTGGCGGCCTATGGTGCTGATCTGGTGCTTTCGCGCCCCAAAACGGTCGCCACTATTGGCTTTCTGCTCGACGACTTCATGACCGAAGTCAACAATGCCTTCACCCGTCCAGCCGCCGACATCCTGACTCACCAGCGCGACGTTATCCTGTTCGACCTGCTGGCGCGCGGACTGGCGCTCACGCACCGCCCATTCAACGCGCTCGAACTGGCCCGCGCCCCCCTCGATGCGGCGCAAACGCCCGTCCTGTGGGTGATGATGGAAAAGCAGTGCGATGCCGCCGTCCAGCAAAAGCTCGTTGAGTACATCCATCAGGGCGGCAGATTGATCCTCGCCGGACGTATGTGCGAGGAAACTTTCGACCACACCCCCTGCACTATTCTGCAAGATGCCCTCGGCATTCAGCGCCTCGACAGCGATCCGCCTTTTACGCCCGCCGCCATCCGGGTTTTCGACTATCAAGATGTTCCCGTCTCGTTTCTGGAACGGTATACCGGCGCGTTCGACGAGGTATTTGCCACTTCGGCGGAAGGGCAGGCCGCCGGTTTTATCAAACGGGCCGGGGCAGGACGGGCGCTGGTGTTCGGCGCGGCGCTGACGGCCAACACGCTCGATGATCTGGACATCCTGCACCAGATCGCAAACCGGATGGACTGCCCGCCTTTATTCACCCTGAGCGATTGGGCCGATGTGCGCCTTTCGGAGGGCGAAAACGGCAGTTTCCTGTTCGTCAGTAATTACCAGGACGACCCGATTGAAACCGTTATTTCCTGTGCCGGCGTCCCTTTGCTGGGCGGGATTTCCCTGTCGCTGCCGGCACGGCACAGCCTCATCCTGCCCTTAGAATGGCAGCTTAAGCCGGGTATTGTGATTCATTATCTCACCTCCGAAGTTATCGAAGTGATGGACGAGGGCGCGCGGCTGAAGATCAAAACAGCGCAGGTAGAATTTTTTGCCGAAATAAGCCTGGCAGGTTATCACTGTGACAACTCGCTCATCCTTGAGCGAACCGGTGAGCAGCGTTTGAAACTGTGCGGGAAAAATGGCATTATCGAACTGGTCGAAGGGGACGGCTGACACAAAATATTGAGACAGGGCGCGGAGAGGAAATATCAATTGCCGGGGAAAACATGCGGTTTTATACTTAAACTTTGGTCCGAACTGCGCCTTATCCGGCTTACAGGTTATCATGATCGAACCGCTCAACACCCAGACCAGTTACGACGCCGTAGCCGCCGAATATGCCGCCCGGTTTTTCCATGAACTGGCGCACAAGCCTTTCGACCGGAAGATGCTGGACTGGCTGATTGAAAAAGTGGCCGGCTCCGGCGCGATCTGCGACCTGGGCTGCGGGCCAGGGCAGATCGCCCGCTACCTGCGCGATCATGGCGCGGAAGCCTGCGGCATTGATTTGTCGCCGGAAATGGTGGCCCAGGCGCAGCAGTTGAATCCCGACCTCTCTTTTTATCAGGGGGATATGCTGGCGCTGACCGCTGTCCCTGATGATTATTACGGCGGTGTCGCGGCGTTTTATTCCCTCATTCACGTGCCTGCCGGGTTGGTCGTGGATGCGCTTAAAGAAATTAAACGGGTGCTGCGTTCGGAAGGCGTGCTGCTGCTGACCTTCCATATCGGCAGCCAGGTAGTGCATCTGGACGACTGGTGGGAACAAAAAGTGAACCTGGACTTCAACTTTTTTGAAACCCAGGCCATCAAGGGGCATCTGGCGGAGGCCGGTTTTACGCCGGAAGAAGTGATCGAACGTGACCCCTACCCTGAAATCGAAGTGCAGACGCGCCGGGCGTATATTTTTGCGCGCAAGCGCGCGTAAACCGGCGCAAAAAACGAGAATTTACCGGTTGATCTGAGGCTCTCTGGATATGGTAATTTCACTTCCGTTCATCCTTTCCGCCATCAGCGCCGCCGCCAGCGGTTTTTTTGCGGCCTTGGTGCTGCGCCGCTGGTGGCAAAAACGCGCCCAGCGCCACCCCGCCCCGCATCTGCTGGCCTGGGGCATTGGTCTGCTGATGTATTTCGTCGGCACGCTCGCCCAGGTGGTGCTGTCGCTGGTCTGGAGTCCATTGTTTTTCGCCCTGTGGTACTGGTGCGGCGCGCTGATGACGGCGGCCTGGCTGGGGCAGGGTACGGTGTACCTGCTGGTGCGGCGCGGCAACATCGCCCGCAACCTGCAAATGGCGCTCATCCTGGTCGGTGTGATGACGCTGCCCTGGACGCTGTTCCTGACGCCGCTCAACGAGGCGGCCTGGCGGCCCGGCGCGGACATGACCCAGATTTACCGCGACCATACCGACGAAAACGGCGTCGTGCAGCCCGGCATCATGGCCGGAGACGCGCGCGGCACGGTGCGCTTTTTCTCGCCCATCATGAACCTGTGGGGGACGATTGCGCTGGTGGGCGGGGCGATTTATTCATCCATTCTGTTCCGGCGCAAACAAATCCTGCGCGACCGTATGGTCGGCAACTGGCTGATCGCGCTGGGCGGCCTGATGCCCGCGCTGGGCGGCGCGCTCATCCGCCTGGGCGACCCCTCGTTTAAGTACATGGGGGAAATGCTGGGTGCGATCATTATTTTTGCCGGTTTTCTGCTGGCGACCCGCGAGGCCGAAGCGCCCACGCCGCGGCGCTCGGAAGTTTCAGCGTGAATCTCGGCCAGCTTTATCTGTTCCTCCAGCCCTTGCACTACTGGCTCAGCCGCGCCGGGCTGGCGGCGGCGCTGGTGATGGCGCTGGTCGGCATTTACATCGGCATCATCCGCAAAGGCGACGTGACGCGCTGGTTCCGGCGGGCTACTTACACCGTCGCCGGGGTGATGGTGGTGCAGGCTCTCATCGGCGCGATCATGTATTTTATCATCGGCGCGCGTCCCTACGAAGAAGTCCACCTCATTTACGGCTTGGCGGCGGTGCTGGCGCTGCCGTTTTTCATCTTCGTGGAGGTAACGGCCCGCAAGCGCCCGGCGATGGGCAGCTACATCTGGGGATTTTTTATCCTGGCGGGGGTGCTGGTTCGCAGCATCATGACCGGCGCGGCGGGGGGATAAAAAACGGCCAGGGTTTTTGAAGCCCTGGCCGCTGCAATGCGCGTTACTGCTGCGTGATGCTGCCGGCGCTGGTATCGTTGGCCGTCACCTGCGGGCTGCCGCTGTAGAAAATCGAACCGCTGCCGCTAACGGTCGCATCCAGCCGGTCGCTGACTTTCACCCGGATGTCGCCGGCGCTGCTGGTAACAGCCTTGACGTTCGCGCTCTCCAGGTTTTGCGCGTCGTAGTCGCCCGACCCACTCACTTCAATGTCCTGTTCGTCTGCCGTCCCGGCCAGCGCGGCGTTACCGGCGCTGGACAGCCGGGCAGCGATTTTTCCGGCGCTGACCGCCTTCAGATCGGCGCTGCCGGAGCCGCTGCTGGTTAGGTTGAGGTTCTGGCATTCGACGCGCTCGGCGGTAACATCGCCCGCGCTGCTGATGGTGATGCTCAGATCGTTTTGTACGTTAATCGTTCCCAGGCGTAAATCGCCCGAACCGGACACCACAATTGTCAGCGCGGCGGTTTCCAGCCGGTCAAGTTCGGCATCACCGGAGCTGGCGAGCGTCAGCGCGTTCAGGTCTTTGACCGTCAACCGGTAGATGATACCCTGGCGGGTATTGAAACTGCTGCCCGGTTTCGTCCCCAGCGTCAGTTTGCCGTTCTGGACATCGCTGGTCAGCAGCGGCAGGATATTATCGTCGGTTTCGATGGTCAGCGCCTCAGCTTCGCCCTGCTCAATGACCAGGCTGCCGCTGGTAGTCAGCTCAACCGCCTGGAAGCCGTTTACATCGCGGCTTTCGGTGACAATTTTGCCCGATCCCTGGGTGATGTTGAGGTTTGACGTGACCGTATTACCGCAGGCCGCCGCCAGCAGCGCCAGCAGACCGGCCACGATGATAAAACGTTTTGCAAGCATGGTGTGGAATGTTCCCCTTAAGGATAGACTCTGCATTTTATACGACTTCTGCGCTCATAAAGTTGCGGCGGGATGGCCTACGGGCGCTCCGGCAGGGCGGCGCAGCCTGCATCTAGCGTTAAAAATTCGCCGGCCACCCAACCTTCCCGTCCCTGGTAAACGGCATACCACCAGGTCGAGTCCGCGCTGCGCCCCAACAGGGTCAGCGTGGCGTTAAACGGGATAGAGGCCAGAACCGGCGCACCGGTGGTCGGCCCGGCGCGCAGGTTGAGGTTGTAGTTAACCACCGCTGTACATGGGTTGGATGCGGCCTGGGTCGGTGTGGGGGTATCGGTGGCGAACAGCGGGCGGGTGGGTGTGGCCGTCGGGCGCGGCGTGCGGGTGAAGGTCGGCGTCCAGGTGAGCGTGGGCGTGGCCGTCTGCGCCGGTGTGGGTGTATAAACCGGCGAAGGGCTGGTGACGCCCAGCAGCGTGAACGGTGTCGGCGTAAGGAGCAGGCGCTCCGCCGTCAGCGGAACGGTCACGGTGGCGGCGGCCAGCAGCAGGCTTACGCCCAACGCCAGCGCCCCGCGCGAGTTTTTTAACCCGTTCGACCGGCGCGCCTCGACCGCAAGGGCGATCAAACCGACCAGCGCCAGCAGCCCCGCCGCCCCCAGGGACAGCGCATAAGCCAGCCGCACAAACCGCGCCGTCAGGGCGGCAGCGATCAGCCCGGCCAGCGGCAGCAGCGCCGCCAGAAAAGCCAGCAGCGTATGGACAAAACCGACTCGCTCACGGCGGCGGATGGTTTGCAGCGCCGTATTGCCCACCAGCAGCAGGGCGAACAAAACACCGGCAGCGGCCAGCAGCGCCCCCACAACACCGTCTCCATAAATGCTTTCACCAGCTATCATTATCCGTTCGGATGCGGCGGCTGTCCATAGGATGCGCCGGGATAATTACGGCTTTCTCATCAGCCGTGCCGGGCGACGCAGTTCATGGGGTGCCGGTATTACGGTTTTAGTCCCAGTTTTTCCACCAGCGCGTCCAGCTTCGCCAGCAGCTCCTGCGGCTGGCCGTCATTGAGCAGCGTATAGTCGGCGATGGCGATGGGGCCGCCTTTTTCCAGCGTTTCGATTTCCTGGTGGTCGCGGGTTTCGGCTTCCTCCGGCGTGAGCGGGCGCTCTGACCGACCGGAGAGCCGCCGGTAGCGTTCGTCGCGCGTGCTGACGACGGCCACTACCACCATCGCCGCGCCCAGTTCCGTCCGCAGCGTTTTGTACTCGCTAAAGCTGTACAGGCCGTCAATCACGATGCTGCGGTGGGTCGCCAGGGCGGCCTTCAGCAGCGGCAGCGCACGCCGGGCGATGGCGTCCATACCCTCGTCGCGCCGGAACTGCTCCCGCACGATGCGTTCGTTTTCCGGCGTTACCGGCCAGCCGCGCCGGGAAACTTCGTTCACGACGATTCCACCAAACCGGAATTGAAAAAAACCGCGTTCTTCCAGATGTTTGGCGCACAGAGTTTTACCCGCGCCCGGCATCCCGACCAACGCCAGCGCCTGGGGTGACTGCGTATTATCCATGAACGGCCTCAGTTGATTCTTCTGCGTGAGTGATGGCATTATAATCGTTTTAGGCCGCATTTTCCGCACCCAGTTTGCGGCATGAGACAAAGCATTGGTTATAATCGCCATTACAGCCGAGATCAGCTACAAAGGCCCGGACGATGGTCGAACACACTCCGCCGGTCAACCCTTATCATCCCCACACAGATGGCAGCGCGCTGGCGCTTATCCCCTTTGCAGGGCGGCAGAAGGCTTTCGAGCGCCTGTACCAGCAGCTTACCGACCCGCTCAAGTCAGAAGTCACCGTCCTGTTGGGACGGCAGGGCGTCGGCAAGACGGCGCTTCTCCAGCATTTTCACCCCTTTTTCGACGAAACCTTCGTCAGCACTTATGTGCCGCTGGGCCACCTGCCGCTGAAAAGCGAGGCTGTCTGGCTGAAGGCATTGGCCCGGCGCATCACGGGCGTGCTGATCGAGCGCAGTTTTACGCTGGCGCGGCTGCCGGAGAAAACGCCGAACGACAGCAAAATACGCGCCTGGTTTGAGGAAAGCTACCTGCTGGAGGTATTCAACATCATCCGGCGGCACCGGCGGCTGGTGCTGCTGCTGGATGACGCCGAACACCTGCTGCGCGCTGTTGAGGAAGGGCAGCTTCCGCCGGATAGTTTTGAGTACCTGTACCGCCTGCTGGCGGGTTATCGCCAGTTGGGGATGGTTTTAACGCTGGACGCGCGTTCCGAGTCCCAGGTCAGCAAACTGAGTCCGCTGGCAGCAGTCACCGGCGTCTTCCGGCTGACCAACCTTTTGCCGGAGGAAAGCGCCTGGCTGCTGCGCGAGCCGGTTCACAGGTTTTACACCGTCAGCGAGGAGGCCGCCGCCGCCGCTTACCGGGCGACCGGCGGCCAGCCGCGCCTGCTTCAGCGGTTCGGCGCGGCGCTGTATCGCCAGTGGGAAACGCAGCCGGAACAGCGCACGTTTGAGCCGGAGCAGATCAAGGCGGTTTTCCCGGTGGTTTATGCAGAAAGTGAAGAAGAATTCCGGCAGACCTGGTTGGAGTTGAGCCAGACCGAACGGCTGACACTGACGGCCATCGCCGGGCGGCTGTTTGATGACCCACTTGCGCCCATTAACGCGGCGGAGATTGCGGCCTGGCTGGTGGAAACCGATTATCCGCTGGACATTACCGCCGTTAATGCGGCGCTCCGCAGCCTGGAATACCGCGAAATTTTGACCGGCAGCCCGCTTCAGATCGGCGCGGGGCTGGTGCAGACCTGGCTGCTGGAAAATGCCCGTTTAGACTCCCTGGTCAAACCCGCGCCGCCCGACCAGCCGCCGCCATCCCCCCGGCTCGACCGGCGAATGGTGGCGCTTGCGATTTTCATCCTGGCGGTCGTTTTCCTGGCGCTGATTTTCGTCCTGGCGGGTGGGAATGCCCCGGTAAGCGGCGGTGCTGCTGCGCCGCCGACCGTCACGCTGGCCGTCACCGTTTCGCCATAAAATCATGGGACGGGACGTGGGGAATGCGCCTTCGCCCCTTTCTCTCATACGTGACGCTCTGCTGGTGTTTCTTTCTGCGATGTCAATAGGTCTGGCGGCAAAGATGTATTTATGTGTGATTCGTAAACATCATTTCAATCGCTAACATAGGCGAGTGAACGATGAAATCAAGCAACGATTAACATGGGTCAAGCTCTACAAACAGACGCAGGATGCCGGGTTAGTCTGCCGTCGCTGTGGCATTTATTTCACGACCAACCTTGCGGAAGTGGTGGCGGCGTTATCAGGAACACGGTGAGGCAGGTCAGCGCAGCCTCAGTCGCCGGCCCCATCAATCTTTACTTGGCTCATCCCATGTATGCGCCACCTTCAACTGCGTAAGTCTTAATATATTTCAAAAAGTATACTACATCCTGAACACCCCATACCGCGTCGCCTCGCTCGCCCGGTTCAAACATGCGCTGAGGGCTAATCCTAGCACGCGGCGGGTTTCCGGCGGGTCGAGGATGCCGTCATCCCACAGGCGGGCGGTCGAATAATACGGGCTGCCCTCGCGTTCGTATTTGTCCAGAATCGGCTGCTTGAAGGCGGCCTGCTCGTCGGGCGGCATGTCCGGCTGGCCGCCCCGCGCCAGTTGGTCGCGCTTGATGGTCAGCAGCACGTTGGCGGCCTGCTCGCCGCCCATCACGCTGATGCGCGCATTCGGCCACATCCACAAAAAACGCGGCGCGTAGGCCCGCCCGCACATGCCGTAATTGCCCGCGCCAAAACTGCCGCCGATGATGACCGTCAGCTTCGGCACGCTGGCGTTGGCGACGGCATGAACCATCTTCGCGCCGTCTTTGGCGATGCCGCGCTGCTCGTATTCCTTGCCGACCATGAAGCCGGTGATGTTCTGCAAAAACAGCAGCGGAATGTTCCGCGCCGTACACAGTTCGATGAAGTGCGCGCCCTTTAACGCGCTCTCGCTGAATAACACGCCGTTGTTAGCGATGATGCCGACCGGATACCCTTCGATGCGCGCGAAGCCGGTGACGAGCGTTGTGCCGTAGTCGGCTTTAAACTCGCGGAAGCGGCTGCCGTCCACCAGCCGGGCGATCACCTCGCGCGCGTCGTAGCTTTCGCGGAAGCTGGTCGGGATGATGCCGTACAGTTCTTCAGGGTCGTAGAGCGGCGCTTCCGGCGGGGTGATGTCCCAGGCGGCCTGTTTTTTGCGGTTGAGCGTTTCGACGATGCCGCGCACGATCTCCAGCGCGTGCGGGTCGTCCTCGGCGAAGTGGTCGGCCACGCCGGAAAGATGTGTATGCACGTAAGCACCGCCCAGTTCCTCGGCGCTCACTTCCTCACCGGTGGCGGCCTTCACCAGCGGCGGCCCGCCCAGGAAGATCGTCCCCGTACCTTTCACAATCACCGTTTCGTCGGACATCGCCGGCACGTAAGCGCCGCCCGCCGTGCAGCTTCCCATCACGGCGCTGATCTGCGGGATGCCCGCCGCGCTCATCACCGCCTGGTTGTAAAAGATGCGCCCGAAGTCGTCGGCGTCCGGGAACACCTCGTCCTGCATGGGCAGGAACGCGCCGCCGCTGTCCACCAGGTAGATGCAGGGCAGGTTGTTTTCCAGCGCGATCTGCTGCGCGCGCAGGTGTTTTTTGACGGTCATGGGAAAATACGTGCCGCCCTTCACGGTCGCGTCATTGGCGACGATCAGACACTCCAGCCCGCTCACCCGCCCGATGCCGGTGACGATGCCCGCCGCCGGGGCCTCACCGCCGTACAGTTCCCAGGCCGCCAGCGGCGACAGTTCCAGGAAGGGCGAGCCGGGGTCGAGCAGCCGGTCTATCCGGTCGCGCACGAACAGTTTGCCCTGCTCGCGGTGGCGCTGCCGGTACTGCGGCCCGCCGCCGGACCGCACCTGCGCCAGGCGTTCGCGCAGTTCGGCGGCCAGGGCGCGGTTGTGCGCCGCGTTGTGCCGGAAGCGATTTTCGGACGGGGAGACATGCGAGTCGAGCGTTTCCATCGTGTGTTCATCCTAAAGCCCATTCACCTGATTCGTTATTGTAGCGCAGAGTTAAAGCCGGGATAGAAAATATCACAGTCTATTAACTTTGTGATATCTTTATCAAGGTGCAAGGCGGCATCCCCCTAAAATGAAAATTGAATGTTTGTTTGGTGATAGGATGACATAACATTTATGGAACGGTCATTCTCGACGCAGGCTTCCGCACATCCCGATTTAACACTGCCCGCCGATTCGCTCATCAAACGCTGGAAAATCGGCGCAGTTCTAGTAATCGTCATTGCTGTCATCGTTAACGCCATTCTGGGGAACGTGCTGTTCACGCTGTTCGGGTGGGTTTCGATCACCATGTACGGCCTGGTGGTCATCGCGCGCAAGATCATCCAGATTTATCTGGCGATCAGCAGCAATCGAAGCCGGCGGCTGACCGTCCGCCGCCCGCTGGTCGAGGAGTTCGCGCGTCAGTACCCTCACCTGGCCGACCGCGCCTATGCCCTGCTGCGGCAGAATCAGCCCTACGAGGCGTTCAAAACGGCTTTCCTGCAGCTGCTGGAAGATGCCCACGACGAATACGAACTGCAATCGCTGGAAGAATCGCCCGCCCCAGGCCGCAGCGATACGCTGCCCTGGCTGTATAACTCCGTGTGGGTGCAGCGTAAGTGGGAACAGATTATGAGCAGCAGTTTCCCTTACATGCCCTATGTCGGCCTGGTCATCCCCACCTACCGCACCTCGAAGCTGGAACTTCAGCGGTTGGTCGAATCGCTCGAAAACCAGACCTACCCGCACCTGTGGGTGAGCATCGTGCTGAACGAAAACAGCGAGGAACTCAAATCCTTCACCCATAAGTTGATTCGCAAATATGGCGGCGGCAAATACATCCGCTTTGTCGAGCCGCGCAAAGGCAAACGCAACGCCATGCGGATGGGTTTCGCCGATTTTCTGGATGACCCGCAGGTGAAGTACGTTTTTAATGTGGACTCCGACAGCAAACTGCACCCGGACGCCATCGCCAACGCCGTCCGGCTGTTTGAGTCCGACCCGGACATCGGCTGTCTGACGGGTGATATTCACGTCGCCAACACCGACGTAAACCTGCTAACCCGCCTGACGGCGCAGCGGTTTTTTTACGCCTTTAACGTGGAACGCGCGGCGCAGAACCGCTTTGACGCTGTGACGTGCATGAGCGGAGCTTTTATGGCCGTGCGGGCGCGTGTCCTGCGCGAAATTCTCAATCCCTGGGCCAACCAGCGGTTTCTGGGGCAGGCCTGCAACTTCGGCGACGACCGGCACATCTCGACGCTGGTGCTGGAACGCGGCCTGAAGTCGGTCTACTGCCCCGATTCGATTTCGTTGACGGACGTGCCGCACGAAATGCCGATGTGGAAGCGCCAGCAGACCCGCTGGGCGCGCAGTGCATGGCGCGAGACCCTCATCACGCTGCCCTGGCTGCACCGGCTGCCGCTGTGGATTGTTTTTGAAGTCGCCTATCTGCTGGTTTTCCCCTTCATCCTGTGGGGCATTCTGATCGCGCTGGGCTACCGCGCCGTCATTTATGGGCCGCAGGTGCTGCTGCCGTATTTTGTGGTGGTCATCGCGCTGAATTTCATCTTCAATGCTTTTTACGGCATCGTCGTCAACCGGGACTTCCGCTACCTGCTGGGGCCGCTGTATCTGTTTTACCAGTTCGTTTATCTACAGCCGCTCCGGCTGTGGGCGCTCATCTCGCTGGACATCACCCGCTGGGGGACGAAATAAAACGCGCCGTTTTTGCCACCGTGTTTAAGAAGCAGTGAGCGAGAGTTCGCTGCTTTTTTATTGCGTGAGTCTATTCAATTCCCTGGAAATGAATCACAGTCTATAAATCCCCCGGCGTAATACCACAATTGTAACATTCATAGTCTTTATAGGTTAGTTAATTTGTTGTGAGTGTGAAAAGGGTTATAATGGGGTTTGGGATAGTGCCGATTGGGGGATGCGGCCATGCCACAAGTTTTTATCAGCTACAAACGTGATTATAGTATTTCATTAGCTCTTTTGATCCGCGAAAAATTAAAACAGCAGAATATTGACGTATTTGTCGACGTTACAAAGACAGATAGTGTGGGTACTTTCCCTAAACACTTAAAGAAAGAATTGGAAAATAGTGATATATTTATATGTATTTTAGGATATAATACACTGGCATCGAGATGGGTTAACATAGAAATTCAACATGCTTATGAACATAAGAAGCCAATGATTCCGGTATTTCAAGAGGCTTTCGTAGAACCATCGGGAGATTGTGAGCCACACGTTCAGCAGTTATTAGAACATCAAGGTGTGCATATTCTGGATCAAAGGGGTCTGTATATTGATAACGCAATAGATGTACTCATAAAGATGGTGAAGCGTTATCTAGACACTGACGGATCTTCTTCCCTCAAGCCAATACCAATCCCCTTTACGCCACTTGGCGGCATACCGATAGTGCCGCCTGCCGACCCGTCTGCCACTTCAGACATCGAACCTGCCCCTTCACCGCTAGAGACGCCCCCACAGCCTTTACTGAGTCCAAAACCCAAGCGCAGATTAACAGCATCCATCATCATAGCTGTCTTTGTTTTCGGAATCGCCGGTATTGTCGGTATTGCTGCCATCAGAGGAATGGTGGAAAATACCCAAACAGCCGCGACGGAAACCGCCGCTGCGCTTTTGGCCGATTCTTCCTCGACACCAACCTATACCCCTTCGGAGACTCCAACGGCGTCTCCAACGCCGCAGCCGACCAATACCCCGCATCCCACAGATACAGATACGCTTTCTCCGACGGTTACGCCAACCAGCACACCAACGCGCGCGCCATCGGCGACTTTCACCGACGCCCCTACAGCGACATATACACCCGCGCCGACTTTGACATTCACGCTTATGCCGACCCTCACACCATCTATCCAGGTGATCGTGCCGCCGCCGACCGAAACAGACGCGCCTGTTTTTCTGGTAGACCCTTTTGAAGCCACCAACAAGCAGTACAAGGCCTGCGTGCAGGCTCAAAAATGCAGCCCGCCCAGTAATCAGCGGCGACTGTATGACCTGAGCTTCGATAGCGAGCCGGTGGTATATGTATCGTGGCGCATGGCGAGCGACTACTGCATTTATTCCGGCGGGCGGCTTCCGACGGAAGATGAATGGATAACCGCGTCTCGGCACGATCGCGGCCTGGGGGGGCGGGTCAGCGAATGGGTAGGCAGCCAGGATGAAAGCCCGGAAATCGCCATCACTCGCGGCAACGGCAGGGACACGCCAGAGCGGATGGAACTCAATCCCCAGATTACATCAGACGTTATTGGTTTCCGGTGTGGGCGATACGGCTCACCCTGATAAATCATTTCAATTATATTCGACGCTGCCCTCTTAAGGAGAAACACGATGGTTCGTTTTAGGTCTTTCTTCCTGGCTATTCTGCTGTTCGGTCTGCTGATTACGCCCGCTTTCCGGGTTTCAGGGCAGGCGTCATCCGACTCTACCGTTCACATCTGTGTCGAACCGACTGCTCCCGAAGCAGCGCCGCCCTCGTTGATTACCCTCGGCGGCAGTCAGCTTTTGGGGCTTGTTATTCCCCAGGACGCGAAAGTGACCGTTTTCAGCGGCCCGGCATCAAACCTCACCTTACATTTATATGAAATCGCCACCGATGCCCAGAACGGCGGCTATCGAGCTGCCAGAACTGTCAATAGAGATATGTACGGCGTTAATAATGTTTCGCCGGGCGCGCGATGCAGCGGGCGCTACAGTACAAGCCTCACCGGCGATCTGGTCGCAAGTGACCCTGCGTTCGTATCCAGAGATCGCGCGATCATCATTCAGACTGGCCCGGCAGTAGATACGGCGGTTGTGGATGATTTCGTGGGTGTGCTTTCCGTCAGCATACGGCCTTCAGGGAGCGTTGAAGAAGCCGGTTTTATCCGGGATTTTCAGATCATCCAGATCAGCGGGGGTTATATTGATCTGAGCCTGTCGTTTCTCGACAGAGATACCCAGGTGGTTCTAATCGCCAACAAGGATTTATCCATCAGCGAAAGTTTTGACGGCCAGGATTGGCTCAGTCCGGTAGTGGCGAACGCGCGTTCCAGCTTCATGAAGCAGTTAGCGCGGCTCAATCCGCCGCTTGACCTGTTTAAGCTGATGGAAGAAGGATTTATCCGCATTTACCCGCACGCCGGACTCTTTCACAATTTCCCGGCAGGCGGTTATTTGCGCCTGATGTTGTCTGAAACGCCAGCAGCCCGCGAGCCGCAGTTCAGAGAAGGTGTTTCCATGAGGCCGCTGGAAGGCACGCGCGCCAACTATTATATGCCTCACATGATGAACGAAGTTGCCGGGGCGCTGTTCGCGCCGCAAAACACGGCCAAAGTCCACAGAATTGACCCGAACACCGGGCAGCTGTTTATCATTGATCCTAAACCGGGCGGCACCGTGGAGATGGTCATCCAGTCCTGGCTGGTCGAAGTCGTTCCCTGAGGGCATCCCCATGCCACCCTGGATGATTTACGGCGCGACGGGTTATACCGGGCGGCTGGTGGCCGAGGAGGCCGTCCGGCGTGGGCATAAACCGCTGCTGGCCGGGCGCTCCGCCGAAAAGCTGCGCCCGCTGGCGGAACGCCTGGGGCTGGATTATGCTGCCGTCGCGCTGGACGACAGCGACCGGCTGCGCCAGCTTGTGGCCGGTGTCAAGGCCGTCTACCACGCCGCCGGGCCGTTCGTCCACACCGCACAACCGATGCTGCGCGCCTGCCTGAACGCGGGCGCGCATTACCTGGACATCACCGGCGAAATTCCGGTCTACCAGATGGCTTTTGCTTACGACTCCGCCGCCCGCGAAAAAGGCATCGCCATTTTGCCCGGCATCGGCTTCGATGTGATTCCGAGCGACTGCCTGATTCAACACGTGGCCGAGCAGCTGCCGGACGCGACTCATGTCGAAGTGGTGGTGGATGCACTCAGGGCGGGCAGCGCCAGCGCCGGCACGACCAAATCCATGCTGGAAATGGTGCCGCGCCTGGGCAACGTGGTGCGGCGTGATGGCCGGCTGGCGCGCGTGCCGTTCGGCTGGGGCGCGCGCTGGTTTCAGTTCCCGCATGGGCGGCGCTACGCCATGCCCGCGCCCTGGGGAGACGTGGAGATGGCCTACCACAGCACCGGCATCCCCAACATCACGGCCTATCTGGCCTTCCCACCGCGTCTGGTGCGGCTGTTCCGGCTGTCCGTCCCGCTGCTGGAGGTTGCGCTGAAGGCCGCGCCGCTGCGCGATTTTTTCGGCGGGCAAATAGACCGGCTGGTGGTCGGCCCCGGCGAAGCCGAACGGCAGAGCGGGCGCGCGTGGCTGTGGGCGCGGGCGCGAAACGCCAGGGGCGAAACGCGGCAGGCCGGCCTGGAAACGGTCGAAGCCTACCGCTTCACCGCCGAGGCGGGCGTGCGCGTGGTCGAGCGCGTGCTGGACGGCGCGTATCGCGGCGCGCTGACGCCGGCGCTGGCCTTCGGGGCGGACTTCCCGCTGGAAATCCCCGGCACGCAGCGCCACGATTACACCCCTTAACGCGCATCAAAAAAGCCCCCCACTCCGTTTGGAGCAGGGGCTGTGATTCAGGACAGAAGCCAGAAGCGGCTGTTACGATTCTTCTTCGGGCAGCAGTTCGCCGGTCACAGGGTCAACGCCGGTGACAATCGAGCCGTCTTTCAAGCCCGCCAGGACTTCTTCCATTTTGGCGATCACTTCTTCCGAAACTTTATCGGCGGCCAGGTGCGGCTCGGCAAAGCCAACGCCGTCATTTTCCGCCGACATAATCAGGTTCGTGCCGCCGGGGAAGTCCTCGCCACCGTTGACCAGGGCTTCAATCGCCGTGTACACGGCCACGTCCACGCGCTTGAGGGCGCTCGAAATCAGGTTTTCCGCGCCGGGAGTTTCACCGTTGCCGAAGGTGGTCAGGAATTCGTCCTGGTCTACGCCGATGACCAGCGCGCCTTCCTGTGCCGCGCGGGTGATGGCGCCGGAGCCGGTCGGGCCGCCCGCGCCGAAGATCACGTCCGCGCCTTCGCCCAGGAACTGCCCAGCAGCCGAAGCGCCGCGATCTGGGGCGGTGAAGCTGTCAATATACACACCCAGCGTTTTGATGTCCGGGTTGATGAATTTCGCGCCCTGCTCAAAACCGTTGCGATACTTGATGACCGGGGGAATATCAATGCCGAATACGCCGCCGACTATGCCGCTTTCGGTGAGCTGCGCCGCCAGCACGCCGGCCAGGAAACCGGCCTGGTCTTCGCGGAACTGAAGGCCTACGTAATTGGTGGGGGCGGGGTTGCCATCGGCATCTTCACCGACGAACTGATCCACGCCGATGAAATACACGTCCGGGGTCTCAGCCGCTTTAGCGCGGGTCGCGTCTGCCAGCAGGAAGCCGACCGTCACAATCGCATCGTAGCCTTCTTCGATGCAGCGGTTCAGGTTGGTGTCGTAGTCCGTCTGCGCCTGGGTTTCGATGTAGGTGGAGTCCAGGTTGAAGTCCTCAACGGCTTTCATCATGCCTTCATAGGCAAACTGGTTGAATGTGCCGTCGTTAACCTTACCCACGTCCGTTACCAGACAGACACTCTCGATCAGGCTTTCCTGCGCCAGCGACGGTACGGCAGCTATCACCAGCAGTGCTGCGACCAATAAAATCAAGAGACTCTGTTTTTTCATTTCAAGGATTCTCCTCGCTTAAATAAACTTTTTACGCCGCCGGACGTAATACCGCCGGCACTGTTTCCACTCCGGCGATATTACCACATCCCGCAAGAGTTGGCACGTCCTTTTTAAGCCGTTTTGAGCAATTGTTCAAATTGTCGTAACAAGCGGCGGGCAAAAACGGCCGGCACACGCCTATAACAAACAAGGGGCTTTACACCCCCTGTTTGCCCTGCTGTCTATCCCCTATCACCTTACCTGCCCCATTATGCAGATGTTTTTTTGTTCTGCTCGTTTATCCCTTACGACTCCGCGCCGGGGATAAACAGTTCGACCACGCTGCTGAACGAACGCTGCGTCTCGTCGCCGGTTCCGGTCGCGCCGGCCAGCGTATACCAGCGGCTGCCGACGACCGCCGACGCAATACCATGCCGGGGAGTCGGCAGGTTAGCCGCTGCAAACCAAGTATCGCTCTGGGGATCGTACACTTCGTGCTGCGCGATCACGCACAGCGACGGCAAATTTTCGCCGCCGGCGGCGTGGATGTACCCGTTCACCGCGCCGATGGCAAAACCGCTGCGCGGCGTGGGCATGGGCGCGCGCGTTTCCCAGGTGTCGGCTGCCGGGTCGTACACCTCGACCACATCCAGATTGCTGCCGAAAACCGGCCAGCGCCCGCCGATGGCATACATCAGGCCGTCCACCACCACCACGCCGACGTGTTCGCGCGGGCTGGGCATGGGCGCGCGCGTTTCCCAGGTATCGCCATCCGGGTTGTAGGCCCAAACGGCGTGCGGGTCGTCCGGCGCGTCGCCGCCCAGCGCGTAAATCAGGCCATCCAGCACCACCAGCTCGTGCGCGGCGCGCGGCCCCGGCATGGGCGCGATGCTCGTCCAGGTGTCCGCCGCCGGGTCATAAACCCAACTGTCTTTTACGTCGGCTTTCCAGGTGGCGTCGTCATAACCGCCGGTGACATACACCCGCCCGTCCAATGCCGCCACGCCCATATGGTGCAGCGCCACCGGCAGCGGTATGGACTCCCGCCATTCGCCGGCTGCTGTGTCAAAAACCTGCACGGTGCTGGTCGGGGCATTATTGGTTGTCAGGCCGCCGACCACGTAAATCTGGCCGTCCAGCGCGGCGGCTTTCACCTCAGAACGCCCCTGGAGCAGCGGCGGCCCGCTCTGCCACGCGCCGTCAATCGTTTCGATCTGGGCAGGCTGCTCCGGGCAAACTTTGGGCGCATTCAGTACGTTCATCGCCCGCAGGCCGGCCAGCACGGCTGCCGCACCGCCCGCCAGGATTAAAAGTCCACCGATGAGCATTCCTGCCGGTTTTTTTACCATCTTTGAACCATCCTCTAGTGCCGTTAACCCCATTCGCCGGGTATAAAAACTTCCACTAGGCTCGTCAAGCCTCGTTCAGCATATCTGGCCGAGCCGGTTGAGCCGCTGATGAGATACCAACGCCCGTCTACTACTGCCGCCCCCATCGCCTGGCGCGGCGTGGGCATGTCGGCCAGCGTTGTCCAGGTATCGCTGTCTGGATCATATACTTCGTGGGCGGCATAAGTGCAGCCACTAATCATGTCCTCGCCGCCAGCAGCATGGATATACCCGTTCAGTACCGCCAGCGACAGCGTGCTGCGCGGCGTGGGCATGTCGGCCAGCTTTGTCCAGGTATCGGTATCTGGGTCGTATTTTTCGGTTGCACCGGTGTTAATATTATTCCACCGCCCGCCAACCACATAAATCTGACCATTCAACGCCACTGCTGCGATATGCTCGCGCGCCATCGGCATCAAGGCGCGCTGGGAAGTATCCCAGGTATCGGTGGCCGGATTGTATACCCACACTTCGCGCGCAGCGGTTCCGGTTCCTCCGACGATATATAGAAGACCGTTAATCGCTATGCTGGCATGGGCAGCGCGCGGCGCGGGCATGTCCGCGATGCGCGTCCAGGTGTCGCCGTCCGGGTCGTAGCGCCATGCCTGGTTGATCCTCGGCTCGGCTCGCATCATCTGCCCCATATCGTCGTAGCCGCCGGTCATATACAGATCCCCCTCGATCGCTGCCAAGCCGGCATGGTGGACGAGTATAGGTAGCGGAGCAGCGGATTCCCACTGACCACTTAGCGGGTCGTAAACCTGCACCTGGTTGGATGCCAGCCAGCCAGCCATCATGCCGCCAACCACGTAAATCCGGCTGTCCAGCATAGCTACTGCTGGTTCGACCCGCGCTTGAGGGATGGTTTTGCCGCGCATCCAGCGCCCGCCTTCATTCAGGTCGTTCATTCCCCGGCAAACCGGTATCGGAGCCAGCACACTGGCTGCTTTCACCAGCATCAGCGTTAGTGCCGCTGCACCTACTGAAAGGACAAAAAAACGAACAAAGCTGTTTTTCAGTGAATATAGCATAGCGTTTGTTGAGGAAAGCATCCGTAAGCGAAACGACGTAACAGCCCTATTATGCACGCTGCCGAGCTTGCAGCGGCCTTAAATTTTTCGCCAGGATTGGCGAATTCCACGAATTTAATGGATAATTCATACAAATTTAATGCGAGGCATATTTTATGACCGGACACCCGAACCCCATCCTGCTGGATTTCCCCGATCACTTTGAGACGGAGCGTCTGCTCATCCGCGCGCCGCGCCCCGGCGACGGGCCGGTGGTGAACGCGGCGATTCTGGAGTCGCTCGACCACCTGCGCCCCTGGATGCCCTGGGTGCATCCCGCCCCCACCATCGCCGACACCGAAGCCCACTCGCGCCGGATGGCGGCCCGGTTCATTTTGCGCGAAGACCTGGCGCTGTACCTGTTCCGCCGCAGCGACGGCCTGTTCGTCGGCGGCAGCGGGATGCACCGCATCAACTGGTCGCTGCCGTCGTTTGAAATCGGCTACTGGGTGCGCGCCAGCCTGGAGGGCCAGGGTTATATCACCGAGGCGGTCGTCGGCATCACCCGCTTTGCCTTCGACAGCCTCCAGGCGCAGCGCATCGAAATCCGCTGCGACGCGCGTAATACCCGCAGCGCCGCCGTCGCCCGCCGCGCCGGCTATACGCTGGATGGCTGCCTGCGCCGCGACGAATGGGCTACCGACGGCATGCTGCGCGATACGCTGGTTTTCAGCCGCCTTCGCGGGGAGTGATGCGCGTGTTATAATGCGAAACCAATCACCAGGGACTTTCTTATGGCGATTGACTATACCATTGATTACCAGTGTATCCCTAAACAAAAACTCTCGACGCCGGGCATTTTAGAGCGCATTAAAGGGCGCGCGCGCGCCCAGGCCGTGATTGACCTGTTCCGCAAAAACGGCGACCTGCGTCCCGCCACCGAAATCGGCTTCGAGATGAGCCGCAGCACGCCCGCCGGCGAGCCGGAAACCCGCGTGGTGATGGTCAAAGACCTGTTGGAAGCCGCCGCCGAACTGACGCCGCTGGCCGACCACTGCCTGGGCTGCCCGGCCAACAACTTCGGCGAGCCGTTCGGCTGCTACGGGTTGATCGAATATCCCATCTCCGGCGCGGCGGAACTGTGGCTGCTTAACCGGCTGCCCGTGCCGGACGAGCCGCTGCCCTGGCTGCTGCTGCGCCGCGCCATCGAGGACGCGAATGACGATGCCGCCGAGGTCAGCGCCCTGCGCGCCGAAGGCCAGCCGTATTTCCAGGAACGCGGCGTACTGGCGCGCAAACTGGGCGAAATCACCGTCACCAGCAACCAGGTTTTTAAGATGCTGTTCCTGATGGGCAGCCTCAAACCCGCCTATGCCGCCGTTGTTTTGATTTTCTTTGGGGTCATCCCGCGCGATCTGGAAGCCAACGAACTGATGCGCCTGTCCGCCTCGCCGGAGGATGCCTTTGAACGGTATCCGTTCCAGCTTCACGACGCGCCGGACGATGACCGCTCCATCACACAGTTCAAACGTTTCTGGCGCGCCCTGTACCTGGCCTGGGGGTTAAACGTCCGCCTTCTGCTGGACACATGACAAATGTCACCTTTTTTACATGAAATGCTTCGTTAAGCTAAATATCCGCGCTAAAATGTTTAGCGACACTAAATATTTTTGCGCCGGAGGGATGTTCTAACTACCCCCGCCCGAATTCCCCGCTGGCGCAGCAAGCGAGGGAGAAAAGTCGAATGGAACTGTCAAAACGTAATATGTACCGGTTTCCCTGGTCGGGAAATGACAACCCTATCGGCTGGCTGGAAGTCACCGACAAGTGCAACACCTACTGTCGCGGCTGCTACCGTATCAACGGGATGCAGGGGCATAAAACGTTAGAGCAGATCAAGGAAGAAATAGCCCTGCTGGCAAAATGGCGCAACTGCGACAACATCTCCATCGCCGGGGGCGAACCGCTGATCCACCCGGATATTATGGAAATCGTCGCCTACATCAAAAGCCTCAAAATGAAGCCGCTCATCCTGACGAACGGCATCAAGCTGGAAAACAACCGCCCGATGGTGGAAGAACTCAAACGCGCCGGGGCGATTGGTTTCACCTTCCACATTGACAGCGAACAGCAGCGCCCGCACTGGAAGGGCAAAAGCGAAACGGAGCTGTTCGAACTGCGCCAGTATTATGCCGACATGGTGTATGATGTTGGCGGCATGACGGCATTCTTCGGCATGACGGTTTACCCAGGCAACCTGGACTTCGTGCCGGAAATGGTGAAGTGGGCCAACAAGAATATTGACCGCGTGCATGGCCTGGTGCTGATCGGTTTCCGCAACGCCGTGATGGAAGGCGATTTTGATTATTATGCACAGGGTCAGAAGGTCAATCTGCAAACCAGCTACGTGGCGGACTCGGATGCCGAGTCGTACCTGACCTCGACCGACATTTATAACAAAATCCGCGAACACTTCCCGCACTACGACACTTCGGCCTATATGGGCGGCACGAATGCACACGACAAAATAACCTGGCTGGTTTCGGCGCAGTTGGGCAGCAGAAGCCAGATGTACGGTTCGGTCGGCGCGAAGGTGATGGAACTGTTCCAGGTGTTCCACCATTTGCAGCACGGCACGTATGTTATTTACTCGCCCAGCAACAAAATCCCCAAGATCGCTATGCTGCTGGGGCTGGTGGACAAGGGCGTGCGTAAGACCGTCAGCGCGTGGTTCAAGGATTTCCTGGCTCACCCGCAGCGGTTGTTCCAGCCGATTTTTGTCCAGAGCATCGGCATCATTCAGGGGCCAGACCTGATGGAAGATGGCCGCGTGGATATGTGCGAAAGCTGCCCGGATATGACGGTGTGGGACGGCAAGCTGGTGCATTCCTGCCGCATGGACGAATGGCGGCTGTACGGCAGCTACGTGACGGCGCAGCCGCGCAACAAAACCGTCGGCAACGGCCATACCATCGAGCCGGACGCCATCCCGGTGGTGGAAGGCACGCCTTCGCAGAATTAAACGCGCACAGCAAGTGTAATAATTGTGGAGGAGCGCCGCCCTGATGGGCTGACGCTTTTAACAAAGCAAATGTAAAGGGAGAGGCACAATCTGGGGTAGACTTTCATCTATTCAGAAAACTCCCCCAGAAAGTGCCTCCATCTGCTCCGACGAAATTCACTGCGACCTGATGTTTGACAGGCATATGCCGGGCCGGCGGCGGAAACCGGACGTTAAGAGATACCTTACCGTTATATGAAACAATTCCAATAATATATATATTAAGAAAAAATATGATAATAATTGGCTAAGTTGAAGTTTAACAATTATTCCCCCAGAATCAAATCAGCATACTTAATTGTTCCAGAGCATAATGGGGGAAATGATGATTCAACCGTCTGATGTAAAGGCTCGTCTGCGTCTGCTTCGCTATGGCCTCGTCGTCATCGTCATCGTCACCTTCCTCGTCAGCCTGCTGGCGCCGTATATCTCGCTGCGATTTGTGAGCGAGGCGGGTATCAATCCGCCGCCCATAACCGACTTCCTGGGTACGGCGCTGCTGTTTACCGTTGTCGTCGCCGTGATTGCCGCTGCGGTGTATTTCGTCTACCAGCGCGTGCTGACTCAGACGACGGCGAAAAGCGGCGACCAGTAAGCGGGGGCGGCTTTCCGGTTATTTTTGGCTCGAATGCATAGGCTATAACCGGTTAAAACGGTGTTTGGCGTGTAGGGGCGGCCCGACGTGGACGCCCACCGGGGAGCGCCCCTACAGCGCCTATCATTCTAACCTGGCTTCATCTTGTCCATGTACTCGTGTTATCTCAGCGTATCAGGCTTGAATGCTGCCTGTAAATCTACTAATTCGGCCAGCTGCCGCGCCGGGCCGCGCCGCTGCCGGGCCGCCGGTTAAGTGGGTGGTCGCGGCCTTCCACCAGGGCGCGCCGGGCTTTTTGCACGTCGCTTTCGTGTTTGAGCAGCACCGTAAGGGTGGTTTCCAGCGTATGCCGGTCGAGGCTGTCGGCGTTCATCATCACCAGCGCCTTCGCCCAGTCAATCGTTTCCGACACGCTGGGGCTTTTTTTCAAGTCCATCTGGCGCAGGCTTTGCACCACTTCCACCGCCTGCTGGGCCAGCTTGGCGCTCAGTTCCGGCACGCGCATCCGCACAATACGCATTTCCGACTCGTGATCGGGATAGTCAATAAACAGGTACAGGCAGCGGCGTTTGAGCGCCTCCGACAGATCGCGGGTATTGTTGCTGGTCAGCACGACGGTAGGCCGGTGGCGTGCGACAATCGTCCCCAATTCCGGCACGGATACCTGAAAATCGCTCAGGATTTCCAGCAGGAAAGCCTCAAATTCAGCGTCGGCGCGGTCAATCTCGTCAATCAGCAGCACCACCGGCTCCGGCGACGTGATGGCCTGGAGCAGCGGGCGCGGCAGCAAAAACCGCTCCGAAAAGAAGGCATTTTCCTCCTGCCCCAGCCGGTCGGCGGCTTCCGTCAGCGTAACCGCCTGCGCCAGCAGTTCGCTCAGTTTATCGCGTAAAAGCTGGGTATAAAGCATCTGTTTGGCATATTCCCACTCGTACAGCGCCTTGCTTTCGTCCAGCCCTTCGTAACATTGCAAGCGGATCAACCGGCAGCCGGTGGCTTTGGCCCAGGCTTTCGCCAGTTCGGTTTTGCCCACGCCCGCCGGCCCTTCGGCCAGCACCGGCTTTTCCAGTTTTTCGGCCAGGAACATCACGGTCGAAATTTCGTCGGTCGAAATGTACTGCTGCTCGCTTAAAACCTGGCTGACCTGGCCTATATCCTTAAACATACAACTACGCCTCCATACCGCGCCCAGAAGAAACTGAGGAGAACTTCTGATTCTCCCCTGCCAGCATACACCCAAACCGATGAACTGTCGAATAACGCCTGCTGAGGTGACGGTGAGAAGTTATTGTTTCCTTTGCGCGTCTGCCAAAACGGAGTAACATTAAGGCCGCCATCGGGGGAGAGGTCGAAAGCCAAGCGCCATGTCTGTCGAAGTCCGCAAAGTTGAAAACCGCGACGAGTTTAAAGCCCTGTTCGAGTTCCCCTGGACGCTGTACAAAGGCGATCCATACTGGGTTCCACCGCTGCTGTCCATGCGCCGTGACCTGCTGGACAAACAGCATAATCCGGCCTGGGCGGAGTACCTGGAGGGGGATTTTTTCACCGCCCGGCGGGATGGGCGGCTGGTCGGCACGATTGCCGCTTACATCAACCACCGGCACAACCAGTTCCACAACCAGCACATCGGATGGTTCGGTCTGTTCGAGGTCTACGACGACCAGGAAGCCGCCGCCGCGCTGCTGGAAACCGCCGCCGAGTGGGTGCGCGAGCGGGGATACGATGCCATTCGCGGCCCGCAGACCTTCACCACACATGAAGATGTCGGTGTACTGGTGGACGGTTTCGCCCGCCCGGTGCTGCTGATGCCCTACAACTATCCCTACTACAGCCGGCTGATCGAAGGCGCCGGCTTTCAGAAGGCGATGGACGTGTACAGCTTTCACCTCAGCCGCCAGGGGGCGCTGGAACATAAAACCGGCGACCGCCTGAAGCGCCTGACCGAAGCGGTGATGAAACGCAACAAAATCACCGTCCGCAAGATTAACCCCCAGAACCTTAAAGCCGAGTTTGAGCTGTTTAAAGAACTGTACAACGCGGCCTGGGATAAAAACTGGGGCTTCGTGCCGATGACCCCGCGCGAACTGGACGTAATGGTTAAAAGCCTGGGGCAGTTTTTTGACCCCGACAAGGCGTTTTTTGCGGAGGTGGCCGGCGAACCGGCGGGTTTTGTGATGGCCGTGCCGGACTTCAACCAGGTGCTGCACCGGGTTTACCCGCGCCCCGGCGTGCCGGAAGTTTTTTCGCTGCTGAAGGCGCTGTGGCACTGGAAGATCAGGCCGGTGATAGATACGGCGCGCATCCCCCTGATGGGCGTTAAGGAAGCCTACCGCGAAAAGGGCGTGGCGGCGGTGCTGTATTATTACGTCCTAGAGGCGCTGCTGGCCGACCCGCGCATCCAGCATTCCGATTCCGGCTGGATTCTGGAAGTGAATGAAAATATGGTCAGCATCGCTCTCAGTTTCGGGTCGGACATTTACCGGACATATCGTCTTTACGAAAAATCCTTAAATTCGACCGAATAAATCCCTTCGCCCCGACTAACGTCATGGGTCGAACGAGGCATTCTTTCGTTACACTTAGGTTACGCACACTAACGGAAAACCAACTTATGGCGAAAGTTCTCATTGTAGACGACGAACACCTGACCATCGAAATGCTGAGCAGCTTCCTCAACTTGATCGGCCACCAGCCCGTCGGGGCGATGTCCGGGCGGCAGATGTGGGACAAACTGGCCTACGAAGACCCGGAAGCGATTCTGCTTGACATCATGCTGCCGGACTCCAATGGGCTTGATCTGTGCCGCGAACTGCGCCGTAATGCCCAGACGCGCCACCTGAAGATCATCATGATCTCGGCCTATTCGCCGCCGCTGACCAGAGAAGCTGAAGCCGCCGGCGCGAACGGGTATCTCGCCAAACCGATCAACCTGGACAAACTCAAGCTGGCGCTCGGTTCGGCCAGCGTGCGGTGAATGAAATCAGCCGGAAAGCTGGTTCAGGACATCCTGAGCCGCCTGCTCGGCGCTGCGCTGGCCGCTTAAAACCGCTGCCAGCGCGTTTTGCATGGCGCGGGCGGTGGGGCTGCTGCCGATCTCCGGCGGCAGCAAAATGGCATTCCCCAGCAGTTGTGTCACAAAGTCCACATAAAGCGGGTTGATGTCAAGCTGGCGCATGGCGGCCCGCTGCGAAGGCAGCATGTGAATGGCCTCGGTGTAGTCGGCCTGTCCTCCGGCTTCCATCATCCATTCCAGAAAAGCGGCAGCCATCATCTTGCGGTCGGCGTTGGCGGTGGTGATGACCCACAGCCAGCCGTTCAGCAGCGTGGTCGGCTGCCCGGCTTGCATCGGGACAGGCGCAAAAGCCAGTCCGGGATCGTCCGCTGCCAGATTAAGGTAGACCGTGGACGAAACCACCCCGGCATCCAGCGTGCCGTCGCGCAGGGCAGCCACGTAATCATCGGCGGATGCAAACGTTAGCACCGCTGGGTCCACCAGCCCGGCAGCGGCGGCCTGTTCGTAAAACCGCAGCGCGGCCTCCAGCGCGTTCGAGTTGATTTCCCCCAGGCTGATGTCCGACAGGCTGCCGCCCGCCGAAAGATACTGTGTCAGGAAAACGCCGCTGATAGCGTTGGGATTGCCGGCGGCAAAGACAAACCGCCGCCCCCGCGCCAGCACGGTCTCGAACAGCGCGAACTCGTCGCTGAGAAAATCGCCCCGATAAGCGATGTGATTCACGTCCAGGATGTAAGGCAGGCCGTAAAGCTGTCCGTTCACCTGGCCCAGTTCCAGCGCCGCCGTGTACAGGCTGCCGAGGATGGCGGACGAAACCAGCCCTTCGAGCGGCTGCACCAGCCCGGACTGGACGGCCACCAGCAGGTCTTCGCGCCGCAGCAGTGTTAAATCCGGCAGTGCGCCCGGCGCGACGGCGCTGGCGACGCGCAGGGTTTCCATAATGCCGCCCACGTCTTTGGGCTTTTTCAGGCGCGATTCGATCATAATATCAGCATGAGCCTGCTCAAAGGCTTCGATCTGGGCGGAAAGTACCGCCGCTGCCGCAACATCACCCACCGGGGCAAGCGGCTCCGGCCACCACACCAGCAGCGCGGTGGGGCCGGCAGGTGTGGGCGAAAAAGTGGGTGTGGGAGCCGGCGTGGGCGTGGGCGGAAGCAGCGTCGGCGCGTCGAGGGGTTCGATGGTTGTGGCCGCTTCGCCCCCGCAGGCGGCCAGCAGCGCCGCCATGCACGCCAGCGCGGCGAAACAGCCGAACCGCTTCAGCCCCGTTTTCGCTTGCATCCCGATCAGCATAATCCGTGCCTCCCTGTAGAAAGACCGACAGGATTATAATGGATAAAATTCAGCGAGGGAACATAATGCAGGATTTACCGGCTTTTGTGCCGCGCCCCGAAGCGGCAGTGATGGCCTATCTGCGGGAGATTTTCAGCCGCGACCCGGCGGGTAAAACCACTTACTTGCGCCGGCTGGAAAGCCGCCCGGACGGCAGCTACCGCGCTGTTTTCGACCCGGCTTATTTCGTCCTGGCGGAAGGTCGGCAGCAGCCGTCCAATTCGCAGTGGAACACGCTTAAAAAGAAGATGAAACGCCACAACCCGCGCGTGTTCATCTTCAAGCAGCATGGTGAAACTGTTTGCGGCGAAACGCAGACCTGTTACTATGTGGATTTCGGCTTCTTCGCCCACTGACCCGGCCAACGCGCCTAAACCGGCTGGCGAACGACCACATCCTTTAACAACCGCCCCAACCGCCGGATGCCTTCTTCGATTTGGGCCGGCTGCGCGTTCGAGAAATTGAGCCGGAAGGTATTGTACCCACCTTCGACGTGGAAATCCTGCCCCGGCACGAACGCGACCTGCCGGTTGATGGCCTCTTTAAGCAGGTCGGAAGCGTCTAAAAATTCCGGCAGGCTGACCATCAGGAACAGGCCGCCTTCGGGTTTCGACCAGCGGGCTTCCTGCGGGAAAAATTCCTCCATTGCCGCCAGCATCAGGTCACGGCGCTGGCGATAAACGGCGCGCAGCCGCTCGATATGCTCTTCGATGAAACCGTCTTTGCATGTTTCGTAGGCCACAAGCTGCGACAGCGTGCCGGACTGCAAATCCGCCCCCTGTTTGGCCTGCACCAGCTTTTCGATAACCGGGGTCGGCGCGGCCACCCAGCCCAGACGCAGCCCCGGCGCGAGGATTTTTGAGAACGTGCCGGCGTAAATCACGTGGCCGTCCAGCGACCGGCTGCCCCGGCAGCTGGCGTCAAATTCGTACAGCGACGGGATATGGCTGCCGCTGTAACGCAGCTCGCCGTAGGGGTTGTCTTCGATGACCACCGCGCCGTATTCGACCAGACATTCGACCAACTGCTCGCGCCGCTCCCAACTGAGCGTGATGCCCTGCGGATTCTGGAAGTTCGGCACCAGATAGATCAGTTTCGGGCGGCGCACCAGCACCTTATCCAGCCGGTCTACCAGCAGGCCGTCGGCGTCGGTGGGGATGACCGAATAATGCAGGTTATAGGGCCGCCAGGCGGCCAGCATCCCCAGATAAGTCGGGTTTTCCAGCACGACCGTATCGCCGTCATCCAGCAGCACGCGCCCGACCAGATCAATCGCCTGCTGCGCGCCGCTGACGATCAATACGTTATCGCGGGTGATCGTCAGGCCGCCGCGCGACAGGCGCGCCGCCACCCAATCGCGCAGTTCGTCGCAGCCTTCGGTCGTGCTGTACTGGAGCGCCTGCTGGCCGCGCTGTTCCAGCACCGCGCGGGCGGCTGCCTGGACGCGCTCCAGCGGGAACAGCTCCGGGGCAGGCAGGCCGCCGGCGAAAGAAATCACCTCCGGCCTCTGCGTGAGCTTGAGGATTTCGCGGATGGTCGAACGTTTCATGTAGGCGGTGCGTTCGGCGAATTTATCGTTCCAGTTAACCATTGGTTATGCCTCCTGAACGAGGCGCAGGCGGTTGCGCCTGTCTCCATTTATATCCATTATGGCATGGTTTGGCGGCCCGCCGATAGTGAATAGTGTCACATATTTGTGGTTTTCGCTCAACAAAACCGCTCTTTTTAAGGGCATATTGCACAAGATACCGCTGGTTTGCCGGGCGGCGGACGCGGCGCGCATCAGCCAATTGTATTCGGGTCAATGATATACTGCCACCAGTTGTGGGCGATGCCGTCCATCGTCCCGGCGGCGTGGGGCAGATGCCGCAGCCACCACAGATGATGCAGCCGGATGTCCCCGCTGCCCCACTCGCGGCAGTCCACCCAGCGCCGGCGGTCGCCGGTCAGTTTCGGGTAGGCGTACCAGTCGTCACAGCCGCTTTTGACGGGGCGCGGATTGCCCCAGTCATAATCGCGGTCACTGTTGGGGGCAAAATGCACATTGCCACACTCGGCGCGGCCTGGATGGGTTCGCTCGTGACGGGTGAACCGCTCCCACAGGTTGGCGTTTTTTGGCACACCGGCGAACACCCGCCCCAGAATGGATTCGGCGCGGTGGCCCAGGTCTTCCAGCATTTCGCCTACGCCGCGCTCGAAGTTAAAACCCATGATGACGAAACGCCGCGCGGCCTGTTCCGTCCCGGCCAGCGGAGGCGCGTTGCACCAGAACGCGCCCGGCCCGGCCATGATCGATTCGTAATAACCCCCATAGGGGTGGCCGAACAGCCACACTTCATCTATCGCGCCGTCGCTAACGCGCTCCACTATGCGGAATTCCCGCGCCAGCGCCAGGTAGTCTACGCCATCCGGCTGGTGAAAACGCCGCTCGCGCCAGGCTTGCAGGTAGGTGGTTTCGTCGTACCGGAAGCCGTCGGCCTTCACCGGGTAGCCGTCCACCACCAGGCGTTCGACGATCTCGTAACGGGCATAACCGTAGCTGGCCCAGTGCAGGTCGTCTATATAATCCGCCGCCAGATCGTCGGGGTCGTTCCACCGAAAATATTCCCTGACGGTGCGCCCGCCCTGGGTTCGCAGCACCGGGTTATGGGTAATCATCAGCACCCTGCGGTAAACCGGCTCCGGCTGGTCGGCGGGGTCGGGTTCCGGGCCAAAGCCGGGAAACGCGCCGCTCATCTCCAGCGGGTGCGGCGCGCTGCCGCCGATAAAGCTGTCGAAAAATCGTCGCAGAATATCCATCGGCACACCCCCGATCATCTGCTGTTATTATGCCACCGTTCGGCCAGGCGCACCCGCGCCGCCGGTCGTGTTCCGGGCGAATCGCTCAAAATGCGAACCTTCGACCTGGTTTTAGGCATATTGACGATTTTTTGTTAGGTAAATTACAGCAAAATGCCTATAATAAAAAATGTTAGCCCGTTGTAAATTGCCTCGGTGGTGATTTACTAGTTCTAATTTTCACAATATTAAAATCAGAACTTTCCCTTCTATCTGGAACGTGATTTAAAGGAGTTGGAATGGCAACCAGGATTTTTGCGTGCCCTTCGGCCCGGCTCAAGCCGGAGCAGTTGTTGGAGATGTTCTGGCTGATGCTGCTCAGCCGCCGCCTGGACGAACGCGCCTGGGCGCTGCACCGGCAGGGCAAAATCGCATTTCACATCAGCGGCATGGGTCATGAAGGCGCTCAGGTGGGTGCGGCGTTTGCCATCAATCGCGGTGTGGATTACGTGCATCCGTATTACCGCGATCTGGCGCTGGCGCTGGCGCTGGGCATCACGCCGACCGATTTTATGATGAGCCTGTTTGGGAAAAAAGACGAATACAGCAGCAAAGCCCGCCAGATGCCCAGCCACTTCGGCAGTAAAAAGTTGAACATCATCAGCGGCTCGTCCCCGGTCGCCACCCAGGTCCCGCAGGCCGCCGGGCTGGCCTTTGCCATCAAATACAAACAGCAGACCGGCCTGCTTGACCCCGACGATACGAGCCAGCCGCGCCTGGCGCTGGCCTGCCTGGGCGAGGGTTCGACCAGCCAGGGCGAATGGCACGAAGGCATGAACTGGGCCGGCGTTCACCGGCTGCCTTTCATCTGCCTGGTGCAGAATAACCTGTATGCTATCAGCGTCCCGCTGGAAGGCCAGATGGCCGTCCCGCATGTGGCCGACCGCGCCGCCGCTTACGGCGTTAAGGGCGTGTGGGTGGACGGCAACGACGTGCTGGCCGTATACGACGTTATGGCCGAGGCCGCGCAGCGCGCCTATCGCGGCGAAGGCCCTACGTTGGTAGAAGCCAAAACTTACCGCCCTGTCCCGCATTCGTCCGACGACGACGACCGCAGCTACCGCAGCCGTGAGGAAGTCGAAGAATGGAAGAAAAAAGACCCCATCCTGCGTTTTGAAAAACACCTGATGGATGAGGGCATTCTGACCCAGGAGCAGCTGGACGAGTACGAAACCCGCGCCCGCGCCGCCGTTGATCACGCTCAACACGCCGCCGAAGCCGCGCCTGATCCCGACGAAACCGACGCGCTCGGTGAGGTGTATGCGGACTGAAGGCTCTAGTCATTAGTCTCCAGTTCATAGTCGGAAAACGATGAATAGTCGTTCATGACTAACGACTGCTGATTAACGACTGCTGACTAACGACTTTTAGGCAAGGACTCAGCGTTTATGACTGTTTTGACCCTTATTGACGCCATCAAACAGGCGATGGATGAAGAACTGGAACGCGACCCGCGTGTGTTCATCACCGGCGAGGACGTGGGCAAACGCGGCGGCGTGTTCCGCGCCACGCAGGGGCTGTACGACAAATACGGCGGCACGCGCGTGGTGGATTCGCCGCTGGCGGAGCTTTCGATTGTCGCCATCGGCATCGGTGCGGCGCTGGCCGACCTGCGCCCGATCTGCGAAATACAGTTCGCGGACTTCATCCACCCGGCCTTTAACCAGATCGTCAACGAAGCCGCCAAGATGCACTACCGCTCCGGCGGGCAGTGGCGCGTGCCGCTGGTCATCCGCGCGCCCTACGGCGGCGGCATCAGCGGGGCGCTGTACCACAGCCAGAGCGTGGAAGCCTTTTTCACCCACGTGCCGGGGTTGAAGGTGGTCATCCCCTCCACGCCCTACGACGCGAAAGGGTTGCTTAAAAGCGCCGTCCGCGACCCCAACCCGGTGCTGTATTTCGAGCCGAAAAAGGGCTACCGGGCGATCAAAGGGGAAGTGCCGCCCGGCGACTACACCGTACCCATCGGCCCGGCGCGGGTAGCGCGCGAGGGGCGCGACCTGACGGCCTTCGCCTACGGCATGATGGCGCATTATACGGTGCTGGCCGCCGAACAGGTCGCCCGCGAGGACGGCCTGGATGTAGAGGTGATTGATCTGCGTACCCTGCTGCCGGTGGATAAAGCGGCCATTCTGACCAGCATCCAGAAAACCGGCAAGGCGCTGATCGTCCACGAGGACAACCTGACGATGGGTTACGGCGCGGAAGTAGCCGCCGTGCTGGCCGATGAGGGTTTCGAGTACCTGGATGCGCCGGTGCGCCGCCTGGCCGGGCCGGACGTGCCGGCGGTGCCGTTCGCCCATACCATGCAGGAATTTTTTATGCCCAACCCGGACAAAATCGCCGCCGCCATGCGCGACCTGGCGGAGTATTAATTTAAAAGCATAACACAGAGGCACGGAGACGCAGAGACACGGAGAAAAGGCTCTCCTGCTCTGTGTCTCTGAACCTTTGAGCCTCTGTGTTGAATCTTTTCAGGAGTTTGTATGGCTACGAAAGTGATTATGCCCCAGTTGGGCGAGAGTGTGGTCGAAGGTACGGTGAGCCGCTGGCTGAAGCGCGAGGGCGATACGGTCGGCGAATACGAGCCGCTGCTGGAAGTCAGCACCGACAAGGTGGATACCGAGGTGCCATCGCCCGCCGCCGGGGTGCTGCTCAAAATTTACGTGCAGGAAGGCCAAACCGTCGAGCGCGGCGTACTGCTGGCGGAAATCGGCCAGCCGGGGGAAAAACCCGGAGCCGACAGCGAACCCGCTGCGGCGCATACCCCGATGCGCTCACCCACCTCATCCGAAAAAACCATGACCAACGGCGGCGCGTATGCCGGCCATGTCACGCCGGTGGTGGCGCGTATGGCTGCTGAACATGCGCTTGATCTGTCGAAAATTCCAGGGACGGGGCGTAATGGCCGCGTGACCAAAAAGGACGTGGAAGCCTATCTCGAGACTCGCAAAGATGTCCCCGCCGGGGCGCAGCCCTCACCCCTTACCCCGCAGGACGATCTGCCGCCCTGGGAACGCCCTGGCAGCGGCGACCTGTTCAAACCGACGGTTGAGTATGGCGAAACCCCTCCTCCTGCCTCCCTCCCCGCGCGCGGAGAGGGTGAAAAGCGCCCGGCAGTTCAACAGCCTGCGCCGCCGGCCCGCCCGCGTCCTGTCGAAGCCATCCCCCAGGGCGCGCCGGGCGAACTGGTGGCGCTTTCAAACATGCGCCGTGCCATCGCCGAACATATGGTGCGGAGCAAACTGCACACCGCGCCGCACGTGACGACCGTTTTTGAAGTGGATATGTCGGCGGCGCTGGCGCACCGGGAAGCGCACAAGCAGGCTTTCGCCAAACAGGGCGTCAACCTCACGCTGACGGCCTATTTCGCGGCGGCGGCGGTAGCGGCGCTGCAAGCCGTCCCTTACCTCAATGCCCAGTGGACGGACGAGGGCATCTTCTTGCACCATGCCGTTCACCTGGGCATGGCCGTTGCACTGGATGAAGGGCTGATCGTGCCGGTCATCAAAAACGCCCAGGATTTGAACCTGGCCGGGCTGGCGCGGGCGATCAATGATCTGTCGAACCGCGCCCGCAGCCGCCAGCTTAAACCGGATGAGACGCAGGGCGGCACGTTCACCATCACCAATCACGGCGTCAGCGGCAGCCTGCTGGCCGCGCCGATCATCAACCAGCCGCAGGCCGGCATCATGGGCGTGGGCGTGGTGGAAAAGCGCGTCAAAGTCATCAACGATGCTATCGCCATTCGCCCCTGCTGCTACGTGACACTGACGTTCGATCACCGCGTGGCCGACGGCGCAGCCGGGGATGCCTTTTTGCAAACCGTCAAACACACGCTGGAAACGTGGGGCTGACCGTAAACTGTATAACGGGTAATCGCATATCAAATCTCAATGAGCGGCTGTGGCGCACGGTCAATCCGCTGCCACTCGTTCAGCGATTTCTGAGAAGCTTACAAGGATTTTTTCGTGACCCGATGCGACTCTGCAAAGGCCATTTCGCCAGTCCCCCGTAGTGCGTGCTGAACAAGCAGGTATTTTGCATGGCTCCACACCAGGGGATTGGCGATTTCGCCGCGCTGTTGTACCCAGACATCATAATACGTCCCATCAAGCATCACGTCACATACCTGTTCCGGCAAATTGCCCTCTGCGTCGGCATGGGCTTCCGCCCAGGCGACGAGCTTGCGAGCGCCGGCAAAATCGCCCGTTTGCGTTTTGTGCCAGGCCAGCCAAAGCCCCAACAGAATCCAGGCGCCGCCCCCGTAATAGGTATCGGCTGTATGGCGATGGACTCCATGTCCCTCAGCCAGCAGGTCGCGCTCAATTCGGGCGACCGTGCGTATCATGAGCGGGTCATCGGGGGCGAGCAGACCATGGTCGGGGAGGGCCGCGAGCAGCAGATTGGCATCCACTATATCCAATCCCACCGATTTGGCGAGTTCGCCGCCGGGGGTTAGCCCATGTTCCAGAATAAACGTCCGAATATCGGCGCGTGTCGCTTCAACCGACAGCGCCGGGATCAGTCGTTGGGCCGCGCCCAGCCCGGCATAAATCGCCGCCAGTGTGCTGATATGCACATCATCCCCGCGTTCTTCCCAGCAGTCATAACATGGGCTGCGCCAGACCGCCGTCAAATAGCGGGCGACAAGATTGACCGCGTATTCCCAGTCTGCCGGCAGTGGTTTCACGCGGCAGACCTCGACATACTTCGCCAGTGACCACACCCACAAGCCAGGGCCATCCAACTGAAATTCCGGCCAATCTGCCGGACCTGCTGCGCCGTCAGTTTGGTAGCGGGCATTGAGCGTGTCCGCCAGGACGAGCGGCTGGCCGAGGGCGGCGCGGCTGATCGTGCGTTCCAGCGCGTCGGCGCGGTCGTTGATAATCCGCGCGCACCATTGATGAAACTTCATGGCGCTGTCCCACTGCCCCGACATACCGGCACGATGCGGCACCATGTTATAGATTCCATCCAGCGTCAGGGCATAAGCGATAAACGCGCCATCGCGGAACCACGAAAACTGATAATCAGGCATGGTGGGACAGGCGAGATAGCCGCCGTGCTGCTGGTTATCCAAGATCACCTGCTGGCTGTGGCGATGCAGTTTGCTGAGCTTATGCAGATGTGCGTTAACGGTCATTCGGCGTACTCCACAACGATCATGCTCCAATAGTTCAGGTTGGGCAGTGTAAACCGCAGCTCTCCGTCCTGGACGGTAAACGTAAGAAAAGTGGGATTCATCGTCATTTCCGCGTCCGGCGATGCGACCCAGACCTTCGCCACCGGGCGCGACACAGCGATTTTGACGGCAAGATCGGTGAAGACAGCCGGGGCGTTCGTCGCAGGCACGTTCCAGTTCGTCTGGTCAACACCGATGAAGTTAATCAGACTGAAGGTGTCGAATGTGCCGCCAGAGCGCACCACCGGAACCACGCGATCACGGGCGGTAATCCCGCGCGTGCGAATCTCGCCCAGGTCAACGGCCTGGTGCAGATCATCGCCCCCGGCGGTGGTTGTTGTCGAAAGCATATTCTCGTAGCGCACCTGGAAATCATAGTAACGGCGAAAAACCGGCTGCTGCGCTGGCGTCAGTTTCCCAAAACGCGGGAAATACGGGTCTGCCAGCATACTTTCCGGCTCCCCGGTTTCCAGGTGGGCGCCGCCGCTGGCGAGAATCACCGAATTAGCAAGTCGCCAGTTGATGGTCTGTTCCGGTGGGATGTAAGCGGCAATAATGACCGGTTTGCCGCCGCCCAACGCTTCCGCATTTGTGATTATCCGGTTCAGGTCAAGGTAGCTGTCGTAGGGCGACCACACCTCGATATAAGCCGCATCCTGCCGCGACGGCGCAGCGGTGTCAATCGGCCAGTTGCCGACACAGTTGAACAGCACTACCCCTGCATTCCCTCGATGTTTTTGTACTAATGCCGCCGTCTGGTTGATGAACTGCGGCATCACCTCCGCCAGGTCAATATAGTTACCGTCCTGGTCATAACCACTTTTCGGCGACCCGTATTGGTCAATATGAATGCCATCAAACGCCGTATTTTCCAGCACATCGGCGAATTCACCGAGCAGGTGCCGGTTCCAGGGCGAGCCGGGCGCGGGGTTCATGATCGCAATAAAGCTGTTTTCGCCAAAATCGTAGACTTCGCTCCGGGCATCGAAAAGCCCCCATTCGGGATGTTGGCGGTAGAAAGCCGCCGAAGCGCCATAAATTGCCGTGTAGGGCATGGCGGCGATGCTGCGGGCACGCAGCGCGTCGGTCAACCGGCGGATCGTCGTCATGGACTGTGGACGCCCCAGGCCATCATCAAAGCGATCCATCTCCGGCAGCAGGTCTTCCCAGCGGTACTGCCAGTCGTAGAACTGGACGCCGTTGATGTGATGCCGGAGCATCCATTCAATCATCAGGGTATCGGTGAGGCGCGCCGGGCTGAAATCGCTCAAAAAACCATAACGCGGCGCATCAATCCAGCGGTCGAGTACATCAAACGCCGACGTTTGCGTGGCGATCACCATCCCGGCAGCGTCGTAAATGTCTACGCTCAACCCATAGCCGCGCGGCGTCTGCGGCGGGGGCGTCCAGGAGATGACGGCTTCCCCGTTGGTGATGGGGGCGCTGACGGATGCCAGTTCGGCTGACAGGTACATGATGCGCGCGTTGATGTGTGTACCCGCGTCGGCGCGCACCGTTATTTGAACCGCCTCGCCAGGCCGATAAAATCCCTTATCCGGCAAAATAGTAACGTCTGATAAGTCTGCGGCGAACACAGCGCCTCCCTGTATCAAGCTGAGAAAAAGTAACAGGATTACCCCGCGAGCAAAGCGTTTCACCCTCGCACCCCGCCGCTGGTAATCCCCTGAATAAAATACCGCTGGAAAAACACGAACAGCAGAATGGTTGGGATGACCGCCGTCAGCGACCCGGCAAACACCAGTCCCCAGTTCGAGCTGTGCTGTCCCCGGAAATTGGCAATGGCAATCGGCAGTGTACGCAGGTTCTGGTCAGTGAGGAAGTTAAGCGCCAGCAGATATTCGTCCCATGCGCCCAGAAAACTGAAGACGGCAACCGTGCTGATCGCCGGCGCTGCCAGCGGCAGCATGATACGCCAGAAAATCGTGAAGGCATTCGCGCCGTCAATGATGGCCGATTCTTCCAGTTCGCGCGGCAGATTCTCAAAGAAGCCGCGCAGCAAAAAAGTGTTGAATGCCAGCGGGCCTGCGCTGTAGACCAGCACCAATCCCGGCAGGCTGTTGAGTAAACCGAGGCTCTTCGCCAGGATGAACTGTGGGATGAGCAGCACCACGCCGGGGATCATAATCATGCCCATCAACACGGCAAAGATAATGCGTTTACCGGGGAATTCAAACCGGGCAAAGCTGTAGGCCATCGTTGATGCTAACACCGTGACCAGCCCTGTTGTGGCGATAGAAACCCCGGCGCTGTTAAGCATCGCTCGCCCAAAATTCCGGCTGGAAAATGCCTGCTCGAAATTCTCGAATGTAATGGTTTCGGGGAGCAGGCGCGGCGGATACGGCTGCACATAAGCGACCCCTTGCAAAGCAGTTGAAGTCATATAGAGCAGGGGCGCGACGGCGATAAACACCCCGGCGCACAAGACAAGAAAAATGATAATGTTCAGGATTCTCTGCTGACTGCCTGACGTTGCGAGCATGATTAATACTCCAGGTCTTTATCGCCACGACCGAAAAATCGCGCCTGCACCACGCTCACCACCACGATCACGACTGCAAGAACATAACTGAGCGCCGCCCCGTAACCAAAATGCAGATCACCAAAGGCTTTATCAAACATATACGTGAGCGCGACTTCGGTGCGATGCAGCGGCCCACCACCGGTAATTAACAAAACGGAGATGAACACCTGAAAGCCACCGATCATCAGAGCGATGAAGACGAAAAAAATCGTTCGGCGGATCAACGGGATTGTCATGTAGCGGATGCGCTGCCATTCCGTCGCGCCGTCAATCGCGGCAGCTTCATAGAGTTCTGTCGGAATACCTTGCAGCGCAGCGAGAAAGATCACCATCGCCCAACCCATCCCTTTCCAGATACCCAGGCTGTAGATGGCAATCCAGGCAGTGCCGCTGTTCGCCAGCCACGACACCGGACGGTCAATTACGCCCAACTTGACAAGCGCGAAGTTGATTAAGCCGCCATCACCGGGGCTGAACAGATAGATGAACAGAAAGCTGACAACGACCCATGAAGTGACGACCGGCAAATAGTAGATGGTTCTAAAGAAACGTTTGGCGACGGTAACGCGGTGTACCAGTAGAGCGAGCGTCAGCCCGATAATCATCTGACCGGCGACCGTGACAGCCGCGTACATAACGGTGTTCCGCATCGCCAGCCAGAAGATGTTGTCCCTGAATACGGCTTCGTAGTTTGCCAGGCCAATAAATTCGCTGGTCTGGCCGGGAATGATGCGCCAATCGAAGAAACTGATATAGAGTTGATAGACCAACGGATAAACCGACCAGAGCAGGTAGAGCGCCAACCCAGGTACGAGAAACAGGTACGGGACGTAGGGACGGTAGTATGGTTTGCTCCGATCTGCCGCCCGTCCCTGCGCCATTCTGCCCGGCACGGCGCGCGACCGCTGTATGGAGTTGACACTCATAACAGAGTTCCTCCTCTAGTGAGTGACTATGAAAGGGTGATTTACACGGATCAGCCCGCGTAAACCACCCTGACAATAATTTAGTCACCGGCCAGCAGAGTGTTAATTTCCTCAGCGGCCAGGTCCATCGCCTCTTGCGCCGACATTTCGCCGCGCAGGACGAGCTGAGCCGCATCGCCCAACACCGTTTCGATATCGTTATAGGCAGGATGTGGTGTGCGGGCGCGCGCCGTCCGAAGTTGTTCGAGGAAAGTTCCGTAATACGGATGATCGGTGAAATATTTGTCTTCGATGAGCGAATTCAGAACCGTTAGCTGTCCAACTTTCGACATCTCCAGTTGGTAAACATCGCTCTGGGTGAAGCGCACAAATTCCAGGGCTTCTTCAGGGTGCTTCGTGCCGGCCATGACGACGATATTTTCCCCACCAACCACCGAAATTGGGCCGCCTTCCCCCGCCGGCATGAGCGCCGCGCCCACTTCAAAGTCGGGATACTGGCTTTCCAGAGTTGGGTAAAACCAGGGGCCTTCGAGTAAGGACGCAATTGTGCCGCCGAAGAAGCCGCCCCAGTTATCCAGCCCACTGCCGACAAACCCATCAGAGAAGCAGCCGTTTTGCACCATATCCGCCAGGAACTGAACCGCCGCCACTGACTGCTCGCTGTTGACGTAGCCGGTTGCAGTGGTCATGGCTTCGTCGGTGACTTCGCCGCCAAAGCTCCAGATCCAGGGGAGCAGCGCCCAACCATAGGTGCCGCCGTCGCTGAACAAGTAGGTGCCTTCGGGCATAGTGTCACACAGTGCCGCGAATTCCTCAATGGTTGTTGGTGCGGTTTCTACCAGCGCCGGGTTGTAGACCAGAATACGGGTGTTGGTATCCAGCGGCAGCCCGTAGTATTCACCTTCATAGATGTTGGTGGAAAGCGGGCCGGGGAACACATTAGCGGCAAGGTCAGCAAATTCTGGCAGTTCCCGGCTCAGGTTCATCAAAATGCCCTGGGCAGCGAATTCGGGCGACCAGATAATGTCCAGGCGGACGAGATCGGGGCCTTCGCCACCGGCTGCCGAGGTCAAAAGCGCCTGGCGAAAACCGTCATAGGGATAGGGGATTGATTCGACTTTGATATTGGGATGCTCGGCCTCAAATATCGGAATGAGTACCTCAGTCAGCGTCTGATTCTCCGGCGACACTTCATTGTACGTGTGCCAGAATGTAATGGTGACAGGTTCCTGTGCAAAGGTGGCAGAGGCGCTCATAAGCAGGAAGAACACGATGGTGAGAACAATTCTGGATTTCATTTTTATCTCCTCAATAAGTGGTTTAGCGGTTTTACGAGAATGTAATGGTGTTTGTAGATTCAATAACCCCTCCTTTGAACCGGTTCAAATCCTGGCGAAATTAACGCGGCCTCCCGGTCGATTGGCGAATAACCAGTTCGGGTTTCAATAGTTTGCCGCCGAGTAAGTCAGTCGGTTCTCGGTTAATCAGTTTTATGAGCAAGTTGAAAAGTGCCTTGCCGATGTCATGAATTGGCTGGTTCAGTGTTGTCAGAGGAGGATTGCTGTAACGTGCCAGGGAAATATCATCAAAGCCGACTACAGACACGTCGCTGCCGACCGTCAGACCGCGCGCTTGAATGGCACGCATGGCCCCAAAAGCCATTCGGTCGTTGTTGCAGAAGATGGCTGTTGGCGGGTTGGGCTGATCGAGAAAGTAATGAGTGCCTAACTGCCCGGATTTCTCACTGAAATCCCCTTCATAAATGAGCGCCGGGTCAATTGACAGGTTCATCTCCTCCATCCCCCTGACGAACCCTTGCCAGCGCAAACGAGTCAGAGACTGTTCATGCGGCGGGGAAAGATAAGCGATGCGCCGGTGTCCCAGTTCAGCAAGGTGTCTGACAGCGGCTTCGATGCCGGCAGCACCGTCAACATCAATCCAGTTGTCCCCTTCCATTGATTCAAATCGTCCAAAGATGACAAACGGGAAAGCCTGCTCCTGTAAATAAGCGACACGGGGGTCTTTTTCGCGCAGGGCAAACAGAATAAGCCCATCTATCTGCCTGCTAGTAACTAATCGTCTGTACAGTTCCATCTCGCGCTGACCCGCCGGAATCGCCCAGAAGGTTAGGCCGATGCTGCTGTTAATCGCCTCGCTGGTGATTCCATCAATCAAATCCAGCACCATTGGGTCGGTTTCGATCAAGTTGCCCTGCAAGCGAATCTCGCTGCGGATCATCCCAATGGTGTTTGTTCGCTGGGTACTCAGGCTGCGTGCCGCTGCTGTTGGGTGGTAACCGAGGGTTTCAATTGCCGCCATTACACGCTGCCGCGTTTCGTCTTTGACCAGCGAACTTCCATTAAGGACGTTGGAAACTGTTCCTACGGAGACTCGTGCATGGCGGGCTACATCACGAATAGTTGGCATCATAAGCATCCAATTGAACCGGTTCAATTTAAGTAAAGCACAAAAGATTTTTTTTGTCAACAAAGTCCAGGTGTATGTGCAGGGCTGTCGCATCAATCGCAATAGATAAAAACGGTCTTGCCGGCATGGGCTTCTGGCCGTCTACCGCGCCGGTCGCGCAGAAGCGCGTCGGGGCGAATGCAGTTCCTCTGCGCTTGAAGGTGCTATAATAACCGCAGTGGCCGCTTTCTGCCGGGAGAGACCCTCCGTGCGCTTGAACCCGCATCAGCAAGTTCATCTCGCCCGCCTGCTGCTGGATCAAAGCCACCGTACACCCATTACCATCGAGGATTTGAGCCGCGCGGTAGCCCTTTCGCCTTATTACCTGATCCGGGTATTCAGACAGACCTATAAACAAACACCGCATCAATACCTGGTGGGGCAGCGTATTGCCAGCGCTAAAGAACTCCTGCGGAACTCGGACCTCAGCATAACGGAGATTTGCGCGGCAGTTGGCTACGAAAGCCTGGGATCATTCAGTACATCGAAGCTGTTTTCAAGGATAACAGCGGCAACATCATGGTGCTTTCGCAGGACAAGCCCCGCCATCAGGCGTAGCTGCACACAGCGTTGGGGCTAAGGTTTCCAATCCGAGTCAGTATGAGGAGGTTTGTATGAGCCTAAAGAAGAACACGCAGAAGTCCCAGGGATTCACGGATGCGGAACAGGCCGCTATGAAGGAACGCGCCAAAGAGCTGAAGGCGGAAGCGCGCGCGAACAAAGATAAGGCGCAAGGAGAACGTGACGTGCTGGCGAAGATTGCCGAGATGCCTGAACCGGATCGCACCATCGCCATGCGGCTGCATGAGATCGTCAAAGCCAACGCACCAGTTCTTTCGCCGAAAACCTGGTACGGAATGCCCGCGTATGCCAGGGACGGCAAGGTCGTCTGCTTCTTCCAAAGCGCAGACAAGTTCCAGACGAGGTATGCATCATTCGGCTTCAACGACACAGCGAACCTCGACGATGGTGCCATGTGGCCGACCGCCTTCGCGCTGAAGGAGCTGACTGCCGCCGAAGAAGAGAAGATCGCTGCGCTCGTGAAGAAAGCAGTGAGTGAGGACTGATCTCTCCGCCGGGAGCCTGAAATCACCGGTCGGGACGAGGCGTTCCCGCGTGCCGAAAACACGCACCGGCTAACTGGCAATCAGGGTGAAGCCAAATACTGAGACAGACTGGGTAGCAGTCTAGACTGCCACTCTGGGCTTTAGCCGACTCCCTGGCGGCTGTGGTCAAAGCTTTGACCACGCGGCTTTCGCGGGCTAAAGCCTGTTTATTGTAATGAAAAAAGGAACGGGAACGTTTTTATTATACGTTACCGTTCCCCGATGATTCGTATATGCCTGGTTATGGAAACTTGGGGCAGGTGGGATTCGAACCCACAACCTTACTGATTTTAAGTCAGTTGCCTCCTGCCAATTGGGCCACTGCCCCATTTACCCTGTAGTTTAGCAGTTTCACACGCCGCCGTCAATCAGAATCCACAGGCCGGCGTGCCGCGCGGAAATCGTTGACAAACAAATTTCAAACAAGTATAATCCCCATTCGGTCTATAGGGAAGGGCAGTACGCGGCTTCTACGGCTGCGCTGCGATTGAACCTGCGCTGTTTTTCATCACGCACCTGCCAACCACTCGGTAGCCGGGGATAAACTGGCTTGCCGGGTTTTTTCGCGCCCTGCTCCCAGAGGCCAAAATAAAAATTTTGGGGGAACTCTCGATGCATCTCAATCCTTCATCTCTGGCGGACGACATGGATTTCGCGGCGCTGTTAGAAGCGTCGTTTGTCGAGGAGCCGGAGCGCGGTGATATTGTCACCGGAACAATTTTAGCGGTGGATAACCAGGGCTTGATCGTGGATATTGGCGCGATGAAGCGGGATGGAATCGTGCCGCGCAAAGATATTGAACGGCTGGGGCTGAATCCGAGCGCCTACCAGGTTGGCAATGAAATCGAAGTCATCATCATTCGCTCCGAAGACGACGAAGGTAATCTGGTGCTTTCGGTTTCGCAGGCGCAGCAGAGCGAGGACTGGAAACGCGCCGAAGCCCTGATGAACGGCGAGGAGCTGTGGGAAGGCATCGTCTCGGATGTCAACCGGGGCGGCCTGATCGTCCCCTTCGGCAACCTGCGCGGTTTCGTCCCAGCCAGCCATGTGGTAGACCTGCCGCGCGGCATCAACGAGGACGAACGTAAAGACCATATGGCGAAGCTGTTGGGTCGCAAGATCACGGTTAAAGTGATTGAGGTCAACCGCAAACGCCGCCGGCTGGTTTTTAGCCAGCGCGATGCCCAGCGTGGCCGCCGCGAGGCGCGTAAGGAACTGCTGCTGGACGAATTGAAAGAGGGCGAGGTTCGCAAGGGTGTCGTCAGCGGCCTGCGCGATTTTGGCGCGTTTGTAGACCTGGGCGGCGCGGACGGCCTGATCCACATTTCCGAGCTGGCCTGGCATCGCGTCAAACACCCGCGCGAAGTGCTGAATGTCGGCGACGAGGTGGAAGTGTATGTCCTGCGGCTCGACGCCGAAGGCAAACGCATCGGCCTGAGTTTAAAACGGATGCAAAAGAACCCCTGGGCGGCGGCAGAAGAACTGTACCATGTCGGCCAGTTGGTTGAAGGCACGGTTTCGCGCGTGGCGCAGTTCGGCGCGTTCATCAGCCTGGAGCCGGGCATCGAAGCCCTGCTGCACGCCAGCCAGATCGCCGAGCCGCCCCCTGCCGACCCCAGCGTGATGTTATACGAAGGCCAAAAACTGCTGCTCCGGGTCATCAGCATCGAACCCGACCGCCAGCGTTTGGGTTTGAGTTTGAAAGATGTCACCGACGAAGAAAAACAACGCTGGCAGGAGCGCCACGTCACCTCGGAAACAGAATCGGTAGAGGTCGAACTGCCCGAAGATGACAGTAGCATAAACGAGGCTGATTCTGTACAATTGGCGGAAAATCAGGCCAGCGTTGTCTAAAGCTAAAGCTGACGACGGGGCGTAAGTATCCTGCGCCCCGATTAGCCATCGTTCGAGATGGAGTTTTGAGGAAAGGAGGAGGCTAAACACCATATGGCTTTTGTCTCGCTAAAGCCGAATGAATCGCAGGAATCGCTGCTGCGGCGTTTCCGCAAGCGTGTGACCAATAGCGGTGTGCTAAGCACGGTGCGCCGGAAGCGTTGGCACATTTCCAAAAGCGAACTGCGCCGGATCGAGAAGAAAAAAGCGATCCGCCGGGCGCGTCGCCGTCAACGCAAGACGTATGGGCGCTAGTCCGACGGGAAGGTAAGCGGATGACCGTGTAAACCGCTGCTGTTCGCGGCAGCGGCTTGTTTCTTTTAATTAACCCACCAGGAGGGGTATGAAAAAAAGGGATGACAAAATCGAAGTGGAAGGTACGGTCGTGGAGGCGCTGCCGAATACGCAGTTCCTGGTGGAACTGGATAACGGCCACCGCATACTGGCTTATCTTTCCGGCAAAATGCGGAAATATTACATCCGCATCCTGTTGGGCGACCGGGTTAAGGTCGAGATGAGCATGTACGACCCAAAACGCGGGCGCATCACCTACCGGCACAAGGACAGCGGGCGCAGCGTTGAAGTCGAAGAAGGGGATATTTAGATCGGTTTCGGCGTGATCGTAGGAGGTTTCCTCTCTCCTGTGGGCCTGTCATTTTGCTTTGCCGCTTCTATTCATGCCCCGAAGTAATTTTCTCCTCCTGCTGCTAATTTTATGGGGAACTCGTCTGCTGGCGTTGGAAGCCCTGCCGCTGCACAACGACGAAGGGCTGCATCTGACGCGGGCGGTAGAAGTCTGGAACGGCCATCCTTTCTGGGCCATCAGCGATGGCAAAATCATCAATCACTGGCTGATAGCCGCTTTTTATCCACAAAACGCGCCGGTTTTTGCCGGGCGCATCGCTACCCTGTTCGTGAGTATGATCGGGCTGGCCGCCGGCTGCGCGCTGGCAAAACGCCTGTCCGGGGCTGCCGGGGCGCTGCTGGCCGGGGGGCTGTGGATCATGTCGCCGTATCTGTTTTTTTACGAACGGCTGGCCTTTAGCGATGCCGAGGCGGGCGCGCTGGTCGTGGTCGCCGTCTGGCTGGCGCTGTGCGCGTCCCGGAGCGGGCCAGCGTGGGACTGGGGGCAGGCGTTCGCCGTTTTAGGGGTGAGCAGGCGCGTTATCTGGCCGCCAGCGCCGCGCTGGCAGCTCTGATGCTCGTTTTTATACCCTTTGTTTTAACAGCTTATACCGACCCCGCTGCCCTGCCCCTGCCGGAGGATGTGCGCTGCCAGCACATCACCTCCCACAGCGCCGGCTACGGCCTGCGCGAAGCCGTAGAGTCATTTCCCTCGACGCTGGCGCGTGCTGATCTGTCGGTTATCGGCAGTGTGTTCCCCGACAGCTGCCGCCGCGCCAATTTTTACGCTGCCTCTGCCCACAAACTGACCTGCGCCGATGCGCCCGGCCTGCCCCAGATCGAAGCGGCTTTAAACGAACGCGGCGCGGTTTATACGCTGGTGGACGGCGCGCCGCTCATCAGTGTAGCTGTGAACACCCTGGACGCGCGGGCGGCTCTGATCGCGGTCTACCCGCGCCCTGGTGAAAATGAAGCTAATGCTTCGGTGGCGCTGTGGCTGCTGGAGAAGTAGTGCCGAGTGTCATAGGTTAATCTCGGCCTTGTACCCAAACCGGACGCCGTTGTCCAGCCAGCGCATCCAGTGTGGTTTTAGCATGTACAGCACGCTGGCGTTAATCTGCTGTGTAAAAGCAGCCGGCAGGGGAAATTTTTCCAGATAACGCGCCAGAATTTGCCGGCGTTTGACCTCATCGCCGACGGCAGCCGCTTCACCCTCGATTTGCAGGCCGCGAATGTCCTGCCAGTTCCATACCGCCGGATAAATCGCGGCGGCCACGCGCGGGTGGGTGGCTAGGTTCAGGCTGTGGCGGCTGTCCGGCGATGACAGCCAGCACAGGTTAAATGCCTCGTCGGAAACGTAAAACAGCGGCGTGACTTCAGCCTGCCCTGCCGCGTTCACGGTCGCCAGCGCCAGCGTGGACTGGCTTTCCAGAAAGGCGCGCACTGCCTCGCGGGTGTCGGTCATGGATTTAGCCTTTAAGAATCGAACCGCCATTTTTATAGTGATTAGTTTTATTCTTCCGGCGGGTTGGCCTTGCCGTTCATACCGAGCCACTCAAAATACAGGGTATTGTGGATGCCGATGCGCGCCAGCGCACGCCCGACCGTGCCGTTCACCAGATCATCCACCGTCTGCGGACTGCCGTAGAAAGCGGGAACGGGAGGCATGATGATCGCGCCATTTTCGGCGGCCTGCATCATCAGCCGCAGGTGGCCGATGTGCAGCGGCGTTTCCCGCACCAGCAGCAGCACCGGGCGGCCTTCCTTCAACTGCACATCGGCGGCGCGGCTCATCAGATCCGCCGAGTAGCTGTTGGCGATGGCCGACAGCGTTTTGATGCTGCACGGCGCGACGATCATACCCAGCGTGGCAAACGAGCCGCTGGCAATGCTGGCACCGATGTCGCCGGGTTTATGCGCCACGTCGGCCAGTTTTTCCACGTCGCGCACGTTCCACGCCGTTTCCTGCGTGATGGTGGCGCGCGCCGCCGGGCTGAGTACCAGGTGCGTTTCGATGGTTTTGTCCAGCGCCAGCGTTTCCAGCAGCCGTATGCCGTAGATGACGCCGGACGCGCCGGAAATGCCGATGATGAGGCGGTTAGTCATTAGTCGTTCGTCTCTGGTCATTAGCCATACGCGAATGTCGCAGGGGCGAGCCTGTATAGTGTCCCGATTGTATGTTCAGAACTTGGGGCGGAAGTCGGCATCCCGGCCATCAATGTACAGCAGAAAATCGTCGGTGCTGGCGAAGAGGATGAGGGATGAAACGGTCGTGGGGGCAGGGATGATGGTGACTGTTTCACCTACCCCGACTACATCTCCTGAGTAGGCGAGTTGGTTCCCGTTGGGGCTGAATTTAACACTGAGTAAAGGCGCGCCCACTTGTATTGTTTTGATAAGCTGTCCGGTCGTTGAATTCCAGATCAGCACCGTGCCGTCCAGACTTGCGCTAACTACACTACTGCCGTCGGGAGACCAATCAACAGAGGGAACCGGTAACGTATGCCCAGATAACACAAGAATTTCTTGGCTTGCATTAGCATCCCAGATACGTACAACGCCATCCATCCCGCCGCTAACTACCCGATTACCATCTGGACTCCATGCTACCGAGTCAATGTAGACATTTTGTAACCCAATATCTTTTATGTATTCTCCAGTATTAGAATCGAATAGCACAACACCACTTGCGACAGCAGATATTATCCTCGTATCAATCCAATCAAGCCCTTCTAAATATCCCGCCCATTCATCAATTAGAAGTTGGCCTGTATCTGCATTCCATATCTGCAATTTTCCATCAAATTGGCTAACGCCTGCTATAAAAGTGCTATCTGAACTCCAAGCCAAATTGGTGATATGATCAGTAATTTGACCCTGCAAGGTTCTGATGAGTAGTCCAGTATTAGTATCCCAGAGAAAGACCGATTTTAACTCATTAGAACCGGCAATTCGCGTTCCATCTGGACTCCAGGCTACCGCAGTAATTTGGGATATGAATCCACTTTGTAAAGTCTTTTCAACAAGACCTGTCAAGGCAGATTGAATCTCAACAATACCATTGTAACGCGCAGCGGCAATATGTGTACTATCTGGACTCCAAGCCAGTGACCAGACACTGTCATCAGGTATGTCTACTTCCTGAGCATTGACTACTGTTAGCTGTCCAAGCATCAGAGAAATGAGAATATATATCAGTAGTTTAGTTTTCATGATTGATTGTCCTTCCATATAACTACCAATCGGCGTTCATGGTGTAGATGTCCTTACTGCCGTCGCGCTCCGAGGTGAAGGCGATCTGGCTGCGGTCGGGCGACCAGGCGGGCGCGGTATCGGTGGCGGGGTGGTTGGTGAGGCGGGTGGGGCTGCTGCCGTCGGGCTGCACGGTGTACAGTTCCCAGTTGCCGTCGCGGCTGCTGGCGAAGAGGATGGGGGATGAAATGGTAGTAGGGGCAGGGATGATGGTTACTGAGTCAGTTCCTTCCCTGGCATAAGCTATCTTGGCACCATCAGGACTCCAGGCAACTGTTCTTATCGGTCTATCGCTGTTAATCGTATCGAGAAGTTGCCCTGCGTTTACATCCCAAATGGGTATCCAATCATCAGTCCCAGCGGCTACAATATATCGATTATTGGAACTCCATGACAAATCACTCACTATAAAATTAGTAAACGTTACGATGTTCTGCCCTGTCGCAGCATCCCAGATACGAACTGCTCTATCGAAAACACCGCTTGAACTTGCAATCTTACTACCATCAGGACTCCAGGCAACAGCCCAAACGACATCATTATGGCCGGCCAGAGTGCGTATGGGATTCCCGGTATTCACGTCCCAGATGGTGATATTCATGTCGGTAGACCCACCAGCGATACGACCACCATCGGGACTCCAGGCAATAGAGGTAACATCCTCTTCCTTAAACGGTATAATTTTTATCTCAACGCCCGTACTAACCTGCCAGATTGAGATATATCGAATTCCAAAACCGGAAGCAAGAAAACCCTTAGCGCCTGCCAAGTAGTTACCATCAGGACTCCAGGCAATTGAATCTATTGTTTCTGCTCCCTCCACCATCATGATGGTTTGGTTAGTGGCAACATTGAGGACTTGTACAACAAACTGAACGCGACCAGGGTCAGTCGCCGTAACAGCGAGGATATGGGGGTCAGTGGGACTCCACTCGACATCCACTGGCACACCGGGAAATTGGAAGGTTTGCTGTACCTGACCGCTGGCTGTGTCAAGTATTTGAACTTGACCTGTGTTGTAGCCCACTGCAAGTTTAGTTCCGCTATGATTCCAGGTTATACTATAGGCGGTTTCACTCTGAGCCAGTAAATGGCTATCAACTCCAATACCGAATACCAGCCCCCAAATCAAAATTATGAGCAAGCGAGCTTGTTTCATCAGTTTAGCCAACATCAAATAATCTCCATTATCTATAGCGAGGAAAATGATCCATGTTTTGGCTGCGTTGATATACCCTAGCACTCCAGGTATATCCTACGATTTCATGGGTGGTTTCATTGATTTCGTAATTTAGAACAGGCTGAATGACCGAAAAATAGTTTGGCCCATAAGGTCTGTCAAGACTTTGGTGTAAATGACCTGTCCTTCAAAGCGGTATTCTGCCTTCAAAGCGAATGGCGAGCTGGTTGAGGATCAGTTCCCAGTTGT
>QUBZ01000115.1 GCA_014338005.1 Chloroflexota bacterium | reverse complement strand
TTGGTGGCAATGATCTTTTCTTCGTTCGTCATGCTGACACTCCTCTTCGTCTACTCACTACTTTACCCGAAGTGTCAGATTAAGTCTCGCCTATTTCAACTGATTTTGCAGAAAAACCCAAATCCCCCATGCATCTTAAACCTATTTAGTCCATTTTGGCACAAAGGGCGGGTTTGCGGCCCGCCCCGGTTTTTCCGACTTCCGGCGAAGGTCTATGCCTCGCTATTTTCCGCCGGGCCGACCTGGTTGATACGTTCGGTCAGGCGTTCGCGGAAGTTCGCCAGCAGTTCATCGGCGCGTTCCTGGTCTATCCGCCCGTTTTCCACCAGCTTATTAAGCTGGGTGTCCAGTTTGGTGACGGCCTCATCAATGAAGGTGTTCACGTCCACGCCATTAGCGGTCAGCACGTCCGCCAGCGAATTCCCGGCGCGCAGTTCGGCCATCAGTTCGGCTCGCGTCAGGCCGGTCTGATTGGCAGCCATTTGCAGCACGGCCACCTGCGCCAAACGCTCGGCGAGGCTGCCGCGCACTTCGCCGCTGAAAACCCACTCGACCGCCGTCCCCAGGCGTTCGATCAACTGGTCGGCGCGCTCCTGCGTGAGCTTGCCGTTTGCGACCGCCTCGTTAATGCGCGCCGTCAGGATGTTCGTCACCTCGGCCTGCACAGCCGCCACATCACCGCCCTGCGCCGTGATGACTTCCTCCAGGCTTGCCCCGTCCCGAAGCTGCCGAATCAGTTCAACCGGCTTCAGCCCAACCGCTTCAGCGATGGCGTTAATAACTTCGCGGGTAACATCTACAGCGGCGCGGCGCGGCGCGCGTTCACCCTGCGCGCCCACCGCGCTCACACCCAGCGCCAGCATCCCGATCACCACAACCGCGATCAACAGCTTTTTCATGGTACAGTCCTTTCTATTCAGGTCTTGGTTTGCTGGCTTTATCATCCTGGCAAAGTGTTATCAAAGTGTGATCGAAACCGAATTTTTCTGTAAATTCTGGTATAATCCGGCGCGGTTTCGGACACGCGGAGTATGTGCGCTTGACCGATCTCTCGATCATCATCGTCAGTTGGAATGTGGCCGATCTGCTGGCGGCCTGCCTGGACAGCATCCTGAACAACACGCCGGACGGGCTGGCCGTCGAGATCATCGTCGTGGATTCAGCCAGCAGCGACGATACGGTCGCGCGGGTGCGCGACTGTTATCCGCAGGTGAAGCTGCTGCCCCAGGCCGAAAATCTGGGCTTTACGCGCTGCAATAACATCGGGCTGGCGGCCTCCGGCGGGCGCTATGTGATGCTGCTCAACCCGGACACGGAAATTGTGGACGGCGCGCTGGCGCTGATGGTGGATTATCTGGATCAAAACGCTGATGTCGGCCTGATCGGGCCGCGCACGCTGAACGCCGACGGCAGCACGCAGTCCACGCGGCGGCGCTTTCCGTCGCTGCCGGTGCTGTTCCTGGAAAGCACCTGGTTGCAGCCCTTCGCGCCCAGAGCCATGCTGGACAACTACTACATAACCGACGCCCCCGACGACGCCACCTTCGACATTGACTGGGCGCAGGGGTCGGCACTGATGGCGCGGCGCGCGGTTTACCAGCAGATCGGCGGCCTGGACGAAGGGTACATCATGTACTCGGAAGAAGTGGACTGGTGCAGACGCGCCCAAAACGCCGGCTGGCGGGTGGTCTACCTGGGCGCGGCGCGCATTATCCATCATGGCGGCCAAAGCAGCCAGCAGGTGGCCGCCCGCAGCCACATTCACTTCCAGCAGAGCAAGCTGCGTTACACGCGCAAATATCACGGACGGCTGGCCGCGCAGGTTTTGCGCGCCTTTCTGTTCCTCAATTACGGCTGGCAGCTGGCGCTGGAGGCGGTCAAAGGGCTGCTGGGCCACAAGCGCGACCTGCGCCGGGCGCGCGTCCGGGCGTACTGGCAGGTCATTCGCTCTGGGTTAAAGGTGAACTGATGCGAATCGGCCTCATCACCGGCGAATACCCGCCTATGCAGGGCGGGGTCGGCGCGTACAGCCGGATACTGGCCGACGAACTGGCGCGGCTAGGACACGCCGTTCACGTCCTCAGCAGCCGCCAGGCGTTGAACGACGAACCGGCCATCAGCCTCAGTCCTTCGATTGACCGCTGGAATATCAGCAGCCTGCGGACGATTCGCGCCTGGGCGCGCGATTTACATCTGGAAGTGGTCAACCTTCAGTTCCAGACCGCCGCTTACACCATGTCGCCCTGGGTTCACTTTCTGCCGGAAGCATTGGGCGCTGTGCCGCTGGTGACGACCTTTCACGATCTGCGTTTTCCCTACCTGTTCCCAAAGGCCGGGCCGCTGCGGGACTGGATTGTGCGGCGGCTGGCGCGGGCATCGCGCGGCGTCATCGTCACCAACCACGAAGACCAGGAACGGCTGCGCGGCCTGCCTCGCCTGGCGCTGATTCCCATCGGCAGCAACATCTTGGCCGACCTGCCGGCGGGCTTCGACCCGCAGCCCTGGCGAACCCACGCCGGCGCGCAAAACGGCGATTTTCTGCTGGTCTACTTCGGCCTATTCAATCACAGCAAGGGCATCGAAGACCTGCTGGCCGCTCTGGCGGCGCTCCGGGAGGACGGCCAGCCCGCGCGGCTGGCGCTGGTCGGCGGCGGAGCCGGCAGCAGCGACCCCACCAACGCCGCTTTCATGGACGCCATGCAGGCGCGCATCCACGAACTGGCCTTAGAGCCGTTCATTCACCGCACCGGCTACCTGGATGAAACGGCGGTCGGCGCGCATCTGGCCGCTGCCGATGCCGTCGTGCTGCCCTTCCGGGACGGCGCGTCCTACCGGCGTGGCAGCCTGATGGCCGCTGTTCACTACGGCTGCGCCATCATCACCACCACGCCGCAGGTTAACATCCCGGCATTCGTTGATGGCGAAAATATGCGGCTCGTCCCGCCCGGCGACCCGGCGGCGCTGGCGCGGGCGCTGCGTGATTTGCGCCAACAACCGGAACAGGCGGCGCGTCTCCGGCAGGGCGCGGCGGCGCTGGCCGATCAGTTCCACTGGCAGGCTATCGCGCAGTCGGCGGCGGATTTTTTCTGCCAAGTTGTCGCGGAAAGGCCGTAAACGTGACAGCCCACCGGCGAATTTTGACGTTCATCCTGGCCGCTTACGGACTGCTGGCAATCATTTACAGCGTCGTCACACCGATTTTTGAGGCGTCCGACGAACTATGGCACTACCCGATGGTGCGTTATCTGGCCCAGAACGGCCTGCAGCTGCCCCCGCAGGACCCGGCCAGCCCCGGCCCCTGGCGGCAGGAAGGCAGCCAGCCGCCGCTGTATTACCTGCTGGCGGCGGCGCTCACGGCGGGCATAGATACCGCCGACATGGACGACGTGCGGCGGATTAACCCCCACGCCGACATCGGAGTCGTGCGCCCGGACGGCAACGCCAATATGATCGTTCACCGCGCCGACCTGGAAGCCTTGCCCTGGCGCGGCACGGCGCTGGCCGTCCATATCATCCGGCTGTTTTCGGTCGCGCTCGGTCTGGCGACGGTGTTGGTCACGTACCAACTGGCGCGCGCCGTTTTCCCGGACTGGCCGCCGGTGGCGCTCGGCGCGGCGGCGCTGAACGCCTTCCTGCCGATGTTCCTGTTCATCAGCGGCTCGGTCAACAACGACAACCTCTCCAACCTGCTTGGCAACCTGCTGACGCTGCTGATCGTGCGGCTGTTAAAGGACGCGCCATCACCGTCCAGCCGCCGCGACCTGCGCGATTACGCCGTAATCGGCGTCGTCGCTGGCGCGGGGCTGCTGTCGAAGCTCAACATCGGCTTTTTAATTCCCCTGGTGGCGCTGGCGCTGCTGGTCGCCAGCCTGCGGCGGCGCTGCTGGCGTCCGCTGGTGGTCGGCGGCGCAGTTTCCGGCGGGCTGACCATCCTCCTCGCCGGGTGGTGGTATCTGTACAACTGGCAGCTTTACGGCGACCCAACCGGGCTGAGCATGTTCCTGCAAATGGTCGGGCGGCGCGCCGTCCCCGCTAACCTGGCGCAGTTATGGAGCGAACGCCACAGCTTCACCCAGGCGTACTGGGGCTTTTTCGGCGGCGTCAACGTCCCCCTGCCGGATGCCGTCTACCTGATTTTTAACCTCATCGGCGGCGTGGGACTGCTCGGCGCGGGGGCTTTCATCATTTACGCGGCGGCACGCCGTCCGCTGCCGAACCGGGAAATTACCCCCGTGTGGCTGCCCGCCGCCGTGACGATCATCTGGCCGGCCATCACCTTCATTTCCTACCTGCGCTGGACGGCGGAAACGCCCGCCTCGCAAGGGCGGCTGGTGTTCGGGGCGCTGTCGGCGCTGTCGCTGTGGATGGCCGCCGGGCTGTTATGGTGGCTGCCGCGCCGCGCGCGGCCACCGGCGATGGGCGGCGTTGGCGTTTACTTTTTCGCGGTCGCGGCGCTGACGCCGTTCCTCGTCATCGCGCCCGCCTACCGGACGCCGCCGCCGGTCGAAAGCCGCGCGCCGGAAACGACGTTCTACGACAACGAGCGCAGGCTGTTCGCCCTGCTGGAAGGCGCGGTCACGCAGCCGGCGATTCACCCGGAGCAGTACGTCCTGATCGAAACGGCCTGGGAAATGGCCGCTGAGACGGAGCGAGACTGGAGTTTGTTCGTGCATCTCGTCACGCCGGACGAGGTGATCGTCGGCCAGCGCGATATTTATCCAGGCCAGGGAACGCTGGCGACTTCAGATTTACCGGCAGGGCGCACCTGGCGCAACCCCATCGCCGTCTGGCTGCCGCCCACTGCCTACGCCCCCATGACTCTGGATGTTATTCTCGGCTGGTATCATCACCCGTCCGGCGAACGGCTGCGGCTGGCGGACGGCGGCGAAACCTGGAAAATCGGGCAGGTCGAAGTGCTGCCGCGCGAAAGCGACCTGAACGTGCCGAACCCGATCAGCATCAATTTTGAGAACCAGATCGAACTGGTCGGTTACGCGCTGACCGACCTCAGCCCGGCAGCGGGCAGCCGCCTGGAATTAACGCTTTACTGGCGGGCGCTGCGCCCGATTGAGTACGATTACAAAGTGTTCGCCAACGTCCTCGACCCGGCCACCCTGACCAAATACGCCGCCTCCGACGGGATGCCGGCGCAATGGCAGCGGCCCACCACCACCTGGACGCCGGGCGAAATCATCGAGGATGTCCATATCCTGAACATCAGCCCGGAAACGCCGCCGGGCATTTACGAACTCGAACTGGGCCTGTACCGGGAAGCGCCGGACGGCACATTCCCGCGCCTGCGTATCGTCACGGTGGACGGCGGTATGGCCTTCAATTTTATCTATCTCAACCGCGTGCGTGTACTGCCCGCAGAGGACTTATGAACGGTACATCTCTCGCGCCGACGCCGCTTCATGCCATCGAGCCGGGGACGGAAACGCCGCCCGCCGCGCGGCTGCGCGTCTCGCCGGATGTGACCGCCGTTGTGGTTCTGGTCGCGCTGTGGGGGCTGTTTTTCTGGCGGCTGCTGACGCCCATCCAGGCCGACCAGGCATCGCTGAAAAAAGGCGATTTTTCCGGCCAGTTTGTGGCCTTCGCGGCCTACCAATACCAGCGTCTGTCGGCGGGCGAAGTGCCGCTCTGGAATCCTTATAACAACGGCGGCCTGCCCTTCCTGGCCGATACACAGTCGGCGGTGTTTTACCCGCCCCGGCTGGCGACCATCGCCCTCAGCCGCGCCGCCGGCGGCTGGACGTACCACGCCCTGGAACTGGAAATGGCCTTTCACGTCCTGGGCTATTCGCTGATGATGTACGCCCTGGTGCGCCGTATGACGCTTAAACAGCCGGGCAGCGCCTTCGGCGGGCTGGTCGCTGCGATTATCGCCGCTTACGGTGGTTTTTTGACCGGCTACCCGCCGCTGCAGCTGGCGCTGCTGGAGGCCGGCGTATGGCTGCCGCCGGCAGTTTTGGGTGTGCTGGAAACGACACGCGGTCCACGCCCGCGTTGGGGCTGGCTGGTTTTGACAGGCTTCGCGCTCGGCCTGTCCTGGATGGCCGGGCATCCGCAGACAAGCTGGTTTCTCACCTACCTGCTGGCGGCCTACACCGGCTACCGCGTCCTGGCGCAGCGTTACCGTTGGACGGTCTTCGTCGGCAGCGTGGCGCTTTTTGGCATCCTGGCGGGTGGGTTGGCTGCCGTGCAGCTTTTACCCGGCCTAGAATACCTGCCCCGCACGGCGCGTATCGGCTTCACCTACGACGCTAAAGGTAATGGTTTTCCGATTCGAGATGTGGTGCAGTTTTTGTTCCCCGGCCTGCTCAGCCTGTTCTCGCCGCTGTATATCGGCGTGGCCGGGCTGGCGCTGGTGCTGGTGACGCTGTGGCGGCGGATTCCGGGCGTTTTGTTCTGGGGGATGGCAGCGGTTATCGCGCTCGGCCTGAGCTTTGGGGCGAACAGCGCGGTTTTCCCGGCCATGTATAACCTGCTGCCGGGGCTGCGTTTTTTCCGGGGACAGGAACGCGCCGCCTATCTGGTCGCCGCCAGCCTGGCGATCCTGGCCGGGCGCGGCCTGGTTCACATCCTCAACTGGGATTCATCTGAGTGGCCGGCAGCGACCCGCAATCTCCGCCGCCTGCTGTACGGCCTGGCCGGGATATGCAGCGCGGCGGTTGTCATCGTTTTTAACGAATGGCTGAACGGCCAGGAACGGCTGAACGATTCTTTAAGCATCGTTGTGTTCAGCGCGGTCAGCGCGGCGCTGGCCGTGTACCTTATCCGCGAAATCATGGAACACCCGCGCCAGGCGGTTTATTCCTGGCTGCTGATCGGGCTGATCGCTTTCGAGCTGTTCACCGTCAACATGGACTCGCCCGCCACCTACGACCCAGTGCCGCCAGGCGAGCAGATCGCCATGCCGCCGGACTACCCGCCCCTGCTGGAAGTGCCGCTTCAGGACACCGATATACCCTTCCGCGTGGACGGCTATCGCGGCCTGCACGACAACTTCGGCAGCCTGTACAGACTGATGGACATGCGCGGCATCAGCCCGCTGTTCCTGGACGGCCCCTACCGGCTGGTCGAGCCGGATTTAATCAACCCGCTGGCCTGGGAACTGTTCGCCGTGCGTTACGTTTATACCGACTGGCAGCAGATGCCGGTGGCAAGCCGGGTGATCGCTTCCGGGACAGATCGCTACGGCGCAGTGAACCTTCACCGGCTCAGCGACCCGCGCCCCTTCGCCCTGCTGATGTACGATTATGCCCTGGCCGACAGCGATGAATTTGCCTTCGCTCTGCTGAAAGACCCGAACTTCGCCCCCCGCCGGACGATCATCCTCGACCGCGATCCCGGTTTTTCCAGACAGGACGCAGCCATGCCGGAAGCCAGTGCCGTCGTCACTGAGTTTAAGCCGGAGCAGTTCACCATTACCGTCAGCACGCCGCAGGACGCGGTGCTGTCGCTGGCGCACCCGGATTACCCCGGCTGGCAGGCTGCCATAGACGGCCAACCGGCGGACATTCTGCGCGCGTATGGGGCGCTGTCGGCGGTCATCGTCCCGGCGGGCGAACATACCGTGCGCCTGGTCTACGATCCCCTGACGTTCCGCCTCGGCGCGCTGTTCAGCCTGGCCGCCTGGAGCGCGCTGGGTATACTGGGGATGGTTTTCGCTGTCCGGCGGTTCACGAAACGGGTGATATAACCTATGCAGTCGTCTAATGGTTTGCAGGAATGGGTATCCCGGTTAGACCGGCGTATTTATGCGCTTCTTGTCGGTGCGGTCATCGGGCTGACCGGCGGGCTGATCGGCCTGCTGATAGCGGTGGCCGGGCCGATTATTGCCGTCGCGGTGGTGCTGGGGCTGCTGGCCGGTTTATACATTCTGACCAGCGTCTCGGCGGCGCTGTACGGCGTGATTCTGGTCACGCTGCTGCTGCCGTTCGGCACGCTGCCGGTTAAAATCGGCCTCACGCCCACCTTCCTGGACGCCGCTTTGGGCGCGTTACTGCTGGTTTACCTGTTCCAGTGGATGACCGGGCAGCGCAGCCGCCTGCGCCTGACGCCCGTTCACGCGCTCGTGGCCCTCTACAGTATGTGGCTGATCGTCAGTTTTTTACTCGGAATGCGCCACGCGCCGCCAACCCCAACCGTGCTGCGGCAGTTCGCCGAAACGCTGCTGAGCATCGGCCTGACGTTCGTGCTGGTAGACCTGCTGCGCGATGCTGCCGCGCTGCGACGGCTGGCCCTGGTCGTCACCATCGCTGTTGGGATGCAGGCGCTCGTCGCCATTGGCCTGTATGCGCTGCCGGATAATCTCGCTGAATGGGCGCTCGTCCGGCTGTCCCGTATCGGCTACCCAGACGGCGGCGTGATTCGGTACATCGAGGATAACCCGCTTCTGGACGAACGCGCCATCGGCACGTGGATAGACCCCAACGCTCTGGGCGGGATGCTGGCGGTTTCGGCGGCGATGATCGCGCCGCAGGTTTTCGCCCGCCGCCCGGTGCTGCGCTACCGCTGGCTGACGCTCGGCGTCCTGGGGCTGGTGGCGCTGGCGCTTATCCTCACCTATTCGCGGGCTTCAATGCTGGCTTTCGCCGCCGGGCTGCTGTTTATCAGCCTGTTCCGCCCGTACCGCAAATACCTGCTGCTGATGCTGACCGGCGCGGCGGCGCTGCTGCTGCTGCCGCAGACCCAGGAATATATCCATCGGTTTTTGGAAGCCTTTACGGCCTCCGACCTGGCGACACAGATGCGCCTGGGCGAATACAGCGACTCGCTGCGGCTCATCAGCCGTTACCCGCTGACCGGCGTCGGTTTCACCGGCTCGCCGGATATTGACATTTATACCGATGTCGCCAGCATGTATTTAATTATGGCGAACCAGATCGGCTTAACCGGGGTGCTGATTTTCCTGGTGATGATGGCCGGCGTCGCCCTGTATGGACGGCACGCCTGGCAGGCCGCGCGCGCCAACCCCGAACTGGCTTCGATTCACATCGGCTGTCACGCGGCATTGATTACCGCCCTGCTGAACGCCACCGCCGACCTGTATTTCTTTCGCCTGGATTTTCAACCCTCGATCACCCTGTTCTGGGTGGTGGTGGCGCTGGCGCTGGCGAGTTCGCGGCTGGCGCTGGATGAATCCACCGTTGCTAAAAACTCGGCCTTCAGGTACTATTCGGCGCGATGATCGCACGATCAAAACGGCTTTCCGCTCCATGCGCGCGCCTGCGCCGGCATGGGGCAAACCCAGGGAAAGGAGAAATATAGATTCCCCATGAGAAACCCATACGAGCTGACTTTTATCGTCCGCAATGACCCTAGCGACGAGGTGATTAACAACACCATCACGCAGGTACAGACTTGGCTGGAAGCGAACAACATGGGCCAGGTGACCAAGATTGACCGCTGGGGACGCCGCAAGCTGGCCTACGAGCTGGATAAACAGCGTGAAGGGTATTACGTGTGTTTGAACGCCGACGTTGACCCGGTGAATTTGCCGGAGCTGGAACGTAATCTCAAATTATCACCCAATATTTTGCGCTACCTGCTCATTCGGACGGATAATTAGCCCATCGAAAACGAGTAAGGTGAAGGAGCAGGGTGAATAATGGGACGTGGGTTGAACAAAGTGATGATTATTGGCTATCTGGGACGCGACCCGGAAATGCGTTATACCCCCAGTGGCCGCCCCGTGACCAGTTTTAGCGTAGCCACCAGCCGCACCTGGACATCGGCGGAAGGCGAGCGGCGTGAAGAAACCGAATGGTTTAATATCGTCGCCTGGGGTACGCTGGCCGAAATCTGCAAAACGCACCTCAGCAAAAATCAGCAGGTTTATGTGGAAGGGCGGCTGCAAACGCGCGGTTGGGAAGATGAAACCGGCAAAAAACACTTCCGCACCGAACTGGTCGCCAACGAGATGATTTTGCTCGGCGACCGGCGCCGCGACCAGCCGCACATGGATATTGAATACGGCGACGAAGATAACAACGAAGAAGGCGATTACGCCTTTTAACTCGAAGCAGGAGACTGATTAACGTGACCGATTTACCCCCGACCGATATGGAAATGACGCCGGCTGCGCCGGAGGCACAGCCCGCGCCCGCTCAGGAGCCGTCTCGCGGTTTTAGCTCGCCCAAGCCCCGCAAGCGTGGCCGCAACCGGAATACCCAGTACTGCCCCGAAGGCCGGTGTTTCGATTACAAGGATGTCGAAACGCTCAAAAGATACATCAGCGAAACGGGCAAAATCAAACCCCGCCGCCAGACCGGCAACTGCGCCCGCTGCCAGCGCGAACTGGCGCGAGAAATTAAACGCGCCCGCCATCTGGCGCTGCTGCCGTTCGTTGTTGCTGCCGACTGATGCCACAGCCGCTTTGTAGACACTTTCTGGGCATGGTTTACGCATAACTATGCCCATTTTTCTGTGAGCAGGAGTTTACTTTTATGAGCAAACGAAGCCAGACCACCGGGCTTCCCAAAACAGCATCCAGAAAAGCCGTCCCGGCGGCGGGCGGCGAAGCCGCTGCTAAAAAAGCTGCCGGCGCGTCCGGCAAAGAAAAAAAAGGCGGGCTGGATCGCGGCGAGTACAAATCCCGCGCGGAGCGTGAAGCGCAGCTTCAGCGGCGCGTGATGATAGGAACGGGAATTACCGCCGGCGCTATTGTCCTCATCCTGCTTGTCGCCATCGTTCTGGATCAGATTATCCGACCAAACCAGGTTGTGGCGGCAGTGGGCGGCGATACCATCACCGTCGCGGAATTTCAGCGCCGCGTCCGCCTGGAGCGCGTCCTGCGTATCCAGCAGTTGACCAACCTTGTCAATACTTATCAAAGTTTCGGCCTCGACCCCAATCAGGCCGTCGCCCAGGAGCCGGGCAGCACCTGGCTGTCCGATCTGCGTATCCCTGACCAGTTGGGTTTAACCATCGTCAATGAAATGGTGGATGACGAACTGCTCCGCCAGGAAGCCGCCGCGCGCGGCCTGAGCATTTCGCCGGAAGATGTCCAGAAGCGCATCGAAGAATTTTTCGGCTACGACCCGGCGGCGCTCAGCACTACGCCCACGCCAACCCCGACACCCACCCTGACGCCAACACCGTTCGTCTCGCCGACGCCCTCGCCCACGCCGACGATAACGCCGACGCCGGAAACCGAACCGACCGCGACCCTGACGCCGCTGCCGACCATCCCGCCCGAACCGACCCTGAGCGCGACCCAACAGGCGGAACAGTTTTCCACGAATCGGAGCGATTTTTACGAGCTGATGCGGCGCGAAGCCGGCCTGAGCGAAGCCGACATGAACGCCTATTTTGAGATTCAAACCCTGCGCGACAAAATGAGCGATGTGATTGCCGATGAGCAGAACATCGGCCAGACCGGGCCATTCGTGAATGCCCGCCATATCCTGGTTGCCACCGAAGAAGAAGCGTTGGATGTCCTGGCCGCGCTGCAAGCCGGCGAGTCGTTCGCCGAACTGGCGCGCGCGGTTTCGAGCGATACCAGCTCTGGAGCCAACGGCGGCGAATTGGGGTGGGCGGCAGTAGTTAGCTACGTGAAGCCGTTTGCCGACGCTGTGCGCGAGGCGCCCATCGGGGAAATCATCGGCCCTATCCAGACTGAATTCGGCTATCACATCATCCAGGTGCGCGCGCGTGAAGATCGCCAACTGACCGACTCGCAGTACGACACGGCAAAAAGAAATGCCTTCCAGACCTGGCTGGAAGACCTGCGCGCCAGCAAAAACGACCAGATTGAAATCTTCTCCATCTGGAGCGATTTCGTCCCCGACGACCCGCCCTCGCCGTTTGGATAAATATCGGCAGGCAGCATGGGGACATTGGGATGCCAATGTCCCCTCTTTTTCCCTTAAACGACGCCTTCCCTACGCCCGGCAGTCCGCATTGTCGGCACATGTGCGCTGGGCTATAATGCCCCCATGAAAAGCCAACATATCGCCCGTTTAGAAGAACAACTTGAACGGCTGGTGGAAGGCGCTTTTACACACGTCTTCGGCAAAAAAATCCAGGCTCACGACATCGCCCTGGAACTGTCGCGCGCGATGGAAAACAACGCCGAAGCCGGCCATCCCGGCGACCCGCGCCCGCTGGCGCCCGATCATTATACAATTGCCCTCAACGCCGAGACATTGGATCATCTGCTGCGCCGCCAGCCCCGCCTGTCCGAAATCCTCGGCCAGCATATGGTCGAACTGGCAGCCGGCGCGGGTTATCGGCTGGATAACCGGCCCGTTATTGAACTTCAGGCCGACGGCGCGCTGGCCGCAGGCAGGCTGGTTGTGCGCGCCTGGCATACCCGGCGGCGGCAGAATACGACGGCGCTCTTGCAGCGCGTCGAGCCGGTAGAAACCGCCCCTCCCCCAACCAACCCACACCTGCTGGTGAACGGCAGCCAGCCCATCCCCCTCCGGCAGCCAATTTTGAACATTGGTCGAAGCCGCGATAACCATATCATCCTGGATGACGCCGCCGTGTCCCGCCATCACCTGCAGCTGCGGCTGCGGCAGGGGCGTTACATGCTGTTTGACACGCAAAGCCAGACCGGAACGTTCGTCAACGGCGCGCGGGTTAAGGAACACGCCCTACAGCCCGGCGACGTGATTCATATCGGCAGCACCCGGCTGGTTTACATGGAAGACCGGCCACCGGGCGAGACAGAAACCGGAACGTACCCGCCTGTTGATGACGAAAACACATGACGACCGAGATCATCCTTCTGCTGCTGCGCTGCCTCTCCGGACTGCTGTTAACCGGCGTTCTCGTGGTATTATTCCTGGCGATGTGGCGCGACTTCCGTTCGGCTGCCGGCGTCATCGAAACGCGGCGGCGCACTTATGGCCGGCTGGTTGTCATCCGCGAGGTAGACGGGCATGAAGTGGTGACGGGCGAAACCCATCCCCTGCTGGCGCTCACCAGCCTGGGACGCTCACCCACCAACACCGTACCGATCAACGACCACTTCGCCAGCAGCGAACACGCGCTGGTCGCCATGCGCGGCGGACAATGGTGGCTGGAAGACCGCAACAGCCGCAACGGCACCACGCTCAACGACCTGCCGGTTACGGAGCCGGTCGTCATCACGCAGGGGGATGTAATCGGCATCGGGCAAATGAAGTTCCGCCTGGAACTCGAAGCGCCCTGATGCGCCGTCGTTTGTAAAAAAGATTTTCATCACCGGAGGGACGTTTTTATGGCCGAAACAGTCCGTATCGCAGTAATCGGCGGGACAGGGCTTTACAAAATGCCGGAGATCACCGACAAGGTGACGCACGTTATTTCTACCCCTTTCGGCAGTCCAAGCAGTGAAATTGTGGTTGGCACACTGCGCGGCAAGCGGGTCGCTTTCCTGGCGCGGCACGGCGCAGGACACGTGTACACCCCTTCGACCGTGCCGTACCGCGCTAATATCTACGCCCTCAAAACCCTGGGCGTCCGGCATATCATCGCGGTTAATGCCTGCGGTTCGCTGCGCGAGGATTACGCGCCGGGGCATCTGGTCATCCCCGACCAGCTTTTTGATTACACCACCGGCCAGCGCGCGCGCTCTTTTTTCGATACCGGGCTGGTCGCGCATGTGTCGGTAGCCGAGCCGCTGTGCGCCGAACTGCGCGACATCCTGTACAAAGCCGTCATCAAAGCCGGGGGAACGGTTCATAAAGGTGGCACATTTATCATCGAAGAAGGCCCGCGTTTTGCCACCCGCGCGGAAAGCAGCATTTTCCGCCAGTGGGGTTGCAGCCTGGTCGGCATGACCACCATCCCGGAGGCGTTCCTGGCGCGCGAGGCGGAAATCGCCTATGCCACGATTGCCCACGTGACCGACTACGACTCCTGGCACATCAGCGAACAGCCGGTGACGGTGGATATGGTGGTCGCTACCCTGCGAAAAAGCATCGAAACCGTGCAGTTTGCCGTCGCGGCGGCGGTCGAAAGCCTGGACGAAACCGCCGACTGCGAATGCCAC
>QUBZ01000114.1 GCA_014338005.1 Chloroflexota bacterium | reverse complement strand
ATCGCCGACAGCGCGACGAGCATCCCCAATCGAAAAAACAGGCGCATCATTACAATTCATTCTTTCTCACAAACAACAATTATAACTGCTTCACCTGTGAATATCGAAAGCGTATCTCGATTAATTGAGAGGCTTTTTGAAAATTCAGGATTTTTTAGCCCCGGTTGGCTAGGAGATATTTCAAATTTAAGCTAGAATAATGGCACAACCTTCTGGATAAAACTGCATCTGTGCGGAAGAAAAACACATGCCTGACGTTTTCCTAAGCTACAGCAGAAGAGATATTGAGTTTATGCGCCGTGTGCGTAACTATTTGTCGAGCATTGGCATCACGGTCTGGACGGATGAGAGCCTGGAACCTGGCACACCAACCTGGACTTTCGCTATTGACCAGGAAATTCGGCGCGCCAGCGCGATGGTGGTGGTTCTCTCGCCAGATGCCAAAGCCTCTCCCTGGGTCGAAAATGAAGTTGCGCTGGCACAAACCTGCGGCACGCGAATCTTCCCCCTTCTGGCGCGTGGCGACGAGTCAACCGCTATCTCATTTCGCCTGATCGCATACCAGTATGTAGATGCGCGCACCGATGCCGGGGATGCGTTTTCGCGGCTGGCCTCAGCTTTGCAGCGGCATCTGGGCGCGAGTACAGGGCCGGCAGCGTCACCCCCTCCGGCATCACCTCCTCCGGCGGCATCTCCACCTCCATCGAGCGCGCGGCCTGCCGGCGGGGGTGTACCCGCAGCACCCCCCGGCGCGCCGGTTAAGGTAGTCGCCCGCACCGGCGCTGCCGACTTTCGCACCATCGCCGACGCCATCCGGCAGTCGCCTGAGGGTACGGTCATCCGCGTGCGCCCCGGCCTGTACCGCGAGAATCTGGTCTTTTCAAAAGCGGTGGAGCTTGTAGGTGAAGGGCGACGCGAGGACATCATCCTGGAAAGCACAACCGGCAACTGCATCCGTATGGACACCGATTATGCGGTCGTCAGCGGCATGACCATACGGCTGCGGGTGGGCGATTCCGGCGCGCAGTACTTCTGCGTGGACGTGCCAACCGGTCGGCTGGTGCTGGATGACTGTATCATCACGTCGGACTCGCTGGCGTGTGTGGCCGCGCATGGCGCTGGCGCCGACCCGATCATCCGGGGCTGTCGCATCCACGATGGTAAAGCCGGAGGGGTTTTCATCTATGACGACGGCGCGGGTTTAGTCGAAAACTGCGACATTTTTAACAATGCCCTGGCCGGTATTGAGTCCCGCTCCGGCGGTAATGTAACGATTCGCCAGAGCCGTATTTACGATGGCAAACAGGGCGGCATCTTCATCAACGAAAACGGCGACGGCACGATTGAAGACAGCGATGTTTTTGGCAACGCCCTGGCCGGTATTCAGGTTAAAGGCGGCACCATGACAATCCGCCAGTGCCGGCTGTACCAGGGCAAAACCAGCGGCGTGTTCGTCAACGATAAAGGCAGCGCCCTGGTTGAAGACTGCGACATCTATGGGAACACGCTGGCAGGGGTCGAAGTTCAATCCGGCGGCAACCCGCTCGTCCGCAACTGCCGCCTGCATGATGGTATGGCCGGGGGCGTGCTGGTTTATGAAGACGGCCTCGGCGAATTTGACCGCTGTGATGTGTACGGCAATGCTCTGGCCGGTATCGAAGTCCGCACCGGCGGCAACCCCACCATCCGCCGCTGCGATATTCACGAAGGCAGGCAGGGCGCTGTTCTGGTCAGCGACAAAGGCAAAGGGCTGTTTGAGGACTGCAAAATTTATGATAACAGCCTGGCGGGTGTCGAAATTCGTACCGGCGGCAGCCCTACCATCCGCCGCTGTAAAATTTATAACGGCAAACAGGCCGGCATATTCGCCAATGATAAGGGCCTGGGGCTGATCGAAAACTGCGACATTGTGGATAATCTTTACGCAGGCGTGGAGATACAGGGCGGCGCTAACCCGACCGTTCGCCGCTGCAACATCAACCGCAATGGGTATCAGGCCGTCTGGGTTTACGACAACGGGCAAGGTACGATTGAAAACTGCGACCTGACCAACAACGCGCGCGGGGCATGGAAGATCGAAGGCAGCAGCAAAGTGACGCGCCGCAGCAATACCGAGTGACAATGCAGCAGCTGGGTTAGGGTCATTCGGTGAAAAATCGGCTGGTTTTGGGTCAGGCTTTAACCAGCCTTAACATCTCCGGCATGTGCGTTTTGATCGCCTCGATCAGGTTAGTATACGGCTCTTTTGCCAGTTCCGGCGCCAGGATGATGCTTTTGGTAAAGCTGCCCGCCGCGCGTTCCAGCAGCCACAGATCGGTCCCGTGCGTCGGCAGGTCTGGCTGATCTTTAAGCTGGTCAAAACGCAGTTTTTGTAAAGCCAGCGCAAACGCCTCGTAACGCGCCGACTCCAGGGCAAGCGCCAGCGGCTTATGGTCAAATAACCCCCGATAGACGATTTCCAGGGCGGGCTGCGCGCGCCCAAACCGCTGCGCCGTCGCTACCGAATCGAACGCGCGCTGGTCGTGGTAGCGCACCGTCAGCCGGTAAACGCCGCTGATACCCGGCTGAAGCGCCACTTTTTGCAGCGGCGGCAGTTTCATCTGGTCGCCAATCGAGCGCAGCAGATAGGCTTGATATTCCAAATAAATGCACCCTTTTTAACCAGGGGGCATAACCGGATGTACCCCCACAGCCGGCGTCAGGCAATCGTCAGCACAACTTTTCCGAACACGTCAAATTCGGCCAGCATTTCCTGCGCCCTGGCCGCTTCGTCCATCGGAAATACCGCGCCGATAATCGGCTTCAGTTTGCCTTCAAAAACCAGCTTCATCACCCGGACGAAATCCTGATGTGGCGCCATCGTGCTGCCGATAATGTCGAGATGGCGGAAGAATACCTGCCGCAGATCAATTTCCACGAACGGCCCGCTGGTCGCCCCGACCACCAGCAGCCGCCCGCCGATGCGTGTCGAACGAATGCTGTCATTGAAGGTGGCCGCGCCGACATTATCCACCACTACATCAAAACCCTGTTTGTTCGTCAGCGCATACAGGGCTTTGGCCCACTCCGGCGTCTCCTGCCGGTTGATGGTCACGTCCGCGCCCAACTCGCGGGCTTTTTCGCACTTTTCGGCGCTGCTGCCCACGACCGTCACCTTGCAGCCGGCCAGTTTGGCGATCTGGATGCTGGCGGTATTCACGCCGCCGCCCGCGCCGACGATCAGCACGGTTTCCCCGGCGCGCAGCCCGCCGCGCGTTATCATCGAGTGCCAGGCAGTCAGGTAAACCAGCCCTGCGGCGGCAGCTTCCTCGAAAGTTACCGTATCGGGCATCTTCAGCAGGTTGCGCGCCGGCAGCACCACGTACTCCGCCGCCACGCCGGGATGATGTTCGCCCAGGATTGCGATACGCGATTGGTTTTCCAGACCGGTCATCAGCGCCGGGCTGTCCGGCGGCACGATGGTCGGGTCAATGCACACCCGGTCGCCGGGCGCGAACTGCGTCACGCCTTCGCCCACTTTGTCCACCACGCCTGCGCCGTCGGCGCACATCACATGCGGCAGATCAAGTTTCAGCCCCGGCCAGCCGACCCGCACGAACAGGTCAAGCCGGTTAAGCGCCGCGGCTTTCATCCGCAGGCGGACTTCATCCCGCCCCGGTTCGGGTATGGGTAAATCATGCGCGACCCCGACGACTTCCAGGCCGCCATGTCCGGTAATCACTGCTGCTTTCATGAGTTCGTTTTTTCCTCTGGTTCAAAAGACACTTTTTCATATACGTCGCTCAGAGCCAGCGTACAGTCTACAGACGGCAGCATTACGATGGCATCCAGGCTGGCAAAATCGGTGAGTACCCACTGCTCGCCCTGGCGAACATAGTGTTCGATGTGAACGCTGTCCTGTGCGATCAGCAAATACTCTTGCAGCGACTCCATCGTGCGGTAGTGCTGAAATTTTTTACCCCGATCATACTTCTCGGTCGAAGGTGACAGAACTTCGATAATGACCGTCGGATTGAGGAGCGTATCGCGCTCGTCATCCTCGAACGCAGCTTCGCCGCAGACAGCGATGATGTCAGGATAGGTGTACTGCCCATCGCCCGTCTTGACGCGCATATCGCTGGGATAAACCTTACACGGGCGCTGTCGCAACTGAGCATAGAGCGTTGCATAGGTACTACCAGCGACCAAATTATGATTTTCCTTCGCGCCGGTCATAGCGACGATTTCGCCGTCTATGTATTCGTGTTTCGTCTCGCTGGCGCGCTCGAAGGCCAGATATTCCTCAACCGTCATCTGTTTGCGGGTGATAACATCATCCGGTAAAGCTGCCATGATAATCTCTCCTCAACCTCTATTCGAGCTGTAGGGGCGCACAGCTGTACGCCCACCACTGCCTGCGCCGCTGTTTTATCGCAGCCCCAGTTCGCTGCGGGCAATCACCATACGCTGCACCTCGCTGGTGCCTTCGTAAATGCGGGTGATGCGCGCGTCGCGGTAGTAACGCTCGACCGGCAGTTCCTTGCTGTAACCCATGCCGCCGTGAATCTGCACGGCTTCGTCAGTGACAAACATGGCGGTTTCGCTGGCGAACAGCTTCGCCATACTGGCTTCCAGCGAGTAACGTTCGCCGGTAACTTTGCCGCGCTCTTTGGCCTGGACGGCGTTGTAAATCAGCAGGCGGCTGGCTTCGATGCGGGTTTTCATGTCGGCAATTTTCTGCTGGATCATCTGGAACTGGCCGATTGGCCCGCCGAAGGCCTGCCGCTCGCGGGCATAGGCCACACTGGCGGCATAAGCGGCTTCTGCGATGCCCAGCGCCTGCGAAGCGATGCCGATGCGCCCGGCGTCCAGCACCGTCATGGCGATCTTAAAACCATCACCCGGCTGGCCGAGGACGTTCTCCACCGGGCAAAGATAGTTGTCAAAAACGATTTCGCTGGTGGCGCTGGCACGGATGCCTAACTTCGGCTCTTTTTTGCCGCGAATAAAACCGGGATGGTCGGCCTCGATGATGAAAGCCGTGATGCCTTTGTGTTTTTTCTCCGGCTCAGTCATGGTGAACAGCACGATGTAATCGGCTACCGGGCCGCTCGTCACCCAGCTTTTGCGCCCGTTGATGATGTAATGCGTCCCCGACTCGTTCAGCACTGCGCGGCTCTGCATCGTGCCGGCGTCGCTGCCGGACATCGGCTCGGTCAGGCTGTACGCGCCGATTTTTTCGCCGCTGGCAACCGGGGTAACATAGCGCCGTTTCTGCTCCTCTGTGCCAAATTTTAAAATCCCATGACAGTAAAGCGAGTTATTGACGCTGACGATGGTGCTGTGGCTGGCGTCGGCTTTGGCGATTTCGACCATCGTCAGCACGTAAGCCAGCGCGTCCATACCCGCGCCGCCGTATTCTTCCGGCACTTCGATACCCATTAATCCCATCTCACCCATTTTACGAACCGTTTCCAGGGGGAACTCGCCGCTCTCATCGAACTCCGGGGCAATTGGCACGATTTCCTTCTGGGCGAAGTCGCGCACGGCTTTTTGCAGCGCGAGATGCTCCTCGGTCAGTTGAAGGGTCAAAGCGGTTGGTTCGTTGGCAATCGCCATAATGATTAAACTCCTTGAATGCAGTCTCCTGGGAAGGACGGCAGGTTTTAAACCATGCTGTTGATATGTCGCATTATAACACCGACAGGCGTTACAATCAGAATGGGGCGCGCTCGACGCCGGTCGGGCGGCGTTTTGTAAGCAAACAGGAGAAGTTATGTCACCGATCAAAGTTGACCATATCGCCGTCGTCGTCGAGGACATGGACACGGCGCTGAAGTTTTGGCAGGACGCGCTCGGTCTGCCGCTGGGTGGGACGGAACGCAACGAACACGAAGCGGTTGAGGTGGCCTTCCTGCCGGTCGGCGAGTCGCGCATCGAACTGCTGAAGCCGATCAGCGACGACAGCGGCATCGCCAAATATCTCGCCAAACGCGGCGCGGGGATGCACCACCTCTGCATCGCGGTCGCGGACATCGAAGCAGCGATGGCGAAAATCGCCGGCCAGGGGTTTGAACTCATCAACGACACGCCGCGCACCCGCGAGGACGGCACGCGCTACGCCTTCGTGCATCCCAAAAGCACCGGCGGCGTGATGATCGAGCTGTATGAAGTGCCGGGAGAAAAGGCGTAACGCAAAGATCGCAAAGACATAGAGAAGAAAAGCGTAACATAGAGACACAAAGACGCAGCGGCGCAAAGACGGGTTATAATCCTCTCTGTGTTATGCTGTTGAAGGGCTTTTTATGCGGAAGTGGATAGCTGCTGTAGTGTTGATTCTGGCCGGCGCGCTGCCGGCTGCCGCGCAGGTCGAGCCGGCTGCCGAAGTGGAAGCGCGCTGCCTAGCCGTCGTGCAGGCCATTTTGAACGAAACCCTGGATGCCTGCCGCGAAACCGGGCGCGACCAGGTGTGTTACGGCCATGCGCCGCTGGAGGCCGTTCCGCGCGCCGAGGCCGACCTGTCGCTGGCGGCTGCGGGTGATCTGGCCGATGCTGCTGCCGTGCAGTCGCTGGCGCTGGGCGCGCTGGACGCCGGTGAAAGCGCCTGGGGATTGGCGCTGGCGCGGCTTTCCGCCAACATGCCGGACGAAGCTGTAACCATGCTGCTGTTCGGCGCGGCGGAGGTGGAAAACGCCGGGCTGGATGTTCCGCTGGTGACGTTCCCGGCACGAATACGCGCCCTGGCCGGGGCGAACATTCGCGCGCTGCCCGCGCCGGACGCCGAAACGGTCGCGCTGGGCAGTCTGGGACAGCCGCTGCTGGTGGTAGGCCGCCTGGAAGATAGCTCGTGGCTGTGGGTGCAGCTTGAGGATGACCGGTTGGGTTGGGTGCTGGCCGGGCTGCTGTTAGTTGAGGGCGATACCGGTCTGCTGGCGGCGGTAGACCCGGCGGATCCGTCTATCCCGAACACGTTTTATGGCCCACTGCAAGCTGTGATGTTGCGTGCCAAAGCCGGCGAACGCGCCGCCTGTTTGGATGCTCCGGGCGGCATCCTGGCGCAGACGCCCGCCGGGGAGCGGACGGTCGCCCTGTGGGTCAACAGTGCGCTGCTGGTCGTGCAGCCGTCATCCACGATTTACCTGCCCGCGCAGGCGGACGAAATGGCCGTGTGGGTGCTGGAAGGCCGGGTTGGACTGCTGGCGGCAGGTCAAAGCCGTTCGATTTCGGCGGGGGAGCGGGTGCGCGTGCCGCTGACCGATGGGCTGGTCGGTCAAATCGCCCCGCGCCTGCCGGAGCCTTACGTCTATGCCGAGGCGCGCGCCCTGCCGGTGATGGCGCTGCCGCGTGAAATTATCGTGCCGGTGGCGCTGGGCGGCGTCATCATACCGGGGCAGCCGCAGGTAGACCCGCTGACCGGCGTTGACGTGGACGACCCCTGCACGGTGGCGGCTTTCGCCGAAGCGCGGCTGCGGAGCGGGCCGGGGACGAATTATCCGGTGCGCGCGCTCATCCAGGCCGGGGACAGCGCCCGCCCCGATGGGCGCGCCGCCGGGACGACAGATGGCCTGTTGTGGTGGCGGCTGACGCGCGATTTCTGGGTGCGTTCGGATGCGGTTTACGCGGCGGGCGCCTGCGGGACGCTGCCGCTGGTGGAAGCGCCGCCCGTGCCGGTCAAGCCCTGACTGCCCGCCGCGCCCAGCAGCCCCCACCAGAGTGCCTGGAAATGCGGCAGCGTCCAGGGGTAATGGTCGAGCAGGCCGATTATCATCAGCGCGACGATGCCGCCCAGGAAAGCCGCGCGCGCCAATGTGTCATGAACAGCCGGTTCATTCCAACTGTTTTTCCGTACAGCGGCCAGCCCGGCTTCGATACCCATCACCAGCGCCAGCGCCACCAGCGCGAAACCGATTAAACCCAACTCCGCCCAGGCCGATAAAAAGATGTGGTGCGCGGGCTGGCCGCGCAAATCGTAGGGCGTGAACTGCAAATAATAGCTGGCGCGCCAGGGGAAATTGCCCATTCCGACGCCGGTCAGCGGCGACTCGCGGATGGCGCGGTAGGCGAAATCCATGTACACAGCGCGGTCGGAAACCGACCGCTGCTCGATAGACTCCTCGCCAACCCCGGCGCGCGCCGCCAGGAACGGCCCGTAAAGAACAGCGAACGCTCCGGCGGCGGCCAGCGTCAGCACTAAAACTAACGCCAGACGCCGCCAGGCCGCCCGCGCACGCCACAACAAAGGCAGCCCGGCAAACGCCCCGGCGGCAAAGCCGAGCCACGCCCCGCGTGAAAACGTCAGCAGCAGCCCCCACAGCCCGAACAAAAAAATCGCCATCCCGGCTGCCTGCCGCCGCCGGCTGCCGGACAGAAACCTGCCGGACAGAAACCAGGCCGGCGTCATCAGCAGCGCGACGGCCAGAAACCCGGCCAGGATGTTCGGGTGCGGCAGCAGACCGTAGGGCCGCAGCCAACGCACGCCTTCCGCCTGCACAACTGCCACGCCGGACACCGCCGGATTCAGCCGGAATTCGCCCAGCGCGTTCAGGCCGACCGACCCCTGCACAGCAGCCTGCGCCCCAGCCAGCGCGGCATTCCAGGCCGCCCCGGCGATCAGCGCGCCGGCGATCAAGCGCGGCGGCGGCCCGGCGCAGGCGATCACAACGGCAAACAACGCCGCCAATGCCAGCGGCAGCGCCGCCCCGGTGGTCACTTCCGGCGCAAACCGGCGCGTAAAGGCCCACGCGCCGGAAAGGAACGCCCACAGCGCCAGCAGCAGCAGCGCCAGTGCCCACAGCCGCCGGATTCTATCCCGACGCAAAGCCGCAAATCCCGGCAGACCGGCGGCCAGCCACCAGCCCGCCGTCCACAGCATCGGCCAGAAGATCAAAAAGCCGGCGCTGTACAGGGTTTCAAAATCGCCCGGCGCGCCCTTGAAGCGATACCACACCGGTACTAACGCAAAGGTCGCCAGGATGCCGGCCTGAACCGGAAGCAGGCGTTTGTCGAGGGCGCAAAAAAAGCCGGTTGCGACCAACCAGAAGCGGCGTAAGAAACCCATGTGTAACTACATCAGCATGATGAACATCACTGGAAATACCCCCAGGGGTATGATATTATACCCCACAGGGTATCAGACGGAAGGTTAACCCGATGACCGACGAAATACACGCACACATCCACAGCGATCTCAAGTGTGAATATAACACAAAAACGCTGCACCGCATCCGGCGTATCAAGGGGCAGCTTAACGCGCTGGAGCGGTTGATCGAAGCCGACGCGGGAAGCTGCGAGGAGCGTGTGATCCAGGCGCGGGCAATCGAGAAGGGCATGACCAGCCTGATTACGCATCTGGTCGAGTGTTACCTGGTGAACACGGCGCGTTACAAGATGGAGCAGGACCCGGATGCCACAACTCAGGAAATAGCGCGGATTTTTGATTTATTGAATCACTGAGGAGCGAACTTTCTATGAAAAACCGCCTGCTGTTAATTATTTTTGTTGTATTGATGCTGGTAATCGGGGTTTCGACCGCTGCCGCCGATGAGCCGGTTGAGGGGCGAGCGGGACGTGCCGAACTGCGTTTTCTCGAAGGCATGATTGACCATCACCAGATGGCACTGGATATGGCGCAAGACTGCCTGGAAAAAGCCAGCGCCGAGGCGCTCCAAACGTTGTGCCAGAATATCATCACCGCCCAGAGCGCCGAAATTGAAACCATGCGCGGCTGGCTGCTGGACTGGTACAACGTGGATTACGAACCGGTGGCGATGGCCGACATGGTACCGGGCGGCGGCATGGATATGGGTCACGGCGGCATGGGAGGCCGACCGCATACCGACCCGCCGATGATGATGGGCATAATGGCCGGGCTGAACCGGCTTAAAGGGCTGGATTACGATATTGCCTGGTTAGAGGCCATGATTGACCATCACGACGACGCCCTGCATATGTCTGAACGTGTTTTAACCCGCGCCGAACATCCCGAACTGCGCGAGCTTGCTGAGGCGATTATCAGCGCCCAGACCGCAGAAATCGAAATGATGGAACAATTGATCGTAGAGCTTGACGGGTAGAGAAGGGTTTTGAGGCATTATATGGACTTGTGGGTCATCTTCCTGACCGGGTTAACGACGGGCGGGTTAACATGCCTCGCCATACAGGGCGGCCTGCTGGCGACCGCCATCACCGGAACAACAGTTGCCATCCAGCCCCAGCCGGCCCGCCGGCGTGGCCGCAGGCGCGCCGCCTCACAGCCGGTGACTGCCGTCCAGCCGGCGCAAAATCTGTGGCCGGTGGTGTATTTTCTGGCCGCCAAACTGGTTTCGCACACGCTCCTCGGCCTGCTGCTGGGCGCGCTGGGCGCGGCGGTGCAAATCACGGCGGCGGCGCAGGGGATCATGCAGATCGGCGTCGGCCTGTTTATGCTGGCGACGGCGCTTAATATGTTTAACGTCCATCCCATCTTCCGTTATGTTACCATCCAGCCGCCCAAAGCTTTAACCCGGCTGGTCCGCAATCAATCGCGGAGTCAGAGCATTTTTGCGCCCGCGCTGCTTGGGTTTATGACTGTTTTGATCCCCTGCGGCACAACCCAGGCCATGATGGTGCTGGCGATCAGCACCGGCAGCCCGCTTTTGGGCGCGCTGGTGATGCTGGTTTTTGTGCTGGGTACGTCGCCCACTTTTCTCGTGTTGGGCTTCCTGGCGACCCGGCTGCGCGGCCAGTTCCAGCGGCTTTTTGCGACCGGGGCAGCGGTGCTGATTCTGGTGTTGGGGCTGCTTTCGTTCAACGCCGGGCTGAACCTGCTCGGTTCGCCGCTCGCGCCGGAACGAATCGTGGCTTCACTGTTCCGCACCGGCGGTTATGCGGCTGCGCCTCAGATCGTCAACGGCGTTCAGGAACTGACCATCAACGTTCGGCAGGATGGTTACACGCCCCGTTATTGGCGCGTTGAAAGTGGACGTCCGCTCCGGCTGCGCCTGCTGACGGAGAATACCTACAGCTGCGCGCTGGCGTTCACGATTCCTAACCTGGGCATCGAGCGAACGCTGCCGATCACCGGCGTGGAAGTCATTGACCTGCCGCCGCAGCCAGAAGGGTATCTGTTTTTTACATGCAGTATGGGCATGTACAGCGGAACTATCGAGGTTCAGAAAGGTGCTGCATGATGACGAAAAAACGCTTTCAAGTCCAGGGGATGCACTGTGTGGGCTGCGCGATGACTATAGATGGCGCGCTTGAAGATTTGCCGGGCGTCAAATCGGCCAGCGCCAGTTACGCGCGGCAGATCGTTGATGTGGAATATGACGAAACCCGGCTGACCGAAGCACAAATTATCGCCGCTGTCGAGCAGGCGGGCTATAAAGCGGCGGTTTCGTAGTCCGGGTGTCCCTGGTAGAAACAGAAATGAGGAGCGATTAGCGGAATGGCTGTCCAGAAAATTGATCTGCCCATCACCGGCATGACCTGCGCGAGCTGCGTCCGTAATGTCGAGCGGGCTTTATCCCGAACGGAAGGCGTGGCAGAAGCATCGGTCAATCTGGCGACTGAACGCGCGCACGTCGAATTTGACCCGGCTGTTATCGGTGTGAAAGACATGATCGAACGAGTTTCGCAGGTCGGTTATGGCGTGGCGCAGGCCAGCATCGAACTGCCCATCACCGGCATGACCTGCGCGAGCTGCGTTCGCAACGTCGAACGCGCCATCAATAAAGTGCCAGGCATCCTGTCGGTTAATGTCAACCTAGCGACCGAAAAAGCGACCGTCGTTTATGTGCCGGGTTCGGTGCGGCGCGCCGATCTCGTCCAGGCGGTGGAAAATGCCGGGTACGGCGTGCTGGATTTATCCGGCGCGGACGCCCCGGAGGATGCCGAACGCAAGGCCCGGCAGGCGGAAATCGAACGGCAGAAACGGCTGCTGTTGATCGGCGTGATTTTTACGCTGCCGCTGTTTTTGCTGAGCATGGGGCGCGATCTGCTGATGGCGAGCCTGGCGGGCGGCGGAGCGAACACAGGCCACAGCATGGCCGCCGCGCCGGCGGTTAGTCCTCTGCTGGAGTGGCTGCTGTGGGCCGGCTGGCCGTTCGTGTTCGGCCTGCTGGCGACGCCGGTGCAGTTTATCGTTGGCCGGCAGTACATCGTTGGCGCGCTCAAAGCCGCCCGCAACCGCACTGCCAACATGGACACGCTGATCGCTATGGGGTCATCGGCGGCATATATCTACAGCCTGGCAGTGCTGGCCGGCATCGTGCTGGGTTTTTCCGATGTGATCGGCGATCATGTTTATTTCGAGACGGCAGCGGTCATCGTCACCCTCATCACGCTCGGCAAGCTGCTGGAAGCGCGCGCCAAAGGCCGCACCAGCGAAGCGATCAAGGCGCTGATCGGCCTGACGCCCAAAACGGCCACCCTGCTCCGCGACGGCCAGGAAGTGACCGTGCCGGCAGACGATGTGCTGGTGGGCGATGTGGTGGTCGTGCGCCCCGGCGAACGTATACCGGTAGATGGCCTGGTCATCGAAGGCCGCTCGGCAGTGGACGAGTCCATGCTGACCGGCGAAAGTTTGCCGGTGAACAAAAGCGCCGGCAGCGAAGTGATCGGCGCGACGGTCAACAAACAGGGGCGGCTGGTGATCGAAGCGCGGCACGTCGGCGCGCAAACGGCGCTGGCGCAGATCATCCGGCTGGTCGAACAGGCGCAGGGGTCGAAAGCGCCGATTCAGCGGGTCGCCGACCAGGTATCCGGTGTGTTCGTGCCGATTGTGCTGGTGCTGGCGGCGCTGACTTTTATCGGCTGGCTGCTGATCGGGCAGGTCGGTTTTGTCGAGGCGATGGTGCATACGGTCGCGGTGCTGGTGATCGCCTGCCCGTGCGCGCTCGGCCTGGCGACCCCAACCGCCGTCATGGTCGGCACAGGCAGGGGCGCTGAAATGGGAATCCTGTTCAAAAACAGCGAGGCGCTGGAAAACGCGCACCGGCTGAACATCATCGCCCTGGATAAAACCGGCACGCTCACCAGAGGCGAGCCGAGTCTGACCGATGTCGTGCCGCTGAACGGTTTTTCGCCGAATGATCTGCTGCGCCTGGCCGCCAGTGCCGAACGCGGCAGCGAGCATCCACTGGGACAAGCGGTCGTGCGGGCCGCTCAGGAAGCCGGACACCACCTCAGCCAGCCGGAAAGTTTTGAGGCCGAGTCTGGGCGCGGCGTGCGCGCGGTGGTGGATGGCCGAACGGTGCTGATCGGCAGCCCGCGTTTTATCCGGGAACAGAGTTTGGCGCTGGCGGACTTTGAACCGCGTATCGAGGCGCTCCAGGCGCGCGGTCGGACGGCAGTCATCACCGCCATAGACGGCGGAGTCGCCGGACTGTTGGGCATCGCCGATACTATCAAAGACGGCTCAAAGGAGGCGGTTGCCGCGCTGCAAAACCTGGGATTGGAAGTGGTGATGGTCACAGGCGACAACCAGCTTACGGCGCAGGCTATCGCCGACGAAGTGGGCATTCGGCGCGTTCTGGCGGAGGTGCTGCCGGGGCAAAAAGCCGATACCATTAAAAGCTTGCAGGCCGAAGGGAAAAAGGTGGCGATGGTGGGCGATGGCATCAACGACGCGCCCGCCCTGGCCCAGGCCGATGTGGGTATCGCCATCGGCACCGGCACCGATATTGCGATGGAGGCCAGCGACGTGACGCTGATGAGCGGCGATCTGCGCGGTGTGGCGCGCGCTATTGGCTTGAGCAAAGCGACCATGCGGACGATCTACCAGAATCTATTCTGGGCTTTCATCTATAACATCATCCTCATCCCGGTCGCTATGTTAGGGCTGCTTGTCCCTATGCTGGCCGCCGCCGCGATGGCGTTCAGCAGCGTGCTGTTGGAGACTGACGCCGTAGTGCCCGGCCAGGGCGTCACCAACCGCGTGCTGGTCATCGCGCTGGAAGATGCGACGCTGATGTACGTCAACGGCGTGCTGGTCGCCGAGACGGTATTTGTGCCGAAGGCAGGCGAGCTTGCCCTGGAGATGTACGTCCCGGCGGACGAGGCGGGCCAGACAGCCCAGACGTACTGCCAGCTTAACGACATCTGGCTGTGGGAGTTCTAACGGCCATTTGAGGAGTTTTGGTCTGCGGGTTTACCTCACCCCTAAATCCCCTCTCCACATGCGGAGAGGGTACTTCCTGGCAGCCTGACTCCCCCTCTCCACC
>QUBZ01000113.1 GCA_014338005.1 Chloroflexota bacterium | reverse complement strand
CTTTCAGGCTCATCTGGATAACACGTTCTTTCATTTCGACTGGATTGACAAATACCTACCAAGTCCATTATGTCATTCCGTTTTCATTTGACCATTAGTTATTTTAAATGGACATGATGAATGGGTCACAAGTCTCGCCTTCAGCCCCGATGGCACACTGCTGGCATCCGGCGGCACGGACGGCACGGTGCGGCTGTGGGGCGTGGCGGACGAATAGCGCACACTACCCACAGCCGATGCTAATACTCTGCACCGAACCCCGCGCCCCTGAAGATGTCGTTCAACAGCGGTTCAGACGGCTTATGGGGCAGGTCGGAGATGTGCGAGGAAAGCCGGCACCTGGCCGTTTTCCCACAGCAGACGCGCCATCACCAGCAGCGGCTGCGCCAGCAGCAGCCCCAGCCACCACTGGCTGCCGGTCAGCCCCATCAGCGCGAAGGGCAGATAGGCGGCGGCGATCTCCCACCGGCGCAGCGGGAAAAAAGTCAGCACAAAAAACGAGTACGCCCCCAGGAACGGCGCGCCGGACAGCGTGGCTGCGACGATGTACTGAAGCTGTTCCCGCCGCCCGCGCACGAAAAACACGCCCACCAGCCCGGCCAGCAGCCAAGTCGGCGCGATATAAAACCAGGCGTCGCCGCCGAAAACCGTCTGCGGCGTGTAACCCAGCCATCGCTGCGGCCAGTCCAGGCCGTAGATTAAAAAGCTGGCCGCCGCGCCGATGGCCGGGATGATGAGCGCCTTCGGGCCGTTCCACCGCGCCAGCGCCAGGATGGCGAACGCGCCAAGCTGTGGTTTGGTCGCCAGCATCAGCAGGCCGAACCCGGCCAGCAGCGGCTTCTGCCGCTCCGTACTCCACCAGGCCAGCGCCAGGCCAAAAGCCGGCACGATGTCAATCTGCCCCAGCCACAGAATCCACAGGAAAGCCGGCGAAACCAGCGCGATGAACGGGCTGCCGCCCAGCCGCCGAGCCGCCCACCAGCCGGCCGCTATCGTCAGCGCCGCCAGCATCAGATAAGCCGCGCGCCAGGGCAGCAGTCCCAGCGGGCGCAAAAACCACTCCAGATAATACGGGTTGTAGGCGCAGGTCACGCAGCCCTGCGCGACCTTGTGGAAAAAGTGCAGATAGTCGAAGCCGCCTGGCAGCAGTGCCAGCGCCAGCAAAATCAGCCCGCCTACTTCGGCATAAATGACCGGCTGCCAGCGTGGGTTTTGCAGCGCCAGCCGCAGGCGCGACCGGCGCGACTGAATGGTTTGAACGGCCAACTTAGTCCTTCACCGCCTGTTTGATGATCTCCGCCCCCGGATGCAGGCTCATCAACCATTCACCCAGCAGCCCGGCGGCGGCGTGCAGGCCGGGGGTGGGGCGCGGGTGTCCCAGCGTGCTTAAACGCAGCGAAAACTCGTTGGGCGCGCGCTCCGAAAGCAGGAACGCCACGTGCTGGTCAATGGTTGGTTCTTTCACGTACACTTCCAACAGTAACACATTCCGGCTGCGATAAATGTAAAGAAAGCTGATATAAATGCCATCCGTCTGGTGCTGGCCGGGGGTAAAGGCTTCGTAAATGGTGTCCAGCGTCAGGGCGCTTTTGATAACCAGGTGCGGCATATCCAGCTCCTTCACCGGCGCAACCGGCGGCGGCGGCAGATAGTTGCGCCGGCAGGCGAAATAATAACATGCCCGGCCCGTCCGCGCGGCTTTGCCTTCGTAGCGCGTTAGCGCGCGCCCCGGCAGCGACGACGCCCAGGGTGTTTCCAGCGTATTGTCCAGCCCCGGCGTGGCGGCCAGCAGGCCGGCGCTCATTTCGGCGTATTCGAGGATGTCGGTCGCCAGGTACAGCATCCCGCCGGGGGCGAGCCGGTTGACCATCACATCCAGGGTGTCGCGCTGCATCAGGCGGCGGTGGCCGTGTCGTTTTTTGAACCAGGGGTCGGGAAAATTGATGTGAATCTGACTGATGCTGGCCGGCTGGAACAGGTGATGCAGCGCCGTTTCCGCCGTCGAGTGGATGACGCGCGCATTGGTAAAACCCCCGCGTTCAATCTGCGCCTCCACATGCGACAGGCAGCGGTTGGCGATTTCCAGGCCGATGATGCTGGCGTCCGGGTGGGCGCGCGCCAGATGCAGCAGAAACTGCCCATAACCGAAGCCGATTTCGACGATCAGCGGGCGTTCGACGCCAAACAGCGCCGCCCAATCGGTCGGCCAGGGCAGAGTCAGGCTGCTCAGTTTACGCATGACAGTTTATTCGGTGGCTGCCGGCCTGCGCGCGATCAGCCGCATCACCGGATTGTTGCCCGACTGCAAATGGTCAATACTGCTGACCACCAGGAAACCGATCACGATGAGCGCAATCGCCAGCGCGGCTTCCTGCGCGCCGAACTCCGGCAGGCGGTTGGCGCCGGCGGATGCTTCTTCCCAGATTTTGCGTAACGAGCCAAGCATGAAGCCGATTAACACGGCTACGGTTAGCTGTTCATGGTGGTGCAGCAGCCAGCTTAAAATGCGTGAGAAGATGACGATGCCCACCACGCAGCCCATAGCCAGCGCGGCCAGGCTGACGATGTCCCGGTCGCGGACGGCGCTCAGCACGAAGGCATACTGGCCGAGGATGAGCAGAATGAATGACCCGGAAATGCCGGGCAAAATCATGGCGCAGATGGCGACCATGCCGCTGAGGAATAATACCCAGGGTTCATGATTGGCGTTCTGCATCGGGTTGAGGCCGACGATGAGATAAGCGGCTGCTGCGCCCGCCGCCAGCGCAGCCAGCGTGGAAACCTTCCAGATGACGCGAGTGCTGACGGCCAGGATGGACGCGATAATGAGGCCGCCGAAGAAGGCAAACACGAATAGTGGGTGGTTTTCCAGCCAATCGCTGAGCAGGTGAGAGAGCGTAAAAACCGCCGTCAGAATGCCGATCCCCAGCGCCAGCAAAAACTGCCAGGGGATGTGCGCGAGCAGGGCTTTAAACTTCAAACCGAGCGCCAGCCGCAGAGCGGTGAGGTCGAACGACTTGATGCCGTCAATCAGGTCTTCATAAACCCCCAGGATAAAAGCCATCGTTCCGCCGGATACGCCTGGGACAATATCAGCCGCTCCCATCGCAAAGCCGGTAAAAAACAAGCGCAGATACTCGCGGGGGGTCTTCGGGTGGTCTTTTTTCTCGAACATCCTTATTCCTCTCTAGGCTCGAAACTCAAAAAGAGGCAGATGCAAATCTGCCCCTGCTGGCTTATGCTGGCGGGAAAACATCAGGCTTCAGGTTTCACCTTAGGCGATCTGCCCAGGAGCCGAAGCGCCATATTTATCAATGACTGCCGGCTCTCCGGTTCTTTCAGGATATGGTAAATGCCGGGCGCGGCTGAAATCAGGACGATCAGAATAATAATCGGCAGCAGGTATTTGTCAATGTTCTCCGGCCCGATCACCGCCGCCAGGAAATAACCCGCCAGCGTCACGCCGACTGCCCACAGGAAACCGCCGATCAGGTTAAAGGCGACAAAACGGCGGTAATTCATCGTGCCAATGCCGGCGACAATCGGCGCAAAGGTGCGAATGACCGGCATAAAACGCGCCAGCACAATGGCTTTGCCGCCATGTTTTTCGTAAAACGCCTGCGCTTTGTAGACGTTTTTTTTGCTGAACAGGAACGAGTCCTCACGCTGGAACAGTTTGATGCCCACGCGCCGACCAAAGGCGTACCCCACACTGTCGCCGGCGACGGCGGCGATAAAACAGCCCGTGACCAGAACCGGCAGCGAAAAAAACGTGGTCTGGACGGGCTGGCCGGTAAGCTGTTTCAAAAGTTCCTGGCTGGCCGGGGATGCGAGAAAACCGGCGGTGAACAGCAGGCTGTCGCCCGGCAGAAAGAAGCCGATCAAAAGGCCCGATTCGGCAAACAGGATGGCAAAAATGCTGAGATAGCCAATGGCTGGCCCATAACGGACGATGAACTCAATCATACTCGCCCTTACTTTCCATACCAAGTTGGGACATGCTCTACTAAAACACAAGCACCTTACGGCGGACTATCACCTGAATAGTATATAACGGGTGGATAAACAACAAGGCTGAAGATCAGGGGCGAACCCGCCGGCTCGCCCCTGTAGGCCTTTCGTATGCTGTTCGTCACTGATACACGGCTTCGGCGCGGAAACCTCACTCTTTTTCGTAGGGAATGCCGTCGGCTTTGGGCGCTCTGGATTTGCCGATCAGCCCGGCCAGCACGACCAGAGTCACGAAGTACGGAACCATCTGCAAAAACTGCGGCGGAACCGGCACGCCCAGGAATTGAAAACGCTGGCCGAGCGCGTCCGAAAAACCGAACAGCAGCCCGCCGCCGAACGCGCCGATGGGCGTCCATTTGCCAAAGATCATGGCCGCCAGGGCGATAAAACCGCGCCCGGCGGTCATCTGGTCGTCGAACGCGCCGCTGGTTTCCAGCGAGAACCACGCCCCGGCCAGCCCGGCGATCAGCCCGCCGATGATGACGTTGATCCAGCGGTTACGCAGTACGTTAATGCCCAGGGTATCGGCGGCGTGCGGGTTTTCGCCCACCGCGCGCGTCCGCAGCCCCCAGCGCGTGTAGTACAAAACCACGTGCGTCACCAGCAGCAGGGCGAACATGCCGTAAAAAATCGGCTTGCCGGTGAAAAATACTTCTCCCACGACGGGAATATCTTTCAGCAGCGGGATCGGTACAGCCTGGAGGGTAGCGCGGGCGGCTTCGGCGTTGACCAGCACTTCCAGGCGCAGGTAGCTGGTGAGGCCGATTGCCAGGATGTTAATCACCGTGCCGCTGACGATCTGGTTGGTTTTGAAGGTGATCGAAAGCCAGGCGTGCAGCACGGCCATCAAGCCGCCGGATAACACGGCAATGATAACCGCCAGGAACTGCGCCCACGTCCCGGACAGCCCCAGGCCGCTTTGCAGCAGCAGGGTATAACTGACAAACCCCAGCGCCGCGCCGGTGAGCATCATACCTTCGATGGCGATGTTGACTACGCCGGAACGCTCGCACCAGATGCCCGCCAGCGCCCCCAGCACGATGGGTGTAGCAAGCCGCAGGCTTTCTTGCAGCATTACGACGATGTTGGTGCGTCCCCCGGCAGCGATGATGACCAGTACGGTCGGGATGATGAGCAGGCCGTTAACCAGCAGCCAGACGAACTTCACGCGGGAAAGGCGCGGGTTCGGCAGCAGGCCGACGATACCCCCGGCCACGTACAGCAGCGCCACCCCGACGGCGAACGGCACGGTCGGCACGCTGATGCCCTGCTGCCCGGCGCGGTCGAGCGTCAGCAGAGTGCTGGTATCTCCGGGGATATTCTGCGGCGCGGACAGCAGAATCCAGACGCCGATGAGGATGAAAAAGACCGAAAAAATGCCCGTCCGCGTGATCTTCAGGCCGTCCCGCCAGGAACGCGCCTGCGCTTCAGCCGGAGTCCAGGTGGATGATGTGGTCGCCATGAGTTAACCTCCCCAGCCTTTGGCCGCCAGCAGGCCCTTTTCTTTTTCTTCCAGGGTTGGCTCCGGCACGCGCCACAAAAAGCGAATAATCGCATCGGCGGCGATGAACATGATGATGAGCGCCTGGATGATTTTGACCAGATCAACCGAAATATCGGCGCGGGTTTGCATCAGCCCCGCCCCGGAAAGCAGCGCGCCCCACAGCAGCCCCGCCGGAATCATATTACGCGGACTGCTGCGCGCCAGCAGCGCCACCGCGATGCCGTCGAAGCCCACGCCAGCGAAAAACCCCGGCTGCATGTTGAACTGCACGCCGGAAACGACGATGCCGCCGGCCAGGCCGGCCAGCGCGCCGCCCAGCGCCAGCGCCAGGATGGTATTCAGGCGCACGTTCATGCCGGCATAACGCGCCGCGTCCGGGTTCGCGCCCACCGTTCGCAGTTCAAAGCCGAGCGTCGTGCGCTCCAGGAACCAGTCGGTGAACCAGACGGCGAAGATCATCACCAGCAGCCCCAGGTGCAGGCTGCCGCGCACCGTAATCCACAGCAGGAACAGGCCGCCGGCCAGCACCAGCAGGCCGTTAATGATGGGGCGAATAGCAAAACGCGCGTCCTGGCGGATTCGCTCGCGGCGCGTCCACAGCCCCCAGCCCAGCACCAGCGCCCCGGCCAGGATGAACCAGATGACCGGAATCTGGTTGAGCGCGGGCAGGCGCGCCGTCGCCAGCAAAAACGGCGTGCGCGGTGTGCTGGCGGTGGTGTCCAGCAAAATCACCGGATTGGTGGATTTAATGAGCCAGTCCACCGTCAGGATGGCGATGAAATTGAGCATGATGGTGCTGATGACCTCATGCGCGCCGGTGAACGCCTTCAGAAAGCCCGGTATGGCCCCCCACAGCAGGCCGCCGACCACCCCGGCGATGATAACCAGCGGCAGATGCAGCCAGCCGGGCAGCCCGGCGAACAGCGGCGAAAAACCCACCCAGGCCGCCAGCGTGCCGCCCGCGTAAAGCTGCCCCTCCGCGCCGATGTTAAACAACCCGGCTTTAAAACCCAGCGCCACCGCCAGACCGGCGATGATGTACGGGATGGAGCGGGTAATCATGTTCTCCAGGTTCGAGGGCAGAAAGACCAGTGCGCTGCCACCCAGCCGCAGGTAAACCGCCTCCAAGCGGTCGTCGTCGGGGTTTTCGGGCGTATTATTGTTGTTGATGATGCTGCCGGCGGGTGCGCCGCTGCGGTTAAAAAGAATCTGGTTGTTGGGCCGCAGGATGACGATGGCGTTTTGCAGGGCGCTTTCCAGGTCGTCGCGCAGCGCCGCGCCCACGTCCGGGCCGGTCAGCAGTTCGACTTCGTACAGGCTTCTCACCAGCCTTAGCTGCGTGGTGAGCGCCGCCGGGTCGCTCAATCCGGCGGCCTGGATCTGGGCGGCCAGCGCCACCTGCTCGCGGATGGTTTCCACGCCGCGCGCCGCGATGTCAGCCAAATCCTGGGCATCGGCGGCGGCGGGCGTCAAACCGGCTGCGGCCAGCGTATCAAGCTGCCCGACCAGCCGCCCCAGTTTAACCGCGCCTTCGTCCGCCGCGATCTGCATGTAAGCCAGCAGGTCTTCGTCGTTGTAGCCGGCGGCAGCCGGAATCTGTGCTTCCAGGCTGGTACGCGCCTCCGGCGAGAGCGTGTCCGTCCCGGCGAAACCCTCGGCCAGGCGGCGCGCGTCGCCGGGCGACAGTTCGCCTAACCCGGCTACCAGCGGTTTCATGGCTTCCAGCGTGTCCGCGCCGATGGCGGCAATGTCTGGCAGCGCCGTCCCCAGTTCGTCTATCTGCTCATCGGTCAGGTTGGGGTAGCGCGCCAGCACCTCGCCATAGCGCGCCAGCGTCGGCAGGTCGCTTCGGGCGGCGATCTCCGAGACGGCGCGGGAGACGCGGTTAAGGTCGCGGCTGCTGTACGTCCCGGTTTGCAGGAAGTCCCGCGCCTGGTTCAAATTTTCCGGTTTAAGCGTGTTGTTGATGACGATCCCCAGCGAGCCTTCCAGCAGGGCGCTGTAGGCCGTGCCGGTGGTGTTCAGCTGTTTGCCGATGTCCACGCTGCCGGTGGTCGCTAGGGTGATGAAGATCATAAACAGCATACTGATAATGAGCGCGGTTATCACCGCCAGCAGCGGAACCAGCCGGGGCGAAACGCGCTGCCACCACCGCGCCGCCGGTGCAAACATGCCGTGTAAAGCGCCTTCAGCCATGCGTTACGGCCTCCTCTTTGTCGCGTTTGATGCCCGCCATCAGCAGGCCGATAGACTCGCGGGTGGCGTCCTCGACCGGCATGGTATCAATAATTTTGCCCGCGTACATTACGGCAATCCGGTCGGAAAGCGAAAAAATTTCGTCCAGTTCGGTCGAAACCAGCAGCACAGCGATACCCTCGTCGCGCATTGCCACGATCTGCCGGTGGATGAACTCAATCGAACCCACGTCCAGGCCGCGTGTGGGTTGGGCGGCGATCAGCAGGCGGCTCTGGCGCGAAAATTCGCGGGCGACGATGGCCTTCTGCTGGTTGCCGCCGGAAAGTGTACTCATATTAACGAAGATGCTCGGCGTCCGCACATCATACTGCTTCACCAGCCGGTTGGCGTTTTCTTCTTTGGCGCGCTCGTTGGCAAGGATGCCGATGCTGAACGGGCCGATGTAGTAGGTTTGCAGCACCAGATTATCCTTGATGGGGAAGGTGGCGACCATGCCGTTCTTCTGGCGGTCTTCCGGCACGTGGGAAACGCCGCTTTCGGTCACGCGGCGCGGGCGGGCGTTGGTCACATCCCGGTATTGGATGACGATTCGACCGCTTTCCACCTTCCGCAGCCCGGTGATCGCCTCGACCAGTTCGGTCTGGCCGTTGCCCTGCACGCCGGCCACACCCAGGATTTCGCCGCCGCGAACTTCCAGCGAAACGCCCCGGAGCGCCGGCAGATCGCGGTCGTCCCGCACCCACAGGTCATGCAGGGTCAGCACCGGCTCACCCGGACGAGCGGGGTCTTTTTCCACCTGCAAGATCACCTCGCGCCCGACCATCATGGCCGCCAGCGACTCCTCGGTGGATGTTTTGGGGTCGGCACTGCCGACCACGCGCCCCTGCCGCAGCACTACGATTTCGTCGCAGATTTCCAGCACTTCTTTGAGCTTGTGCGAGATAAAGATGATACTGACGCCGCGCGCTTGCAGCGAACGCATGATGTCGAACAGGCTCTCGGTTTCCTGCGGCGTCAGCACCGCCGAAGGTTCGTCGAGGATTAAAATGTCCGCCTTGCGATACAGCGCCTTGATAATCTCCACCCGCTGCTGCACGCCGACCGGCAAATCCTGTACCAGGGCGTCCGGGTCTACTTCCAGACCGTACTGCTGCGAAATTTCCAGGATGCGTTTTTTGGCAGCGCGGCGGTCGAGGAACGGCCCGCGCACAGCTTCGTTGCCCAGCATGACGTTTTCGGTCACGGTCAGCACCGGCACCAGTTGAAAATGCTGGTGTACCATGCCGATGCCGAGCGCGATGGCGTCGTTGGGGTCTTGGATGTGGGCGACCTGGCCGTTGACCAGGATTTCGCCTTCGTCGGGCGCGTACAGGCCGTAGATCAGGTTCATCAGGGTGCTTTTGCCGGCGCCGTTTTCGCCCAGCAGGCCCAGCACCTGCCCCTTACGAAGCTGAAGATTGATATGATCGTTCGCCAGCACGCCGGGAAACCGTTTGGTCAGGCCGCGCGCTTCCAGCACAACCGGTCGAGAGGAGTCGTCCATAAACACCCTCAATGTTCGAGTACCGAAGTCCGGTGAATTGGCGCGGAGTATACCGCTAAACAGCGGGAATTAAAAAAGCTTTAACAAAGGCGACGGCGGCCCGTCTGCCTGTTTTTGCTATAATCATTAGAACATCCGCGTTATCAGCGGGGCCAAGCGTATGCAGGATCAGCTTATCGAAACCTGGCAGATACACAACCGGATCAATCTTTATGTGCTGAACGCGATTGATAAGGGCGCGCTGGAGGGCGTAGCGTCGAACGGCGGGCGAAGCGTGAAGCTCATCTTCGCCCACATGCATAACGTCCGGCTGATGTGGCTCAAAGAGATCGCGCCGGACGCGGCAGCGGCGGTCGAAAATATCGCCGCCAAAACCAACGCCGATAAAGCCGCCATCACCAAAAAACGACTGGAGTCGGCGCTCACTGCTTCGGCTCAAGCCATTGAGGATGTATTACGCCGGAGTTTTGAAACGGGCAAAATACGCGGATTTAAGCCGCACCCCGCCGCTTTTCTGGGCTACCTCATTGCTCACGAATCCTATCACCGGGGCGAAATCGGCATTATTCTGACGCAGGCGGGGACGCCGCTCGATCAAAAAGTGGCCTACGGGATGTGGGAATGGGGCAGCCGTTAGCAGCAGAGGGCGTTTTGTTTGTGAGGCTGTCGCTTTCGACCGGCCTGAAGCCGGTGTCCGGGATGTTTGTGGCGCGCCGGTTACAGCACTTCCAACTGCGCTTCGGCGGCTTTGGCGGCGTCATCTACCATGCCCAGCCGGGTGAAGATGCCCATCGCCAGCTGCAGCTTGCGGGCGGCGGTCATGCGGCGTCCCCGCCGCGCCATGCTGAGCGCCTGGCAGAACATGGTGCGGGCGATTTCGCCCTCGGCGTTGATTTCGGCAAAGGCTTCGCTGGACGCCTGATAATAAGTGTCCGGGTCGGGCGAAAAACCGTTCTCCGGCGCTTCCCCGGCGGCGTTCAGCACTTCCGCGACGGCGCGGTTGGCGAAGCCCTGTTGGAGCGGCTGCTGCGTCTCGCTGGCGATTTGATAGGCCAGACGGGCTTCGCGCCAGGCCGCTTCCGTATCACCGGACTTGAGGTGCAGCAGCGCCAAAGCCTGGTGAACTTCGCACAACTGCCCGTTCCGGTCAAGATCGCTGTCGGAAAGCTGGCGGGCGATGCGGCAGCTTTCTTCCAGGTCGGCGCGGGCGATATCGAGCTGTCCCATGCTCAGGTGCATCTGCCCCTTATTGCCGATTGCCATCGCCTCGCTGCCCCGGTCGCCGACGGTTTTGAAGGCCTGATAGGCTTTTTCAAACAGCAGATGCGCGCGTTTGAAGTCGCCCTTATGGCGAAACGCCTCGCCCATGTTCAGGTCGCAGATGGCAACGCGCCGCTGGTTGCCGGCCAGGTTGTAGAGCGCGCGGGCGCGTTCGTAGTGGTGGATGGCGGCGTTCAGGTCGCCGCGATAGCCTTTCATATACCCTAAAAGCTGCTCCACCCGCCCCTGGTTGACCGCGTGGCCGCTGGTGGTGGCTTCTCGCCCCAGGGCGATTAACCGCTGGCTGGCTTCGGCAAAGGGCAGGTCGCCGCGCTGCCATTCCTGAATGATCGCCAGACAGCGGGCGTTAAACTCCGGGGTGGGTTCGGTTTCTAGTGCGGGTGCTTTGCTCAAGGTGTTCCTCGAAGATCGTGCCGGCTGTTTTTTACGATTATAGACGCTGGTGGGAAGGGGTTCAATTACCATTGTCATAAAACTGCCCGTTTCGCAAGCCTTCGGGCGCGCTGTATAATGGCGCGGCGTTCGTGATGAGCAAAAGAGGCTGGTTATGAGTACCCCGGAAAATCGTTTGCAGGAACTCCGCGCTCAGGTTGATGAGATCAACCTGCATATCCTCGACCTGTTGAACCAGCGCGCGCGTATCGTGTCGGACATCGGCAAGGTGCAGGCGCAGTTAGGCACCTCGTTTTACGACCCGCAGCGCGAAGCCTTTATGCTGCAAATGCTGGAGCAGCACAACCAGGGGCCGTTCAGCAACGAGACGATCAAGGCGCTGTTCCGGGAAATCTTTCGCGCTTCGATGGCGCTGGAGGAGCGCGAGGCCCGCGCCAAAATCCTCGTCCAGCGCAAAACGCCGGATGACCGCACCATTGTCACCCTGCCGGACGGCAAAACGCAGATCGGCAACAGCCTTTTTCAGGTCATCACCGGGCCGTGCGCGGTCGAAAGTTACGAGCAGATGGACATCACGGCGGCGGCGCTGGCGCAGCGGGGCGTCAAAATTCTGCGCGGCATGGCCTACAAACCGCGCACCTCGCCTTACGATTTTCAGGGGTTGGGCGAGGAAGGTTTAAAAATTGCCCGGCAGGTCGCCAACACATATGGCATGTTCATCACCAGCGAGATCATGGACAAAAGCCAGATCGAGATGATGTCGGACTATGTGGACATCTTCTGGGTGGGCGCGCGCAACATGCAGAACAGCTTTTTGCTGAAGGCGCTGGGCAAGGTCAAACAGCCGGTCATCCTCAAGCGCGGCCTTTCCGCCACGCTGGAAGAATTTATGTACGCGGCGGAATACATCGTCAGCAGCGGCAACCCGAACGTGATTCTGATCGAACGCGGCATCCGCACCTTTGAACGCTGGACGCGCAATACGCTGGACATCGGCGGCGTGGCGGTGTTAAAGCTGGAAACGCACCTGCCGGTGATTGTGGACATTTCGCACAGCGCCGGGCGGCGCGATATTGCGATTCCGCTGGCGCGGGTGGCGAAGGCCAGCGGCGCGGACGGCCTGATGGTGGAAGTGCATCCCAACCCGCCGGTCGCCATGAGCGATGCCAAGCAGCAGCTCACGATACCGGAATTTAACCTTCTGATGGACGCGCTGGACGAAGTGGAGATCAAACCGCACGTCAAACGCGAGACGCTGAACGGGGCTTAGGTTTGAGGTGGGCGGATACGGGCGTAACCGGGTTCGGCGGTTACAATCGCGCCCGCCCCTAATTCCTGACTGTAACGCTCCAGTATCTGCAAACAGGTTAGGGCTTGCTGTTTAGCAGACATATTGACGAGGCGAATAATCCCGGCGTGAGCGGTTCCGCGAACGATTGCCAGTTCGCCGAAGTCTTTGTCCAGCGTAACCAGTATTCGGCATTCCTCATAAGCTCGTGCCAGAATTTCATCATCGCCGGGGTCTTCGTTCCATTCACCGGCATACAGCACGTCCAGCCCGGCAGCTCGAAGTTCTGATGCTGCTGTACCTGAAATGCAGGAATCCAGCAACAATTTCACGCCCCGCGCTCCACGATTAACGGCTCAATCCGTTCATGCGCGACCAAACGACGAGCGTAAATCAGACAGGCGGTGATGTCATCCGCCTCTAACCAGGGATAGCCTTCAAGAATAATCTGAGGGGTGTCGCCGGCTGCCAGCATCCCCAACACATGCTCAACGGCCAATCGCCGTCCGCGAATGATGGGTTTTCCGCCGAAGATATTCGGGTTGACCGTAATTCGCGCCAGCAGTTTTTGCTCGTCCATGCGCTCTCCAATAAGACAATTTGTCGCCGATGATTATTCTACTGTAAAAGTGGTTGGTTGTGAAAAGGCTTCCGAGAGGGTCAAACTGTACGCGGCGCGCGTGATGCTGAACATCAACCGCCAAAACGCCGAGAATGCCAGGTGATTTTCTTCGTGTCCTGACGGTCAGTCCCTTAACCCCAGGTGTCAATCGCCCAGGCCAGCTCATCGGGGGTGGGGGTGTAGTTGCCTACACGGCGCACCACCAGGCCGCTGGCGTAGTTCGCCAGGGTCACGGCGTCCGGGCAGCTCGCCCCGGCGCTGATCGCCAGCGTCATGACGGCGATGGCCGTATCACCCGCGCCCACCACGTCGTAAACGTCGGTCACGGCGGGCGCGGGGCAGTGGACGGCGCTGCCGTCCGGGGTCGCCACCGTCGCGCCTGCCGACCCGCGCGTGATGACCATGCCGCCGGTCAGCCGGAGCGCCCGGCACAATTCCAGCGCGGCTTCGGCAAACTCGGCATCCCCGCGCAGGTCGCGCCGCAGGTAATCGCGGGCGTCGTCGGCGTTGCACTTCACCAGCGCAAAACCGGCGTATTTATCCAGGCTGCCCTGGGCGTCGGCGGTCAGCAGCACCCCGCCGCACAACTTCCGCACCGTTGATACCAGCGAAGGCGTTAACAGCCCGACGTGATAATCGGACAGCAGGACGGCGTTCACGCCGCGAATCTGCCGGTCAATCATGGCGCGCACCTGGCGCTCGACCGCCGGGCCGGTTGGCTCGCGCGAGAGGGTGTCCAGCCGCGCCACCTGCTGCGGAAAACGCAGCCCCATCTGTGCCATAATGCGCGTTTTGACGGTCGTCGGCCTGCCGGAGTCCACCACCAGCGAATTGGTGTTGATGCCGCGCGCCTGAAGCACCTGGCGTAGCGTCGTCCCCGCCGTGTCCGAACCGATGATGCCGACCTGCACCGCCGTGCTGCCCAGGGCGACGATGTTGGCGGCGGGGTTGGCCGCGCCGCCGGGGATAATCTGGCGCGATTCAAATTCCAGCACCGGCACGGGCGCTTCGCGGCTGAGGCGGGTGGCCCGGCCAATCAGGTATTCATCCAGCATCACGTCGCCGATCACGGCGATCTGCTGGCCGGCCAGTCGGGGTATCCAGGATTTTAATCGTTCGGTCATGAATCATCCGGCTTTCGGGTGCAAACAGCGCCGGCTTGTTGGTATAGGTGAAGCAGCAGCCGGAATTGGGCCGGGGTTAAATCGAGCGGCTTTTTATCCAGGCTAAAGAGCATGGCCCGTTCATCATAACGCAACTGGCCGGTAACAAAATCGGTCGGGTCGGCATCCACAAAAACCAGCAAGGGGGCCGGTTGGCTCAAACCAATTTGATCCTCATCCTGGAGCACATGCGGTTCGCGCAGGCGGCGACCATTGACAAACGTGCCGTTGGCGCTATGGAGGTCATGCAGCAAATAACGCGGGCCGTTCCGCTCGATTCGGGCATGGAGCCGAGAGACG
>QUBZ01000112.1 GCA_014338005.1 Chloroflexota bacterium | reverse complement strand
GCGGGTGACGCCAGCAAATCTTCCAGGTAGGCGATGCGCGCCAGCACTTCGTTATATTCATTCTGGATTTTCTGCCGCTCCAGCGCCGCCAGCCGCCGGAGCTGCATTTCCAGGATGGCATTCGCCTGCGGCTCGCTCAGGTCAAAGCGCGCCATCAGCTTATTGCGGGCGTCGTCGGTATCATCCGAGGAACGAATGGTCTGGATGACCGCGTCCAGGTTGGAAAGCGCCTTCAACAGCCCTTCCAGGATATGCGCCCGCGCCCGCTGTTTTTCCAGTTCAAACTCGCTGCGCCGGACGATCACCTCGTAACGATGGTCAATGTAGATTTGCAGCGCGCGTTTCAAGCTCAGCGTGCGCGGCTCGTTGTTCACCAGCGCCAGCACCTGGATGCTGTAGGTGCTTTGAAGCTGGGTATATTTGTACAATTGGTTTAACACCGTTAACGGCTGCGCGGCCTGTTTTAACTCCACCACCAGCCGCATTCCCCGCCGGTCGGATTCGTCGCGCAAATCGTGGACGTGCTGTAAGCGTCCTTCGCGCACCAGTTCCACAATACGTTCGATGAGCGCCGTTTTGCTTACCTGATACGGGATTTCCGTAAACACGATGCGGAAGCGTCCGCCTCGCATCTCCTCGATGTCGGATTTAGCGCGCATAACCACCCGACCACGCCCGGTAGCATAAGCCTCTTTCAGTTCGTCGCCCACGACAATATACGCCCCGGTCGGAAAATCCGGCCCTTTGACGAACTCCATCAGGTCATCAACGGTTACTTCGTCAATCGTCTCGTATTGGTCAATCAGGTAAGCAATCGCCTGCGCCAGTTCGTGCAGGTTATGGGGCGGCACGTTGGTCGCCATGCCGACGGCGATACCGCTGGTGCCGTTCAGCAGCAGGTTCGGCAGCCGAGCCGGCAGCACCGCCGGTTCCTGCGTCGTGCCGTCGTAGTTGTCTACGAAATCCACCGTATTCATGTTGATGTCGGCCAGCAGTTCTTCGGCCATCTGCGACAGGCGCGCCTCGGTGTAACGCATGGCCGCCGGGCTGTCACCGTCCACGCTGCCGAAGTTGCCCTGGCCGTCCACCAGCGGGTAACGCAGCGAAAAATCCTGCGCCATACGCGCCATTGCGTCGTATACGGCGCTGTCGCCATGCGGGTGATATTTACCCAGCACGTCGCCGACGATGCGCGCGCTCTTTTTGTAAGCCGAATTGGCGCGGATACCCATATCGTACATGGCATACAGGATGCGCCGGTGGACAGGCTTCAGGCCGTCGCGGGCGTCCGGCAGCGCGCGGGCGACGATCACGCTCATGGCGTAATCCAGGTAGCTGCCGCGCATTTCTTCGTTAATGTTAATCGGGCGAATCGTGCCAGCGTCCATCACCATGTTCGTTTATGCTCCAAGACTCAAACCCCACCTGCTTTGTTTACCCCCTCCCGGTGAGGAGAGGGATTCGGAGGGTGAGGTCAGGTTAACTGCGCTGATCGTTCATTACTTTTCGGGTTAAAGCGCGCCAGATTGGCGCGCCGGGGTGAAAAAGAAGTTTCCACTACAATACACCTGAACAATAGGTTTAATTATACCTCAAAACGCCTCTAAAGGCCATATCCAACCCGTTGTATCCCAACTGCTAAGATGGTTATCCCAAACCATTTGGGATAAATCCAAGTCTTCTGCGAGCGTATATAATACGAGATAAAATTTCCACTGCGCGCAGTTTCAACAAAAATGTTTGATGCTAAAAAAGGAGCAAGTGCGGGATGTATAAGAGCCGTATTCTGATTATGGCGATTGTGTTACTTGTGCCGGTAGTAGCTGGGTATTTTATGATACGAGCGAAGTTGTCTGGTAATGAAGTTTCCAGACTCACAGATCTCGCCCAAGAACATGCCCTCGCCTCGCGTTACGACGACGCCATCGCCGACCTCACCGCCGCGCTCGAAATCACTCCCCAAAACCCGGAACTTCACGTCCTGCGTGGGCAGATATACCTGGCGCTGTACGAATGGGACAAAGCATTAACCGACTACAACGCCGCGCTGGAACTCGCACCTGATTACGCCGACGCCTACTACTATCGCGGCGTGCTGTACGCCTCGATTCTGCAAACCGGCCTGGATACCCGCGACGATGCCCTGGCCGACTTCCGCCGCTACCTGGAACTCGCGCCCACAGGCGATCACGCCGCCGACGCCGCGCAGTATGTCGCCGACCTGGAAGCGGCGCAGGACGCGCTGAACGGCTGAATTACAACATGCTTCGCAGCGCGCAGCGTCTTGGCGGTTTTTAGTTTCTGCGGTACAACTTGCCTGCTCGATTTTTATATTCTTAAGATACGCTTTAGGAGCGTCCTGTGAAAATTTTAAGGATCGTTTTACTGGTTTTTGTCCTGGTTGTCGCTGTTGTTCTGCTTGGCGGTTTTCTGGTATTTAACGATTGGACGCGCGGGCCGCTGCCCCAAACGGAAGGCGAAATTACGATAACGATGCCGCCCGGCGCGTTGGCCGCCGCAGGCGCAGGGCTAAAAAATACCGTCGAGGTTATCCGCGACAAATGGGGCATCCCGCACATTTACGCCGCCAATGCCTACGATCTCTTTTTCGCGCAGGGTTATATTCAGGCGCAGGATCGCTGGTGGCAGATGGAGTTTAACCGGCACATCGGCAGCGGTTCGATTCAGGAGCTGACCGGTAAACAGGACAGCGTAATGCCCCAGGATGTGTTCATCCGCACCGTCGGCTGGCGGCGCGCCGCCGAACGCGACCTCGAAAGTTACGACGAGGAAAGCCTGGCCGTCCTGCAAGCCTTCGCCGATGGTGTCAATGCTTACATCCTCAGCCGCCCGCCCGACGACCTGGCGCTCGAATATACGCTGCTCGGTTTAACCGGCGTTCGTGTCGCCATCGAACCCTGGACGCCGGTGGATTCGTTGGTGTGGGCAAAGGTGATGGCCTGGAACCTGAGCGGCAATCGCGGCGCGGAACTGCAACGTTCGGCGCTGTACGAAACGCTCGGTCAGGAAATGGCCGATCAGTATCTACTACCCTGGCCGTTCGGCGAAAAGCCAACCATTGTTCCGCCGGAGGCGCTGCCCGTCACCGATGCCACCCTGACCGCTTCATCCGGCAGCGCCGGTATCATCGGCGTCAGTACGCGGCTGGCCGGCGGAATCACGTCCGGCCATGCCTTGTTCCGCACCGACCCGGCCATCGGCAGCAACAACTGGGTCGTCGGCGGCCAGCTTACCGAAAGCGGTGCTCCGCTGCTGGCCGACGATCCGCACCTGGGCATCCAGATGCCGTCCATCTGGTACGAAATCGGCCTGCACTGCCAGCCGGTCGGCGAGGAATGTCCCTTCGAAGTGCGCGGGTTCGCGCTGCCCGCCACGCCCGGCGTCATTGTCGGCCATAACGCGCGCATCGCCTGGGGCGTCACCAACGTCGGGCCGGATACGCAGGATTTGTACCTGCTGAAGATCAACCCAGACAACGAACTGCAATACGAATGGAACGGCGAATGGCGCGATATGGTCGTCCATGAGGAAACCATCAACTTCGGCGACGGCGAGCCGCCCATCACCATCCGCGTGCGCGAAACGCACCTCGGCCCGATCATCAACGACAACCAGATTGATGACGATGGCACGCTTCAGGGCTTCAATAACGACGATCCGATGGCCTTCCGCTGGACGGCATTGGAGCCGAGTACGATCTTGAAAGCGGCGGTCGGCCTTAATCGGGCGCAGACCTGGGAAGAGTTCCGCGAGGCGCTGCGTTACTGGGACGTTCCCTCACAGAACTTCGTTTACGCCGACGTAGACGGCAACATCGGCTACCAGACGCCCGGCAAAATCCCCATCCGCGCTGCCGGGCATTCCGGCCTGCTGCCGGTGGACGGCACAACCGACGCCTATGAATGGAAAGGGTATATCCCGTTCGATGACCTACCGCGCGCGCTTAACCCGGAAAGCGGCTTTCTGCACAGCGCCAACCAGGCCGTTGTGCCGCTGGAATATTACGACCAACTGCGCGATAAACTGGCAGACGAGTTCGGAGAGGACGCCAACTATTTTATCAGTCAGGAATGGGACTATGGTTATCGCGGGCAGCGCATCGTTGAACTGCTTCAGACGATGACTCCACACAATTCGGACACGTTCGCTGCCATTCATGGGGATAACAAAACCATCAGCGCCGAGGAACTGATGCCTTACCTGGCCGAACTCGACTTCGGAGACGAAACGCTCAACGGCGCGCGCGACTGGCTGGCGGAGTGGGATTACCAGATGCACATGGACAGCCCTCAGGCCGCCCTGTACGCCAGCTTTTGGGCGCGGCTGGTGGACAATCTGTTTAACGATCAACTGGATGATGGCAGCGCGGGCGGCGGCTCGATGGATATGTGGGCAGCCTACCAACTGGCCCAGGAGCCGGAAAATCCCTGGTGGGACGACATCCGCACCACCGACATAACCGAAACCCGCGACGACATTCTAAGCCGGTCGTTCCGGGAAGGTTATCAGGCGGTCGTTGACCAGCTTGGCAGCGACCGCGCCGCCTGGAAGTGGGGCAGCCTGCACACTTCGACCTTCGTCAGCAACCCGCTGGGCAGCAGCGGCATAAACCTGATCGAAAACATCTTCAATCGCGGCCCGGTGGCGACCAGCGGCGGCTCGTCCATCGTCAACGCCACCAGTTGGAGCGCCGCCGCCGAAGATTACGCGGTGCGCTCGCTGCCCTCGATGCGGATGATCGTAGACCTGGGGGACTTCAGACGCAGCCTGACCATCCACACCACCGGACAGAGCGGCCACCCCTACAGCCCGCACTACGCCGATATGATTGACGAATGGCGAAACATACAATATCACCCGATGCTGTGGGCGCGCGAAGATGTGGAGGCCAACGCCGCCAGCCGCCTGATGCTTAAACCAGGTGGATAGAGCGTCTTAATCATTCGCGGGGGCGAGCCGCCGGTTCGCCCCTGCTGCCGGACATTCGCGGCAGCGCCCCTAAAAAACCAGGCGTCCGGTCGCCAGCAGCAGCGCGATCCCCAGCACGCACACGTTCATGAACAAAAAGATCGTCAAAAACATGCGCTCGACCGCCGTCATGCCCAGGAACAGTTTATCTACTTTATGTTCGGTATCTTCTTCGACGGCAAAAGCGTCGTCATCCTCCTCGAAGTCAAAATCGTTCTCGGCTGCGCTTTTCCGAAGATCGTCCAGCATACAGCTTCTCCTTCAAAACTGCCCGTGCTTACCTCATTTTAGCACGATTGCCCCATCTGGCATCCGGTCGGGTATTAATTAAAGCCCTGTCACGACGCGCGCCGCCAGTTCCCGTCCACCAGCCGGAACAACACCTCCTGGCGGCTGGCGGGGTCGTCGCCCACCTGCACTACCGCGCGCATCTGCGGCGTGCCGTCCGCGCCGCTTTCCAGCGGCGCTGAGATGACCACCTTCTGCAAATCCAACGGGGCGGCTGCAAAACGCTGGTAGGCCAGCTCGCGCACCATCGTTTCGCGGGTATCGTACAGCGCCAGAAAATTCACCTCATCCCGCCGCCGGATAAGCTCGTCTTCCGTCACCAGCCGCCAGGTCAGCAGATCGCGCCAGTCCAGGCTGGCCTGCTCAAGCGAGGCCACCCCCACCACCTGGTTGAAGATGCGCGCGTCGGAGTCCGGCTGCATAAGCTGAAGCAGGCGGCCAACGGCAGTTTCGCCGTAGTTCTGCGCCAAGCTGCCGATGAGGAAGGAATTGGTGTTCATCTCAACAAAACGCCCCACCAGCCAGGAAATCACAGCCTGCCGCAGATGATATACGTCGGCGGGGTAAACAGGTTGTAGATTATTGGTCGCCGCCTGCACCAGCCGCTCCGCCAGCAGGCCTGCCGCGCTGAACTGGAGTTCCAGGTCGAACGGCATGTCCGTCCGAGCGCGCCGGATGTAAGGGGATGGCACTTGCAGCAGCCAGGGATTATTATCCGACCAGGACATTTGCAAGCCTTCGTCCGGCACGATGTCCACCATAACCGCCGGCAGCGTACCGCAGGCCAGTGCCGCGCAGCCGATCCGAAGCCACTGCTCTAAGCGCGGCCCCAGGCTGGCCGCCAGGGGAGCGTCCACCGCCTGGTAACGCACCGAAACCCCCTGCCCGTCAAAGCGGCGCACGTCCCCCCAGAAGGTGTAGTCTGGCGGCACGTGCCGCCAGCCGTCATCGTAGCGCCAGTAAAACCAGATGCGCGTATACGGCACGCCGTCAATGATCTCCTCGACCGCCACCCGCGCCCGCGTCCGGTCAATCATCAGGTCGAGAATGCGCCCGGTAAGCCGGACGCTGCTGTTCAGTTTAAGCGCCTGGTAATCCTGAAAGGTCTGCTCCTGTTTTTGCAGCCATTCGCCGGATGCGCTGCGCTGTGCTGCCGAAAACGCGCCCCAATCGCCCAGCCGCAGCGCCGCGATTTCGGCGTCTACCGTATTTCGCAGCAGTTCTTCGACCGCATATTCAACCGTTTCCAGACGCAGGTAGATGAAACCGACAATTGCGCCAAAAATCGCCAGCACCCCCAGCACGAACAGCAGCAGGCGCAGCCGCCCCAACCGCCGGCGGCGTCGGGTTTCCGGGTCTTCGCCGGCGCTTTTGACGTGCGTCTGTTCGGCCTCAATTTCCCAGTCGAGTTTAATTCCCATGCTCATCCGTTCCTAAAGCCACATCGCCGGCCAGGATGCAGCGCAGTTCGCCGCTGCCGTCCCGCACCCATAACGCGCCGGCTTCGTCCACCCGTTCGGCCAGGCCGCGCACCTCGCCGACAACCACCATCTGCCCCAAGGTTGTCAGCCGGGATTTCCAAGCCTCAAACAGCGCGGGCCGGCCCAGCAGCCCGCACCAATGGTCTACACTGTCCAGCAGGCCGACCAGCACTTCCAGCCGGTTCACCGGCCTGCCAAGCACTGCCTCCAGGCTGATGGCCGTCGTTTCCAGTTCCGTCCCGGTAAAATCCACCCGCACGTTCAGCCCCAGACCCAACACTACACCCAGCAGCCGATCACCGTCCCAGACCGCTTCCGGCAGCACGCCGCAGATTTTCCGCCCATTCACCTGCACATCATTCGGCCATTTGATGCCGGAGTCCTTTACGCCGAAGCGCAGCAGCGTATCGTGAATCGCCAGCGCGCCCAGCATGGTGATTTGCGAGATGAATTCAACACGCGGACGCACAATGACCGACACCGCCAGCGCCGCGCCCGGCGGCGTCTGCCAGGAACGCCCCAGTCGCCCGCGCCCGCTGGTCTGTTCGTCGGCGACCACAACCGCGCCATCCGGCGCGCCCATTTTCAGCCACTCCAGCGCGATTTCGTTGGTGCTGCCGAGCCGTTCGTAATATCGCGCCGCGCGGGGTGTTAGCGCCTGCTGAATTCGCTCCGCCGTAAATTCCATTCATCCCTCATGCTGTGGAAACGCAGCCTAACCGCCCAAATTGTATCATATCCCCCCGCGCCGCATCTCGACTTGTTTCCGGCGTCCGGCCTCTTTATAATCGAATTTGCGGCGGTTCAACGGACTCACGCATGGACTATCTGTGGACACCCTGGCGTATGGCCTACATTCGCGGCGAAAAAAAGCCTGCCGGAGGCTGCATATTCTGTAAGCTGGCGGCGGTGCAGGATGATAACGGCCAGATCATCGCCCGGTCTGGTTACGTTTATGTCACACTCAACCTGTATCCATACAACAACGGCCATCTGATGGTCATCCCCAACCAGCACACCGACACGCCCGAAAACCTGCCAACAGAAGCTCTGACTGACCTGATGCAAACCACCAACCGGGCGCTGGCCGTGCTGCGGGCGGCGTACAACCCGCCGGCCTTCAACCTGGGCGCGAACATCGGCCCGGCGGCGGGCGCAGGCATCGCCGAACATTATCACTTTCATATCGTCCCACGCTGGCCGGGGGACGCCAACTTCATGACGACCGTCGCCCATACGCGCGTCATCCCAGACACGCTGGACAATATCTACCATGAACTGAAAGCCATCTGGCATCGTCTGTACCCGGAGGGTGGTTAACCGTGCCTTCGGGAAATCATCCTTAGAGAAAGAGATTTTTTCATGTCCACCAACGGTAAAAACGAACGTGAAGCGGTCATCCTGACCAGCGTCCGCACGCCCAGCGGCAAGTTCCTGGGGGCGTTTGCGCCGCTCAGCGCCGTCGAACTGGGGCGCGCAGCGGTAAAAGCCGCCGTCGAGCGCAGCGGCATCAATCCGGCTGACGTGGATGAGGTCATCATGGGCAACGTTGTCAGCGCGGGCGTCGGCCAGGCGCTGCCCCGCCAGATCAGCATCGGCGCAGGCGTGCCGGATCACGTCGGCGGGCTGCTGATTAACAAAGCCTGCGGCAGCGGCCTGAAAGCCGTCATGCTGTCGGCCAGCGCTATCAAAGCCGGGGATGGCGACCTGTTCATTGCCGGCGGCACGGAAAGCATGAGCAGCGCGCCTTACCTCGTTACGTCCATGCGTCAGGGCAATAAATATGGCGATGTCCAGATGGTTGACTCCTTGCGGCATGATGGGCTGTGGTGTTCGCTGTGCAACTGGAGCATGGGCAGCGCGGCGGAGTTTATCGCCCGGCAGTTTGAGGTCAGCCGCGAGGAGATGGACGAGTTCGCGCTCCGCAGCCACCGGCTCGCCGCGCAGGCTGCCGAAGCCGGCAGTTTTAAGGCCGAAATCGTCCCGATTACCATTCCAGGACGCAAGGGCGATATAATCGTTGACCAGGATGAGCCGATTCGGGCGGATACCTCGCTGGATGCGCTGGCGAAGCTCAAACCGGCCTTTGAAACCGATGGCCGCGTCACCGCCGGCAACGCGCCGGGCATGAACGACGGCGCATCAGCGGTGGTGGTCAGCAGCCGCGCCTACGCCGAACGGCACGGCCACCAGCCAGTGGCGCGCGTGGTCGCCTACGGGCAGGCCGCCGTTGACCCCGCCTGGCTGTTTTACGCGCCGGTGAAGGCCATCCCCATTGTCCTGGAACGCGCCGGCTGGACGATGGAGGATGTTGATCTGTTCGAGATCAACGAGGCGTTTGCCGCCCAGGTGCTGGCCGATATACGCGGCCTGGCACGTGACGGCCACCAACTGCCGGTGGAAAAACTGAACGTCAACGGCGGCGCGATTGCGCTCGGCCACCCCATCGGGGCCAGCGGCGCGCGCGTGCTGACGACCTTAATTCATACCCTCAAAGCGCGCGGCCTCAAACGCGGCGTGGCGGCACTCTGTTTGGGCGGTTCGGAAGCGGTCGCGCTGGCAGTGGAGATCGAGTGACCGATTTTGCCGGAGATTCCCTGAGGGCGGGACGGCTGCCCGCCCTCCGTTCAATCCGAACTCTGTTTGGCCCTTTATTTTCTCGGCTCGACCCCGGTTATCTGGTCGCGGCGGTTTTGCCATTGATCGGCATCATCCCAACCTTCGGCGACGGTGTGATTAAATCGGCGGATGCGCCGCTGCACGTCCACCGCATCTTCGCCATGACCACCCTGCTCCAGACCGGAAACCTGTGGCCGCGCTGGGTTCCCTGGTTTCACCTGGGCTACGGCTACCCGGTTTTCAACTTTTATCCGCCCGGCGTTTTTCACCTGGGCGGTTTATTGGGGCTGCTGGGTTTACCGATTCCGCTGGCATTCACGCTGGTCGGCGCGCTGGCCTGGATGCTCGGCAGCGTTGGCACGTATGCGCTGGCGCGGCGTTTTCTGCCCGGTTACGGCGCGCTCCTGGCGGCCATGCTGTGGGCCTACGCGCCCTCGCGCCTGTACGAAATCTGGCATCAGGGCAGCCTGCCGCAGATGATGTCCGCCGCGTTTGTTCCCTGGGTATTCTGGGGTCTGGTCACGGCAGCGCGGTTTCCCACCCGGCGCAGCCTGCTGGCGGTCGGCCTGCCGCTGGCCGGCATGGTGCTGACTCATCAGCCGGTGACGCTGGTGGCCGGGCTGTTTATCGCCCCGGCGGCGCTGTTACTGCCCCTGCTGTACGGCTGGCGCGCGCGCGCCACGCTGCCGCGCCGTCTGGGGACAGTTTTCGCCGGGCTGGTTCTGGGCGCGGGTCTGGCGGCCATCTTCCTGCTGCCGATGGCCGCCGAACTGCGTTACATCCAGGCGGCTGAGGACGCGCCGGATGTCATCCCCTACCTCATCAGCAACTTTTTGCAGCCCGGCGAGTTATTCAGCCAGCCGATTCCGATGGATTTAACCGACCTGCGTTTTGAACTGCCGACTACTTTTGGCCTGCTCAACGGCGTGTTGGGCGCGCTCGGTCTGCTGGCGCTAATACGCCGCCGGCGTTATACGGTCGCGGCGCTGCTGGCGCTGGCGCTGGCCTTCAACACGCTCATGTTGCTGGAAATTTCGCTGCCGCTGTGGGAACGGATTCCGTTCCTGGCCCAACTGCGCTTCCCGGCGCGGCTGCTGCGCGTCGGCGCGGTGTTCATCGCCCTGGCCGGCGGCGCGAGTTTGCTGCTGCTGCCCACGCGCTGGCGGCTGGCCGGGTTGGGTGCGGCGCTGGCGCTGGCGCTGGTTTCCGCGCTGCCGCTGGTGTACCCCAACCAGCGGTTCGTCAACTGGGAAAATCTATCGGCGCTGGACGAAATCCGCATGGAAACGGTCGAACACAACTGGGGGACGACCAGCTACGATGAATTTAACCCTATATGGGGGGAAAAACCCGGCTGGGACCCGGCGGTCGAGCCGGAGGAATACATCACTGACCCGCTGCGAATCGTCGTCAACCGGCTGGACATGATCCGCCAGTGGCCGGATTTGCAGGTCGAGCAGATAGACTCGTCCTCAGTACGGGTGACGGTCGCCAGCGCGCGACCGGTGCGCTTCCGGCAGTTTTATTTCCCCGGCTGGACGGCCACACTCAACGGCCAGCCGGTCGAAGTGTACCCGGAGGCGGAACTCGGCCAGATCACCATAAACGTGCCGGAAGGTGAACATATCATCACGCTGGCCTACACCGGCACGACGGCGCAGACGCTTGGCGCGCTGGTCACGCTGGCGAGCCTGGGTCTTTGCGTCCTGCTGGTGGTGACAGGCCGCCAACCCCAAAGCGTCGAAACAGACCGGAAAACCGCCGCTGAAGAAGGTTCGCTCCCGCCGCGCCCCGCTGCGGCCATCCTGGCCGGGGTGGTGATTTTCGCGCTGGTGAACACGGTTTACATCACGCCGCAAACGCTGTGGTTTCGTCACCGTTCGCCGCCGGACAGCCCGGCTTACATGCAGACCCCGGTGCATGTCTCGTTTGGCGATACATTTGAACTGCTCGGTTACACGCTGGAACAGACGGACGCCGCGCCGGGCGACCTGCTGGCCGTAACACTGTACTGGCGGGCGCTGCATGAAATCGAACGCGAATACCGCCCGGTGGTGCAGCTTGTGAACCTGTCGCAGACGGCGGCCTGGGCGGCCAGCGAGCCGTTTTTCCCCGGCGGCGGCAATACTATCGGCTATACGCCTGACCGTTTCGCCTCGGACATTCACGTGATGCGGGTGTTCGAGGATGCGCCGCCCTATGCCGGGCGCATCAGCGTGCAGATGCTTGATGCCGCCACCAACGCGCCGCTGCGCCTGCCGGACGGAAGCGACCGGATTGTACTCGAACCGCTGATACGCATCCAGGGGCGCGGCGAGGCGCTGCCGTCATCGCTGGGCTACCGCTTCGATGAAACGCTTGAACTGGCCTGCGCCGGGGTGACACGCGACGGCGGCCGCCTGAACATCCGGCTTGGCTGGATGGTGCGCCAATCGCCGGGGCAGGACGTGACGACCTTCATACACGGCCTGGATGCAAACGGCCAGCAGATCGTCCAGAACGATGCGCCGCCGCTGGGCGCGGATTACCCGTCTTCGCTGTGGCTGCCGGGGCAAAATCTGCTGGCGATCTACAGCCTGCCCTGGGATGAGGCCATCCGGTCGGTTGCAGTCGGCCTGTACACGCCTGACCGGCGGCTGGCCGTCACGCAGAACGGCCAGCCCGTGCCGGATAACCGCGTCATTCTGCCCTTAAACGAGGATACATGCTCGCCGTAAACCGTATGACCCGCCGGGACGGGCTGCTGCTGGCGCTGGTGCTGCTGGTCGCCGCCCTGATGCGCCTGGGCGAACCCGGAATCATTGAGTTTTTGCACGACGAGGCCATGCTGTCGCTGATGGCGCAGGACTGGCTGGCCGGCGGCGATTTTCCGCTCACCGGCATTCCATCTTCGGTCGGCGTGCCGAACCCGCCCATCAGCGTTTACGTGCTGACCCTTCCCTATCTGCTGTCATCTAATCCCCAGTTCGCCACGCTGTTCATCGCCGCGCTCAACGTGGCCGGCGTAGGGCTGCTGTGGTGGATCGCGCATCGCTATTTGGGCCGTGTGGCGGCGCTGGCCGCCGGGCTGGCCTATGCTCTCAACCCCTGGGCAATCCTCTACAGCCGCAAAATCTGGGCGCAGGACTTCCATACGCCCTTTCTGCTGCTGGCGATTGTTTTGGGATTATATGGCTTCGGCGAGAACAAACGCTGGGCGCAGATCGCCTGCCTGCCGGTTCTGATGTTTGCCGTCCAGATTCACTTCGCGGCCTGGGCGCTGCTGCCGCTGTATCTGGTCTGCCTCTGGATAGGGCGCAAAACCCTCTCGGCGCGGGCGCTGTTTTTCAGTTTCGGCCTGGCGACAATGACGCTGGTGCCATTTCTGCTCGGCCTGTCGTCCACGTTGCAACAAGACCCGAACCGCATCGCCAATGCCGTCGCCCGTTCCGGTGAAGCCCTCACGCTCACACCCGATGCGTTGATTTTTAACGCTCGCCTCGCCACCGGCCTGGCGCTGGAAACCTGGGTCGCCCCGCAGCAGACCGCCGATCTGCTGGCAAGCGTTCCGCCCCCGGCGGGGCTGTGGCTGCTGGTCGGCACAGCGGTCGTGGTCGGCTTGGCCGCCGTCTGGATGCCGCCCTACCGCCGGCTGGCCCTCCTGCTGATTGTCTGGGTTGGGCTGCCGATGGCAGTTTTTTCGATCACCTGGACGCGCGTTTACCCGCATTATTTCATTGCCAGCATCCCGGCGCTGTGTTTGCTGGCGGGGGTTGGCCTGGCCTGGCTGGTGAACGCCGCGCCGGGTAAACCCTACAGCCGGACGGCGCTGCTGGCGGGATTCGGCGTGCTGCTGCTGACGCAGGGTTTGTGGTGGCGCGGCCTGCTGCGCTACCTGGATTCGACTGCCACGCCGGAAGGCTTCGGCCCGCCCATGCACTACTTGCTGGACGCGCGCGCGGCGCTGGCACAGCACGATGATGTGCTGGTTATCAGCGATGGTTTTGAAATCCTCTACGATCAGGAGCCGGCCATCTGGCCGGTGATGCTGCGCGACACGGCGCGGTGCGTGCGCGCGCTGGCCGGGGATGGCGCAGCAGTTTTCCCGGCGGGCGCGTTTGCCGTCCTGGTCGCCCCCAACGCGCCGGATAACCTCCTCGGCAGTCTTTATCGAGCGGCTAAGGAGGTGGTTTTCCCGCTCCGCCCTGGCGAAGGCAGCTACCGCGTGTGGGCCTTCGAGGCCGCGCCGGAATGGAACGGCCCGGCGCTGACGGCGGTCGAAGCCGTGCGTTTTGAGAGCGGCATTCGGCTCACCGGTTATCATCTTCAGGCCGACCGGATGATTCTCGAATGGCAGCTGCCGGGACCGGTCGAGGCCGATTATCATTACTTCGGCCACTTTCTGGACGCAAACGGGGAAAAGATCGGCCAGCGCGATAACAGCCTGTGGCCGGGGCGCTTCTGGTGCGCAGGCGACCGGATTCTTACATGGGCGGACATTAGCCTGCCGCCGGAAACAGCCATCCTGCGCGTCGGCCTGTACACGCTGGAAAACGGTGGCTTCATCAATGCCAGCGTATTCGACGAAACCGGAAATGTGGTCGGGACGTGGGCCGATATTCCGCTTAACGAATGGTGAGGGTTTCCAGCAGCAGCGCGTCATCCGGCGTACCGGCGGCCAGCCGTTGACCGCCAATCGGGTCGTACCAGCCGATCACCAGCCGGTAGTCCCCGGCGGCCAGCGTTTCGCCGGGCAGGAAGGTGTGCCGCGTGATATAACGTTCGCCCGGCAGCCAGAAGCGCGTCGGCAAATCCGGCGGCGCGTCCCCCTGGGCGGCCACTTCGTTAGCAGCGTCCAACCACTGCGCGAAAACGGTGTAGTCCGCTCCCGGCGGCGCAATGGTTTCCCAATACAGCGTCAGCCGTGTTTCATCCCGCTGCCAGCCCAGCAGCCGGATTGTTCCGCCG
>QUBZ01000111.1 GCA_014338005.1 Chloroflexota bacterium | reverse complement strand
CTACATTGCCTTGTGTGAATTCCGTCGTAATCTGAAGCGCGTCTCGCCCGCTTTCATTGCTGATTTGGTTGCCTTTCACTCTTTTTACCCATGAGCCTTTCAATTTGATAGCTGATAAGCGACATGGCGCGACGGCGGCGCAAAGGGGTATTTTGTGCTTCGACGCGTAAGGTGAGATTATAAACCGAAAAAACGGGATCAATTACGATAGTCATCCAGGTTTTGTCTCCATACAGGTTGGTTGTAGGCGGCAATTGATTATAGTATAACATTTATTACGCCTTGACTTGGTGAAAAAATTGTGAAGAACATGTGAAGGCGGCCAGCAGAGCCAATACGGGGCGAGGGCTTCGGCTGGCCTTCGGCGCAAACGCTTGACGAACGGCAGCCGAAGAAAAAAGCGTAACACAGAAGGGAAAGACTCAAGGCGACCTGCTAAAATTCCTTTATGCTGGCGGTAAGTTATTTTGAGGACACCCTGCATGACATTGACGATTGTCGGCCTGGGGCCGGGCAGCGTGGATGACCTGTCCCGCCGGGCGTGGCGGACGCTGAAAGAGGCCAGAACCGTTTATTTGCGAACCGGACAGCACGGCTGCGTTTCCTGCCTGCCGCGGAACAACGGGCAGATGTACCACACCTTCGATAACCTGTACGAGGCGCTGGACGACTTCGCGGCGGTATATACTGCCATCGTGGAGCGGGTGCTGGAAGCGGCCAGAACGGGCGACGTGGTGTACGCCGTACCGGGCGATCCGCTGGTGGGCGAGGCAACCGTAACGCAGCTTATGGCGAAGGCGCGCGAGGCCGGAGTCGCGGTCGAGATCGTCAGCGGCATCAGCTTCGTGGAGGCGGCGCTGGCGCTGCTGGGCGTGGATGCGCTGGACGGGCTGCAAGTGCTGGACGGCATCGGTGTGGCGGCCATGCACCATCCGCCGCTGAACCCGGATTATCCGGCGCTGCTGGGGCAGGTCTACAGCCGGGCGGTGGCCGCCGACGTGAAACTGACGCTGATGAACCAGTACCCGGACGATTTCCCGGTGAAGCTGATTCATGAGGCCGGGACGGAAAACGCGCTGGTGGAAACTCTGCCGCTGTACGAGATTGATCGCAGCGCGCACATCCGGCATATGACGGCGCTGTACGTGCCGGCGCTGGGCGGCATGTCCAGTTTCGAGCAGTTCCAGGAAGTGATCGCTCATCTGCGCGCGCCGGAGGGCTGCCCCTGGGATCGAAAACAGACGCACCAATCGCTGCGGCAGTATTTGCTGGAAGAAACCTACGAGGCGCTGGAAGCCCTGGACAGCGAGGATATGGCGGCGCTGGCGGGCGAACTGGGCGACCTGCTGCTGCAAATCGGCCTGCACGCGCAGATCGCCACCGAAGCCGGCGAATTTACGATGGCGGAGGTCATCAGCCGCATCAACCGCAAACTGATTCACCGCCACCCGCACGTGTGGGGCGACGTGAACGTGAGCGGCGCGGACGAGGTGGTCAAAAACTGGCAGGAACTCAAACGCGAGGAGCAGGCCGAAGGAGGGCAGAGGCGCGAGTCGCTGCTGGACGGCGTGCCGGCGGGGCTGCCGGCGCTGATGGCCGCCTACCAGTACCAGGGCAAGGCCGCCGGCCCCGGTTTCGACTGGGAACGGCTGGAAGATGTAGCGGCGCACTTTCAGCAGGAGCTAAAGGAAGTGCTGGCCGCACAAACCGACGCCGAAAAGCAGGAGGAAGTCGGCGACCTGTTGTTTATGATGGTGAACCTGGCGCGCTGGTTGAAGGTCGAGCCGGAAACGGCGCTGCGGGAGGCCAACGCCAAGTTCTACCGGCGCTTCCGCTTTGTGGAGGAAGCGGTCAAAAAGACCGGGCGGGCAATGGACGAGTTTTCGCTGGCGGAACTGGACGGCTTCTGGAATGAGGCAAAAGCCGCCGGCCTGTGAGCGGGCGTACAACAAAAAACCGCGCGGGTTACGCACCTGCGCGGCTGCACGTTCAACAACGAACGCGGTTTAATTAATAATCGCGCGGCCCGCGACGTTCTGGCCGGCGATTGGGGCGCTCCTCGCGGGGGCGCGCCTCGCTGACGGTCAGGTTACGCCGATCCATCGCGAACCCGTTAAACCGTTTGATGGCCTCCTGAGCCGCTTCCTCAAGCGCCATTTCGACAAACCCGAACCCTTTGGAACGGCCTGTTTCCCGGTCGGTAATCACCGTCGCGCTGGTGACTTCGCCGACCTGTTCGAACATTGTGCGGAGATCATTCTCCGTCACGCTGTACGGCAGATTGCCAACGTACAACTTCTTGACCACAGATTGCTCCTGCTTGCAAAAAAAGAACTGACGAGTGATAGGTAAGCTGATCGTGGCAGAACGCATAGCTCAGGCCGTTGCAGAAGGGCAACAAAGCACGGCTTGCAATCTTGAACCTAAAACGCGCGAACACTATCACATATAATCATGACACACATTAAAAGTTTTGTAAAGGCGAACCGGGGAGAAAAGTCGAGAATGGGGGAGGAAAAATCCACCGGCGGCGGGGGATAAAAAGAGCCAGTCAATCGAAACGACACTGGCTCTTAGATCGGGGCGACGGGATTTGAACCCATGACCTCTTCGACCCGAACGAAGCGCGCTACCGGGCTGCGCCACGCCCCGCAATAGTTTGAGTATAGGGTAAAGGCGGTTCATTTTCAAGGGGTAAATCCAAATGGAATCACAAAATCAGCCAGTGACGCTGACCGACCAGGCGCGGGCGCTGACGCGCGGCCTGACGGCGCGGGCGGGGATGGCGCTGCACCGGGCGGGCGTGCATCCCGATATTATCACGCTGGTCGGGCTGGCGGTGGTGGCGGCGGCGGCGGTGCTGATCGGGCGGGGGGAACTGCCGGCTGCCGGGGTAGTGCTGCTGGCCGGGCTGCCGCTGGATGCGCTGGACGGCGCGGTGGCGCGGGCCATGCAGCGGCAGGATCGTTTTGGCGGGGTGCTGGATTCGACGCTCGACCGGTATGCCGACGCTTTCATTTTTGGCGGATTGAGTTATCATTTTGCCGTTCAGGGGCGCTTCGAGATGATGCTGGCGGCGCTGGCGGCTTTGATCGGCAGTTTCGTGGTCAGCTATGTGCGCGCCCGCGCCGGGGAAGCGGGGCTGTCGGTCAAAATCGGCCTGTTCGACCGCTTCGTGCGGGTGATTATCATCCTGGTCAGCCTGTTCATCCCGGCGCTGTTGGAAGTGGGAGTGCTGGCGCTGGCAGTCGGAACGAACCTGACCGGCTTACAGCGCCTGTGGTACGTTTATCGAAACATCAAATAAGAGGTCGCTAATCATGGAATTCCAGCGAGAAGGCATTTTACTTTTTGACCAGCTTCAAATCCGCTATTATGGGTTAATCATCGTCCTTGCCATGCTGGTGGCGGCGACGGCGGCGGCGCGGCTGGCAAAACGCGCAGGTTATGACCCGGAGCATGTGTGGGGCGGGCTGACGTGGGCGATCATCCCTGGCATTATTTTCGCGCGGCTGTGGTTCGTCCTGTTCCCGTCGAAGTCCATCATAGAAGCCGGGCGGGATACGGCCTGGTACATCCAGAACTTTTTCGACCTGCAAAACGGCGCTATCGCCATCTGGAGCGGCGGCTTGAGCATCTTCGGGGCGGTGCTGGGCGGTTTCCTGGGGGTGTACCTGTACGCGCGGCGCAACAAGATGCCGCTCGGCCCCTGGCTGGACATTGCCGGGGTGGCGCTGCCGCTGGCGCAGGCGATTGGCCGGTGGGCGAACTTCGTCAACCAGGAATTGTACGGCACGGTGACGACCCTGCCCTGGGGCATCACGATTGATTCGGCGCACCGCATCGCGCCTTACGAAAGCACGATTGATTACCCGGCGGCGACGACGCTGTTCCACCCGCTGTTTTTGTACGAATCGCTGTGGAGCGTGCTGGCGTTTATCGTGCTGCTGAACGTATTCCTGCGCTATCGCAGCCGCTTGAAGGGCGGCGACATCTTCCTGTTTTATGTGATGCAGTACGGTGTTATTCGTTTTCTGCTGGAATTCCTGCGCGTGGACGTGACGCTGGTGGGCGGCATCAACGTTTCGCAGGTGGTGACGGCGATTGGTTTTTTGGCGGCGCTGCTGTTTTTCCTGTACCGCCACCGGGCGGGCGCGGCGTCCGAACAGGCCGAACAGCCGTCGGCGTAGGGCGATCTGTCAACCTCAGCCCTGAATCCCCTCTCCACCTGGAGAGGGGACTTTTTTGCGTGGCACGAAAGCGAAAAATCTTCCCTTACCTTAACCGCGCGCTCCTCACTTCCGCCGTACAATAATTAAGAAATACCCCCGCAAAGTAAGGGGACGACAGGCGGCGGATTCCTGTACAATAATTTCAGGTACTTCCCCCACAAGCAGGTAAAGCTGATGATCGAGGCGTATGAGTTAACGAAGGTTTTTGACGACTTCCTGGCGGTTGACCGGGTATCGTTGAGCATCCCGGCGGGCAGCGTGCTGGCGCTGCTGGGGCCAAACGGCGCGGGCAAAACCACCACCGTCCGTATGCTGACGTGCATCCTGGCGCCCAATTCCGGCAGGGCGACGGTGGCGGGTTACGACATCATCGAACAGCCGGAACAGGTGCGGGCGCAGGTGGGCGTGCTGACCGAACAACACGGCCTGTACGAACGCATGAAGGCGGTCGAATACCTGGACTTTTTCGGGCGCGTGTACCGGCTGGAAGCCGCCGAGCGCCGCCGGCGGGCGCTGAACCTGATGGATCGTTTTGGGCTGACGAACGCATTGGACAAACGCCTGGGCGAATACTCCAAAGGCATGAAACAAAAACTGGCGCTGGTGCGCGCTATGCTGCACAACCCGCCGGTGCTGCTGCTGGACGAGCCGACCTCCGCGATGGACCCGCACAGCGCCAAACTGGTGCGCGACGCGATCATCGAACTGCAACGAGATGAACGCACGTTTTTGATTACCACGCACAACCTGACCGAAGCGCAGCAGTTGGCCGACAAAATCGCTATCATCCGCAGCGGGCGCATCATCGCGTCGGGCGCGTTCGAGGAACTGGCGCGGCAGTTCGTGGGCGACCCGGTGATGGAGCTGCGCACCGCCGCGCCGTTTAACGGGCTGGTGAAGGATGTCAGCGATCTGGTGATGGTCGAATCCAGCGGGGACGACTGGATTCGCTACCGGACGACCGACCCGTACAGCATTAACCCGGCGCTGCTGCGGCGCGTGACCGGGCTGGGCGTGGACGTGGTGACGCTGGCCCCGGTTTCGCAAACGCTGGAGGATGTGTATTTACAGGTGGTTAAAGAGGATGAGGGGGTGCCGGCCAATGGCGAGCGCAGCGGTTAAAACGGCCAAAACCGAGACGATTCGACCGGGGGTTTGGGCGCAGTTCCGGTGGACGATGAGCAACGCGCTCATCATCACACGGCGGGAAGTGCGCGACAGCTTCCGCGACTGGCGCATCATTGCGCCGATTGTTATTCTGACATTTTTGTTCCCGTTCCTGGCGCAGTTCGTGGCCGGGCAGTTCGTCAACTACGTGACTGGCTTCGGGGCGGAACTGATCGGGGAGCGCACGATTCCGTTTTTGCTGATGGTGGTGGGTTTCTTCCCGATTTCGATTTCGCTGGTGATCGCGCTGGAGACGTTCGTCGGGGAAAAAGAGCGCCGCAGCCTGGAGCCGCTGTTAAGCACGCCGCTGACCAATACCGAACTGTACATCGGCAAAACGCTGGCGGCGATGATTCCGCCGCTGGTATCGAGTTTTGGCGGCATGGCGGTTTATATGGGCAGCCTGGTTTTTGGCGAGTTGGGGTGGCGTCCCCAGCCGATGCTGATCGTCCAGATCGTGACTCTGACGACGGTGCAGGCGCTGGTGATGGTGACGGGCGCGGTGGTGGTATCCAGCCAGACAACCAGCACCCGCGCAGCCAACCTGCTCGCCAGCTTCATCATCATCCCGATGACGCTGTTGATTCAGGGCGAAAGCGCGATCATGTTTTTAGCGCCGGACGCGGAGTCGTCGTCGGGAATCGGGGCGCTGTGGGCGATCATCCTGGGTATGGTGGTGGTAGTGACGCTGCTGCTGCGGGTGGGCAACAGCATCTTCAACCGCGAGGAGCTGTTGGGGCGCACGATTGACCAGCTTAACCTCAAAAGCGCGGCGCGGCGCATCTGGCGGCACGTGTGGATGGTGGACGCCACCGGCAGGCCGGCGCGCTCGCTGGCGGAGTGGTATCGCGGGGGAGTGTTCGCCAGCCTGGGGCGGATCAAAACGGCAGCCTGGATCACGATGGCGGTGTTTCTGCTGGCGCTGGCCGCCGGGTTTGCGCTGGGGCAGACGCCGGAATGGCGGCTGACGCTGGTGGCGACGGGTTCGTTGAGCGAGACGGCCACCAACCTGGGCCAGTACATGAACATTTCGACGCAGTTGGGCGGTTTTCGTTTTATCCTGTGGCAGAACGCGCGCATTTTGCTGGCGGCCACGCTGCTGGCGATGTTCAGTTTTGGCGTGGCGGCGCTGGTGCTGACGCCGGCGGTATACGTGGTGCTGGGGTATTTGCTCAGCCAAGTGATGCTTTCGGGAGTAGACCCGGCCTTTATGTTCGCGGGGGTGCTGACGCATGGTATCGTAGAAATTCCGGTGATCGTCATCGCCACCGCAGCGGCGCTGTACCTGGGCGCGGTTGTAACCAAACCGCCCAAAGGCATGACGGTAGGCCAGGCGTGGATGGCGGCGCTGGGTGATGTGATTCGCATCGGGATAGGTGTGGTGCTGCCGGGGCTGGTGCTGGCGGCGGCGATTGAGGCTTACATCACGCCGCGCGTAGTGCTGCTGGTACTGGGCGGGGGATAAAATACGTTTCAAATCCCTAACCGCACAAAACGCGCATCGGCGTATACTATAGGGGACGCGGTGCGCGTTTTCTTTTCGTCTGTAATTGTAACGGAAACCGAACGGCTCGGTTAAAGCAAACAACAAAGGGATTTTATGGCTCGCGTGATTCTACTCGGTACTGCGGCGGCTGTGTCGGATGCCAACCACGATAACACCCATTTTGTGCTGGTGGGCGATCATGGCCCGCTGCTGGTAGACTGCGGCTCGAACCCGCTGGGCAAGATACAGTACCAGGGGATTGACGATAACGCGCTGCAAGATGTGATCCTGACGCATTTTCACCCCGATCACGTGTCCGGCGTGCCGAATATGCTGATGCAGCTGTGGCTGCTGGGGCGGCAGGCGCCGCTGCGGTTTTACGGCCTGCATCACTGCATCAACCGGCTGGAAGATATGATGGTGGGCTTTTCGTGGCAGGAGTGGCCGAACTTTTTCCCGGTGACATTTCATCGGGTGAGCGAACGGTGGAACGCGCCGGTGCTGGAAAACGAGGATTTTCGCATCACGGCCTGGCCGGTGCATCATTTCATCCCGACTATCGGGCTGCGGATTGAAAACAAAATCACGGGCAAAGTGCTGGCCTACACCTGCGATACGCAGCCAACCGATTCGCTGTACGAACTGGGGAAAGATGCTGACCTGCTGATTCACGAGGCGGCGGGGGCCAGTTCCGGCCACAGCAGCGCGCGCCAGGCGGGGGAAACGGCGACACGGGTGGGAGCTAAGAGCCTGTATCTGATTCACTACTGGGTGTGGAACAGCGACCCCACCCCGCTGGTGGAGGAAGCCCGCCAGACATTCGACGGGCCGGTGACGCTGTGCCAGGACTACGATGTGTACGAATTTTAGCCGGACGCCGGGGGCGATTCGCCGTTAGAAGCGGTTTCGACCGGCTTGACGGTAGCGTGCAGAAATTGAAAATCATCACGCGGGGGGATGATCTCGTGAATTTCGGTGATTTCAAATTTGACGCGGCCAATCTGCACGATGTCGCCCACCCTGGGGCGTTCGGTTTCGTTGCGAATGCCGCCGGGGTATTCTCCTCCGACCACAACATAACTGACTTTATAGATCATGGCGGCCTCCTCACCCGGTGATAGTTACGAGCCGTTGGAAGGGTTGAGGTTGCGGTGGCGCAGCTTAAAGCTGAGGTCCATCGCAATATTACGCATCATGATATAACCAAGCGCCGTATCCGACGTACACAGGTTCAAAAAGTCGCCGCTGCTGATGGAATAAACGACCGTTTGTTCCTGGGTGGCGATGATGGAAGCGGAGCGGTCGGTTTGGTCGAGCAGCGCCATTTCGCCAAAAATCTGCCCCTGGCCCAGGAACACCGCCGCATGTTTGGCGCCTTTTTCGTCCTTCACGCGCACTTCGACTTCGCCCTGGGCGATGATGTACATCTTCTCGCCGGGCGTCCCCTGGTCGAAAATCACCTGATCGGCGTTGTACACCTCTTTACGGCTGATGTTCGCCAGCCGCTCAAGCTGGTGGGCGTCGAGGCCATGAAATAACTCGACATGTTTGAGGATATTGACCAGTTCCATTGGTGTTTTCCGTACTGAACAATCGGTTTTGTTTGTATTATACAGCCGATTGGTGGAATGCGCGCAAACGCATGGACGGGGGCAGGATAATGGCATCAACCCCCTGCCGGAGTCGCAGTAGGGGCGGCCTTCTGGCCGTCCTCCGCACCGGACACGCAGAAGCCGGACACGCAGAAGCCGGACACGCAGAAGCCGGACACGCAGAAGCCGGACACGCAGAAGCGTGTCCCTACGGGCCGCCCATCAATTTTGATGTGTTTTGCCCTGCCCCTTTATGTTTCGGGCGTGGGTTCTGCGGTGACTTCTCCGGCGGGCAGCGGTTCGCCGGCTTTGAGAAGTTCTTCCTCGATGACAGCGGCAAAAATTTCGAAAGGCTGCGCGCCGACCACGCGGCGGCCATTGATGAAAAAGGTCGGCGTGCCGGTCAGCCCGGCTGACTGGGCGGCGGCAAAATCGTTACGAATTTCGTCCAGGTGGGTCTGTTCATCCACGCAGGTGTCGAAGGCCTGCACGTTCATTTCAAGCTGTACGGCGAAGGCGGTCAGCAGGTCGCGGCTGAGCATGTTCTGGTTGGCGAACAGCAGGTCGTGATAAGCCCAGAACTGACCCTGGTCGTTGGCGCATTGTGCCGCCAGCGCCGCCCAACCGGAATTCGGACCCAGGATAGGCGCGTCGCGGAAGACGAAACGCACGCGGTCGCCATAACGTTCCAGCAGCAGCGGCAGGGTATTGATGGCGAAGTTGGCGCAGTGGGGGCAGGTGAAGTCGCTGAAGGAGATGATGACGACGGCGGCATCTTCCGGCCCCAGGGCGGGGTCGTCGTCCGGGCCGATGTCGGCGGGCTGGTTTTCGCGGGCGGTCTGGGTAGCCTGGGCCGCCGCCTGCTGCGTAACTGCCGCGTTCTGCGTCCCCTGCGCCTGGGCGACCAGCGTTTCAAAGACGGCGACCTGCACCGTGCCGACCAGCACATCCATATCCAGGGTGGGGGCGGAGGTGGGGCTGGCCGGTATAAGCGCGGTCAGCGTCCCGGCCAGGCCGGATTGGAATTCAGCGGCCTGGGCAGCCTGGGCATCCAGCCGGGCGGCGAACGCTTCCAGCGTCATTTGCAGCGCGCGGCTGGTTGGCGATGGGGATGGCGAGGCCGTCGGGCTGGGTTGGGGCGTATCGGTCGGCTCGGCGGTGAGGGTGGCGAACACCTGGGCGCGGATGCTGTCGGCCAGGGCGGTGGTGTCCAGCGTGGGGGCAGGGGTGATGGTGGGGGCGGCCTGCCCGGCACAGCCGGCCAGCAAAATAACAACCAGCGCGGCCAGCAGCGGCGCGGCGCGGTACGGCGTTCGAGAGCGCATGAGATGACCTTTCAGGTAAATGGGATTGAGTCGGGCGGATTATAGCGGAGAAAAGGGGAAGGCGTAAACAAATGTCTGAACAAATGTTTACCCGTTACAAGAACATATGTGCTATTGTGATTCCAATCACCAGTTATCAGTTACCGGCTGCCAGATGGGAAGTCGGAATCTGAAAACCGGCGGCTGGAAACTGGCAACTTATTTAACAACGGCTGCGGGGTAGTAGGCCGCCGCGCTTTCGGGCGAACGGCGGTCGAGGCCGGCGACCCGGATGGCTGCCCGCGTCTGCGCCACAAGTAGGGATAACGCGCGTGGATGGGCCGAGGCAGGTGTTTTCAGAACCATCATCAGCCAAATCGCCGACCACAAGAGTTAATCCCGATGGTCTGAAACTGCGCTAAGGACTAAAGACTGGCGACTAACGACTGGAGAAAACACAGATGAACTATGCCGTGAAAATGCTGGATGCCGCCGGGGGGCGGGTGGGCGGCTACCTGGTGGTATGGGGCAGCCCGGCGCTGCGCGACCTGGACGGCGAATACTTTACGCCGGAAACCGACCTGGGGCTGGAGTGGTATGAGCGCCGCCCGGTGCTTTACCATCATGGGCTGGATGGCGAGCTGGGGCCGGCGGTGATCGGCGTGATCGAGACGCTGAAGGCCGACCAGACCGGGCTGTGGGCGGAAGCGCAGCTAAACCTGCGCCGCCGGTATGTGCGAGCGGTGCAGCGGTTGGTGGAACAGGGGCGGCTGAACTGGTCGTCCGGCAGCCTGCCGCATCTGGTGGAGGTGGCGGCGGACGGGCGCATCAAACGGTGGCCGATTGTGGAGGGCAGCCTGACGCCCGCCCCTGCCGAGCCGCGCCGGACGGACGCGCGCACGATCAAAAGCGCGTATGAGGCCGCAGGTCTCAGTTCGGAGTTCCGAGTTCTGAGTGCCGAGTTGAAGGACAAAACAGAGGAAAACATGCAGGACGAAATGGACATCATGCAGGTTGAGGACGAACGCCCGGCGCGCAAGCGGCTGCCGGTCGCCAGCGCCGACGAGGCGTTGAAGGCGCGCATCCAGGTGGGCAGCCCGTTCGACCGGCTGGAAGCGATGGATTTGCTGCACGGCTATATGATGCTGCGCTCCGCCAAGAGCTTTCATGGCGTGAGCGAGCCGTATGCCAACGCGCTGGCGCACAAGATCAGCCGGGCGGGGTTGAGCGCGATCAAAGCCAACGAACTGAGCCACAGCACGCAGACCGGCTTCGGGGACGAGTGGGTGCCTGACCTGTGGAGCGCGCAAATCTGGCAGAAGGCGCGGCTGGAAAACGTGATTCTGCCGCTGTTCCGGGCGCTGGAAATGCCGTCCAACCCATTTGAAGTGCCGGTGGAGGGGGCGGATCCGTCGGTGTATTATGTGCCGGAGACGAGCGACGAAGATCACCTGACGCTGGGCAGCGGCAATACGATACCGGACAGCAAAATCGGGTCGGGCAAGGTGCAGCTAACGGCCAAAAAGCTGGCGCTGCGGGTGGGTTTTAGCGCCGAACTGGTGGAGGACGCCATCGTGCCGGTGCTGAACATTTACCGCGAACAGGCCATGCGCGCCATCGCGGACAGCATTGATTACGTGCTGCTGAACGGCGACACGGAAAGCGGCGCGACGGGCAACATCAACAGCGACGCCGCCGCGCCGTCGGCCAACGCGCGCTACCTGGCCTTTAACGGGCTGCGTAAGCTGGCGCTGGCGAACGCCGCCAACAAGGCCGACGCCGGGAATAACGCGCCGGATTTGACGAAACTGCGGACGGCGCGTTTTAAGCTGCCGGCGCGTTACAGCGCGCGGCCTGCCGACCTGGCCTGGATTGTGGACGGCGGGACGTATGCCAAATTTCTGGCGATGGAGCAGTTTTTGACGATGGACAAAGCCGGCCCGCTGGCGACGGCCATGACGGGGCAGATCGGGCTGGTGGACGGCGCGCCGGCGCTGGTGAGCGCGGAAATGCCGCTGACGGAAGCCGACGGCAAGGTGGGCAGCGGCACAAACGACCGGGGGACGGCGCTGTGCGTGTACCGTCCGGGCTGGTTTGTGGGCTACCGCCGGCGCATCGCGGTGAGCGTGGATTACCTGCCGTACACCGACAGCTACCAACTGACGGCGACGGTGCGGCTGGCGTTCGCGCCGTTTGATAATGCGGTGGCGAGCGTGCTTTTCAACGTCGCGGTTTGACCCCCTCTCCCAACCCTCTCCCCCGAATTCAGGGGAGAGGGCTTTCAGAAGAATTCAACGCAAAGGCGCGAAGGGGCGAAGGCGCAGAGGGGTATCGCTGGGGCGCGCCCGGTGCAAAAGGCAAAAGCGTAACACAGAGGCGCAGCGAGAAAGACATAACGCAAAGGCGCGAAAGGGCGAAGGCGCAGAGAATTTGTAGGGGCGCGCCCGGTGCGGGACAAATTGACAGGGCGCGTTACAATAGGCAGTTTAACCGAATGATAAACATTTTAAACAAACAATGGCTTACGTTCTGACCAATGCCGAAAAGCTGCGACGGCTGCACTGGAATACTGCGCTGAACGCGGCGAACAGCGTGTTCGCGCAGCTGACGTACTTCGGGCCGGCGTTCGTGCTGTTTTTGAACGCGCTGGGGTTCAGCAATACGCAGATCGGGTTTTTGCTGTCGCTGCTGCCGTTCACCGGCGTGGTGGCGCTGGTGATCGCGCCGCTGGTGGCGCGGGTGGGTTATAAACGCACGTTTTTAACCTTTTATGGAACGCGCAAGCTGGTGACGGCGGGGCTGCTGCTGACGCCCTGGGTGCTGGCGGAAGGCGGGGCCGAGGCGCTGCTGGTGTACGTGACGGCCATCGTGGGCGGTTTTGCGCTGTGCCGAGCGGTAGCGGAAACGGCTATGTATCCCTGGGCGCAGGAATTCATCCCGAACACGATTCGCGGGCGCTACACGGCGGTGAACGATGTGGTGGCGCGGCTGACGGGCATCGCGTCTATGGCGTTCGCCAGCTATGTGCTGGGGCTGTCCGCCGGGCTGGACCGCTTTATGCTGCTGTTCGGCGTGGCGGTGGCGTTCGGCGCGGCGGCGGTGTGGACGGCCACGCATATCCCCGGCGGCGCGCCGATCCGAAAACAGCAGGCCGGGCGGATTTCGTACCGGCATCTGGCGCGCGTGCTGCGCGACCGGAACTTTTTGCTGTACATGGCCGGGCTGGGCGTGCTGACCATCGGCACGACGCCGATGGCGTCCTTTCTGCCGCTGTATATGGAGCGGGAAATCGGCCTGGACGAAAGCCAGGTGGTGCTGCTGCAAGTGGGGGCGCTGGTGGGCGGGCTGCTGACGACGTATCTGGTCGGTTGGGCGTCCGACCGCTACGGCAGCAAGCCGGTGATGCTGTCGGGGCTGTACGTCAAGGTGGTGCTGCCGCTGGCGTGGCTGCTGATGCCGCGTCTGTCCGAGGCCAGTTTGCCGGTGGCGCTGGGGATTTCGCTGGTGAACGGCAGCGCCGACATCGCCTGGGCCATCGGTTCGGCGCGGCTGCTGTACGTGCGGGTCGTGCCGCCGGAAAAACGCTCAGAATATATGGCGGTGTATTACGCGGCCATCGGTCTGATCGGCGGGGTGAGCCAGGTGGTCGGCGGGCGGGTGCTGGACTTCACCGCCGGGCTGTCCGGCTCGTTTTTGATCTTCACGCTCGACCCATTTTTCCCGCTGTTCGCCGCCGGAATCGTGCTGACCGCCGCCAGTGTGGTGCTGCTCAGCCGCGTGCAGGCCGACAGCCCGATGAGTTTAAGCGAGTTCGCCGGGCTGTTCGTGCATGGCAACCCGGTGCTGGCGCTGGAGTCGCTGCTGCGGTATTACCGGGCGCGGGACGAACGCTCGACAGTGGTGATGACGGAGCGCCTGGGGCAGACCAAAAGCCCACTGACGGTGGACGAACTGCTGGAGGCGTTAAAAGACCCGCGTTTTAACGTGCGTTTTGAGGCGGTTATTTCGATTGCGCGTATGGACAGCGACCCCCGGCTGGTAGCGGCGCTGCGGGATATTCTGGACGGCACGGAGCTGTCGCTCAGCGTGGTGGCGGCCTGGGCGCTGGGGCGCATCGGGGACGCGGGCGCGGTGGAGTCGCTGCGGCGGGGGCTGGATTCGCCGTACCGCTCGATTCAGGCGCACTGCGCGCGGGCGCTCGGCACATTGGGCGACCGGTCATCCGCGCCGGTGCTGCTGGAACGGCTGAAAACGGAAACGGACAAGGGGCTGCGAATCGCGTATTCGTCGGCGCTGGGCAATCTGCGGGCGGAAGAAGCGGTCGGCGTGCTGCTGGACGTGCTGGTGAATACCGAAAACGAAGGGGCGCGGCTGGAACTGGCGCTGGCGCTGGCGCGCATCGTGGGCGATGAGCAGCATTTCATCCGGCTGCTGCGGCACATGCGGCAGGACGCCGGCACGGCAGCCGCGCAGGCCATAACGGCACTCAAACGGCGGCTGTATGATGTGGATACCCACCTGCTCGACCGCTGCGCGGAAGCCTTCGCCAGGGACGATTTCGCAGCGGGGGTGGCGTTTCTGCGCGAGGTGATCGCGGCGCTGCCGCCGGAGGAACACACGCCGGCGGCGCGGGCTATCCTGGAAGCGTGCGCCGCGCACATGGCCGACCGCCGCGAATGTCTGCTGCTGGCGCTGCACGCGCTGGAAGTAGGCGTAAGTTAGGGGGGTGCTGAGTGATGGGTACTGAGTCAAAGCAGAGGAAAGGCAAAAGCGCGAAGGGGCGAACCACCGGCGTTCGCCCCTGGTTTAGAGTCAACGACCAGCGGCTAAAGCGGCCGGCTTGTCCCTGGCGCTGCGCCCGCCGCTTCGGTGACAGCAGCAGTGATGGCGGGTGCATCCGAGACAATAGGCGCATTGACTGACGCCCAACAAGCAATGTTCAGAGCAGCGTTGACATCGGCGTGAGCCGTGTGTCCACAGGCAGCACAAAGG
>QUBZ01000010.1 GCA_014338005.1 Chloroflexota bacterium | reverse complement strand
CCGAACGGGCCGGGCGGGTGGGCGGCGCTGCTGATTTTTGGTGAACATCAAAAGGAAATCAGCGGTGGGGAACGCTGCACCACCAACAACCGCATGGAGCTGACCGCCGCCTGCGCGGCTCTGGAAGCCCTGAACCGCCCCTGCGCGGTCACGCTGTACACCGACAGCACCTATCTGAAAAACGGCATCACCCAATGGATGCCGAAATGGATCAAAAACGGCTGGCGCACGGCGGACAAAAAGCCGGTCGCCAACCAGGACTTGTGGGAACGGCTGCACGCCGCTGCGCGGCGGCATGACATCACCTGGAAGTGGACGCGCGGCCATGCCGGGAACCCCGAAAACGAACGGGTAGACCGGCTGGCGACCGCCGCGCGAGAAAAACAGGATACCAACTAGCGCCCTAACGCGCGCCGGTTGTGGTATCATTCAAACCCTTGATGCCGACCTGAAAGCCGATAGAGTAGGGAATGTTGTTTATGCCCACTGCTGCGAACCGTGTCGCCACTTTTGGCACGACGATTTTTACCGAAATCAACGATCTGGCTGCCCGGCACCGGGCAATTAATCTGGGACAGGGCAAGCCGGATTTTGACGGCCCGTCGGCGGTGGTAGCGGCGGCGGTGCGCGCACTGCAATCCGGCCAGCATAACCAGTATGCGCCGGGGCCGGGATTGCCCGCGCTTAAGCAGGGGATTGCCACCCATGCGGCGGCCCATTACAACCTCGATATTGACCCGGACGCGGGCGTTATCATCACCGCCGGCGCGACCGAAGCAGTGTTCGCGTCGGTATTGGGGCTGGTAGACCCCGGCGACGAGGTGATCGTCATCGAGCCGTTTTTTGACAGCTACGTGCCGAATATCATCATGGCGAACGCCCGCCCGGTGTACGTGCCGCTGCACCCGCCGGACTGGACATTCGACCCGGACGAGCTGCGGCAGGCCTTCAGCGCCAGGACGCGGGCGCTGATTTTGAACACCCCGCACAACCCGACCGGGCGCGTGTTCACATTAGAAGAGATGATCCTGATCGCGGAACTGTGTATTGAATATGATGTGACCGTGATTGCCGACGAGGTGTACGAACACCTGGTGTTTGACTCCGCGCGGCATATCCCTATGGCGGCGCTGCCGGGTATGTTCGAGCGCACCGTGACCATCGGCAGCCTGGGCAAAAGTTTCAGCGTCACCGGCTGGAAAGTGGGTTGGGTGTACGGCTGCCCGGAACTGGTGGCCGGCGCGGCGCGAGCGCACCAGTTCATTACCTTTGCGGTGAATCATCCGGCGCAGGAAGCCGCCGCCTTCGCCCTAAGCCTGCCGGGGACGTATTTCGAGGAGCTTCAGGCCATGTACGCGGCTAAACGCGCCCTCATCATGCAGGGTTTAACGGCGGCGGGCTTGAAGGCGCGCGCGCCAGAAGGCACTTATTTTGTAATGGCGGATTTTTCGGACGTGTTCGACGGGGACGACATCGAGTTCGCTCAGCACTTAACGGAAAAAATCGGCGTGGCCTGTATCCCGCCGTCGCCGTTTTACAGCCCAGAACACGCCCACATCGCGCGCAAACAGGCGCGTTTCGCCTTCTGCAAAAGCGACGATCTGCTGAAGCAGGCCGGGGAAAAACTGGCGAAACTGCGCGGGCAGCCAGTATAGTCTATAACAGAATGTCCTGAAGCAGGATGCTGACCATCCAACTGGTGACAACCATCACCCCGGCGGTGATCCACGTCCGGCTGCGGTCGGGGAAACGGTAAAGCTGGCCGATATGTCCGGCCATCACCACCAGCGCGTAGATGACGATCGCGACGGCGATCAGCAGCGCCACCCCGGCCAGGCCGAACAGCGTCAAACCCAGTGTGAGAATCGCGGCCAGGATATTTTCGGCGGCCCAGATGACCACCAGCACATAGCTGTGGGCGATCAGGCTGGCCTGCCCGCCGGCCATGTTGGCCGCCCACCAGTGAGAGGCGAAACACCCGGCGTAAAAGGCGAAAAAACTGACCGGGATGGCGATCACCAGGCCGGCGATGGGCCGCAGGAAGTTGGTCTGGTAGCCGGGGAAAAGCGCCGCCACCTGGACTTCGAGCGCCATCAGGGTGAACGCCGAGGCCGCCGCGCTGATGAGGCTGCTGACCCCCACCAGCACCCAGAAGTGCCACCAGGTCGCCTGCTGGAGCGCGGCTTCGTAAGCGCCGGGTTTGCGCCGGAAGGCGTCGAAGCTGACACGCAGCAGAGGGCGGCTGGTTTCCGCCAGCTGCCGCCATGTGACGCGCTCCGGCGCGCCGGGGATATTGACGGGAATTTTAAAACCGGGCGTGTCGTTCATGGGTTTGCCCCTCCTGTAACATGCCGGATTGTACCACGCGCCGCGTACTTGTGGCAGGTGGGCAGGTTGATTAAACTTTGAGGATGGTTGAGCGGGTAAAACAAGTAAAAGGCGATACAGGTATGGTAGTGAATGACAGCGCCCGGCAGGCTGCGGACAATGCCGCCGAGCCGCAGATTTATAATTCGATTCTGGAGACGATGGGTAATACCCCGCTGGTGCGGCTGAACCGCGTCGCGCGCGGGGTGCGCTGCCAGATGGTGGCGAAGGTCGAGTATTTTAATCCCGGCGGCTCGGTGAAAGACCGCATCGGCATCACCATCATCGAAGACGCGGAACGCACAGGCAAGCTGAAACCTGGCGGCACGATTGTGGAGTCCACATCGGGTAATACCGGCGTCGGGCTGGCAATCGCGGCGGCCATCAAGGGTTATAAATGCGTTTTTGTGATGCCGGATAAAATGTCCGAGGAAAAAATTCGTGTGCTGCGGGCCTATGGCGCGCGGGTGGTGGTGACGCCGACCAACGTCGAGCCGGACGACCCACGCAGTTATTACAGCGTGGCCCGGCAGATTGTGGCGGATACGCCCAACAGCATCCTTGCTAACCAGTATCATAACCCGGTGAACCCCCAGACGCATTACGAAACCACCGGCCCGGAAATCTGGCGGCAGACCGCCGGCAAGGTGGATGTGTTCGTGGTTGGTATGGGGACGGGGGGGACGATCACGGGGGTGGGGCGCTACCTGAAGGCCATGAACCCCAAGATTCAGATCGTCGGCGTAGACCCGGTGGGATCGGTTTTGTACGACTATTTTTACACCGGCAAAATGAGCGAGGCCCATGCGTATAAGGTCGAGGGTGTGGGCGAGGATTTTATCCCGTCGGTTTACGACTTCAGCGTGATTGACGATATGGTGAAGGTCAACGACAAGGAGTCGTTCCTGATGACCCGCCGGCTGGTGCGCGAGGAAGGCATCTTCGGCGGCGGGTCGTGCGGTTTTGCGGTGGCGGGGGCCATGCGTTATGCCGGAGAGCGCGATCTGGGGCCGGATAAACTGGTGGTGGTGCTGCTGCCGGACAGCGGCTCGCGTTATTTGAGCAAGGTTTTTGACGATAACTGGATGCGCGAAAACCGCTTCCTGGAAAGTGAATGGGTGGAGACACCCGTCGCGGCGGTGCTGGATCGTAAAACGCGGCACGGCTTAATCGTGGCGCGCTGCGACGAGTCGGTGGGCGAGGTGATCGCCAAGTTAAAACAGGCCGATGTTTCGCAGCTTCCGGTGGTGGGGGAACGCGACCAGTTATTGGGCGTGGTGACGGAGGTCGGCCTGCTGAATTACCTGCTGCGCCAGCCAGGCGGCGAGGCCTCGAAAGTCGCTATCGAGGATGCCGGAGTGGTGGACGCCCACGTGCCGACGCTGACGCCCGAAACGCCGATTGAGAGCGTGATGAGCGTCTTTTCGACCGAAAAAATCGCCCTGGTGACGGAAAGCGTCCCGAACAGCGATGACCGGCGGGTGATCGGGATTTTGACGCAGATAGACCTGCTGGATTTTCTTGCCAGCCGGTAGCAGAGGCGGCGCGAGCAGCAATTAAATGCCTCAAATCATTAAATTCTGGAAGCCCTACGGCGTGCTGACCCAGTTCACCGACGCGCAGGGGCGGCCCACGCTGGCCGATTATATCCCCATGCCGAACGTTTACGCGGCGGGGCGGCTGGATATGGACAGCGAAGGGCTGCTCATCCTGACCGACTCGGCGCGGCTGAAAACGCGCCTGATGAATCCCCGCTTCGAGCATCCCCGCGTTTATCTGGTGCAGGTGGAGCGTATCCCGGACGAAACGGCGCTCCGGCGGCTGCGCGAAGGTATTGACCTGAAGGATGGTCGCACGCGGCCCGCCCGTGTGGAGCGGCTGGAAAATCCGCCCGACCTGCCCGAACGCCCCGTGCCGATTCGTTTCCGCAAGCATGTACCGGACTGCTGGCTGCGGCTGACGCTCACCGAAGGGCGCAACCGGCAGGTTCGGCGCATGACGGCGGCGGTCGGCCACCCGACGCTGCGCCTGGTGCGCGAGGCTGTCGGGCCGGTCACGCTGGAAGGGCTGACGCCGGGGGCGTGGCGGGCGCTGACGCCGGCGGATGCCGAGGCGCTGTGGGCGAGCGCGTTCGGGGGCCGGTAGGGGCAAAAACGGGCTTGACGGAGTAGAATTTATGTTCTAAAATTGAATGGAGATCAGCTTTCACCCCAAAAGAGGGAATGATGAGCAACAGCTTTGTGAAAGAGCATTTCGAGGTTTTCGTCGGCACGCAAAAACTGCGCGAACAGCTCACCGACATCCTCACCGATGCCGACCTGAATTTCACCCCCGGTGGGGACGCCATGACCCTGGGCGAATTGTGCAAGGAAATGGGCGAGGTGGAACATGCTTACGTCCAGTCGTTCAAGACGCTGAAGCAGGATTTTGCCTATCGCAACAACGAGCCGGGGTTGGCGATCGGCATTGAAAAACTGCGGGCCTGGTTCAAGGCGCTTGACGAAGAACTCAATTCCACGATTGAAGGCTTCAGCGACGAGGAAATGGCCGCGCTGGTGGACCGGGGCGGCGGCTTCGTCCTTCCCAGGATAGTGCAGGCGCACATTTACCGCGAGGCGCTGATGCTGTTCATCGGCAAAGCCAGTATTTACCTAAAAGCTATGAAAAAGCCGATGCCGCAGCAGTGGCAGGAATGGATTGGCTGAATGGAGAATTAAAATGTGGGGCGCGGCTGAACTGCCCGCCCCCCACGCTCATCACTACGCTTTCAGGAAATTCCGCAGAACAGTGTGCAGGATGCCGCCGTTGCGGTAATACTCCATCTCCACCGGCGTATTGATACGCACCTCGGCCTCGAAGGTTTTGACCGTGCCGTCGGCGGCAGCGGCGTTAACGACTACCATCTGGCGCGGCTGGAGGCTGTCGTCCAGACCGAGGATGTCGAACCGCTCCCGCCCGGTCAGGCCGAGGGTATCCCAACCCTCACCCGCCTTAAACTGCAAGGGCAGCACGCCCATCATCACCAGATTGCTGCGGTGGATGCGCTCGAAACTTTTGGCGATGACGGCTTTCACACCCAGCAGATACGTGCCTTTGGCGGCCCAGTCGCGGCTGGAACCCATGCCGTAATCCATGCCCGCCAGCACCACCAGCGGCGTGCCGTCGGCGATGTAGCGCATGGCGGCATCGTAGATGCTCATCTGCTCGCCGGTGGGCAGGTAAAGCGTGACGCCGCCTTCGCTGCCGGGGATCATCTGGTTACGCAGGCGGATATTGGCGAACGTGCCGCGCGTCATGATGCGGTCGTTGCCACGCCGCGCGCCGTAAGTGTTAAAGTCGGCCTTTTCAATGCCGCGCGCCCGCAGGTATTCCCCGGCGGGGCTGTTGACAGCAATATCGCCGGCGGGCGAAATGTGATCGGTCGTCACCGAGTCGCCCAGGAGCGCCAGGGCGAACGCGCCGCTGATGGGCTGAATCGGCTGTGGCTCAAGCGACAGATTGACGAAAAAGGGCGGCTCCTGGACGTAAGTGCTGCTATCATCCCAGTTGTAAACGGCCTCGTCGGTGCTGGGGATGGCGTTCCAGGTTTCGTTGCCGGTGTAGACATTGCCGTACTGTTTGTTGAACAGGTCAGGCGAGATGGCCTGCTGAACGGTGTCGAAAATTTCCTGCTGGCTGGGCCAGATGTCGCGCAGGTAAACCGGCTGGCCGTCCGCGCCATAACCGAGTGGTTCGGTGTCCAGGTTGATGTCCACCGTACCGGCCAGGGCATAAGCCACCACCAGCGGCGGGGATGCCAGATAGTTGGCTTTCACCAGCGGGTTGATGCGGCCTTCAAAGTTGCGGTTGCCGCTGAGGACAGCGGCAGCCACCAGGTCGCCTTCCTGGACGGCGGCGGCCACCTGGCCGGGCAGCGGCCCGCTGTTGCCGATGCAGGTGGTGCAGCCGTAACCGACGGTGTAAAAACCAAGCTGTTCGAGATAGGGCGTCAGCCCGGCTTTATCGAGATACTCGGTGACGACGCGCGAACCGGGCGCCAGAGTGGTTTTGACATATGGCTTGCGCGTCAGCCCTTTTTCGACGGCTTTTTTCGCCAGCAGCCCTGCGCCCACCATGACCGAGGGATTGCTGGTATTGGTGCAGCTCGTGATGGCGGCGATGACGACCACGCCATGACCGACTTCGGCGCTGTGGCCGTTGTCCCGAACGGTGACGGTGCGGTTAAGGCGGGATTCATCCAGGGCGAAACCGCGCTCGTTGACCGGCGCGCGCAGCGCCTTTTCAAAGCCGGCTTTCATATCACGCAGCAGGATGCGATCCTGCGGGCGTTTTGGCCCGGCCATACTCGGTTCGACCGATGCCAGATCGAGTTCCAGCGTATCGGTGAATTCCGGGTCGGGCGTGGCATCGGTGCGGAAGAGTCCCTGCTCTTTGGTATACCGCTCGACCAGTTGGATGAGGCTTTCATCGCGCCCGGTGCGGCGCAGGTAGCTGAGCGTTTCATCATCCACCGGGAAGAAACCCATCGTCGCGCCGTATTCGGGGGCCATGTTGGCGATGGTAGCGCGGTCGGGCAGCGAAAGCCGGCTGAGGCCGGGGCCGTAAAACTCCACGAATTTGTCCACCACGCCTTTTTTGCGGAGCATCTGGGTGACAACCAGCACCAGATCGGTAGCGGTCGCGCCCTCGCGGAGCTGGCCGGTCAGTTTGAAGCCGATAACCTCCGGCATGAGCATATAAATCGGCTGGCCGAGCATGGCGGCTTCGGCCTCAATGCCGCCGACGCCCCAACCTAACACGCCCAGGCCGTTAATCATGGTGGTGTGGCTGTCGGTGCCGACCAACGTATCGGGGTAGGCGACAGGCTGGCCGTCCTCGCTGCCGGTCTGGACGACTTTCGCCAGAAATTCCAAGTTGACCTGATGCACGATGCCGGTTGCCGGCGGCACAACCCGGAAATTATCAAAGGCGTTCTGCCCCCAGTGGAGAAATTCATACCGTTCGCGGTTGCGTTTAAATTCGTATTCGGCGTTGATGCGAAGCGCCTCCCGCAGAGCGAAACTGTCCACCTGGACGGAGTGGTCAATCACCAGATCAACCGGGATGATGGGGTTGATCTTCTGCGGGTCGCCGCCCATGCGAACCATCGCGCTTCGCATAGCGGCCAGGTCTACCACGCATGGCACGCCGGTGAAGTCCTGAAGGATGACGCGGGCGGGCTTGAAGGGGATTTCCACCTGCTGCGGCGCGGCGGCGTTCCAGGCGGCGATATGGGTGACGGCTGCCTCGTCCACCTGGAAGTTATCCAGGCTGCGGAGGGCGTTTTCCAGTAGAATTCTGATGCTGAAGGGCAGGCGTTCGATGTGGCCGATGCCCTGTGCCGCCAGCCGGTTCAGGCGGTAGATGACTGCCTGACCACTGCCGGTATCGAACGTGCCGCGCGTTCCAAAGCTGTCCAGGGTTTTACTCATCGTTTTATCCTTTGCTCGTGATAACGGAGTACCATCACGTATCCGAAAGATCGCTTACGCCAGAAATGCCTGTTAAGGTTGCCAACGGTGGCCGGTGAATGATTTTATTCTACCTGAAATGGTGTTTATTGCCAGACGGGGCGAACTCTCATCAGGCGTTTATCCGGTCGGGGGTTTGCGGTTTGGTCGCTGCGCTGTAGACTATTGTGCCACTGAAAAACACATGCCTAGAGAGGAGTCTAAAGCCTATGAGCCGCAGTCGAACGGTGGAACGCCGTAAAGAACGCGAACGCGAACGCCAGCGCCGGCAGCAGATCACGGCGGTGGTGGGGGTGGTGGCCGTCGTGGTGGTGGCCGCGCTGGCGCTGATCCTGGCAAACCAGCCCGCCGAAGCGCCCATCCCCGAAGAATCAGCCGCGCGGTACGAAGGTCTGACGCGCAGCCAGAATGAGGACGGTTTCCCGGTGTTGGGTGAAGCAAGCGCGCCGGTGCAGGTAATCGAATATTCGAGTTTTGACTGCCCGCACTGCCGCACGTTTCATGAAACGGTCGTGCCGGCCATTCTGGAACGGGTGCGCGCCGGTGAGGTGCAGTTCACCTATGTGCCGCTCTACGGCACGGGCGGCATCGCCAATGGCGAAGGCGCGGCGCGGTCGGCTGTTTGCGCCGGCGAGCAGGATAAATTCTGGGAAATGCACGACGCGCTGTTCCAGTGGCAGGGACTGTATGGCAACCAGGCGTTTTCTAACAACCGTATCGAAACCGGCATTGATGGCCTGGGGATAGATCGCGGGGCGTGGGATCAATGCATGGGCAGCGAACTGCCGGCCAATATCCTGCGCGCGGCTACCAACGCCGCCCGCAACCTGCCGGGATTCAGCGGCACGCCGACGGTCACGGTTAACGGCATCATCGTCACCGGGGACGTGACCAGCGTGACCAACGCCATTGACCAGGAACTCGCCAATGCCGGGCCGGTTCAGCCGCAGGTGGAAGCCACCGCCGAAGTGACGACTGAGGCCACTGTTGAAGCGACAGCCGAGGCAGCAGCGCCGGATGCCGAAACCACCGAAGCGGCGGTCGAGGCGACAGCGGAAGCGACGCCGTAGGGCAGTCGTCAGTCCGCAGGCGGGAGTCAGAAGAGGCGAACAAAGGGGGCTGTCGTGGCGACAGCCCCTCAAACGTCAGTCCTGGCGTGCCAGCATCGGCCCCAGTTTGCGCCCGCCGAGCAGGTGCATATGCAGATGAAAAACTTCCTGCCCGGCATCCTGGTTGCAGTTAATCAGCAGGCGATAGCCGCTTTCGGTGATGCCCATCTGTTGAGCGATCTCTTTAGCGACCGTAAACATATGGCCGAGCATTTGCTCGTCTTCCGGCGTCACGTCGTTTACGGTGGCGATTTCCCTGTTCGGGACGATCAGGATATGCGCCGGGGCGATGGGGTGAATATCCTTGAAGGCCGTCACCTGATCGTCCTGGTAAACGATCTCGGCGGGGATTTCGCGGGCGATGATTTTCGAGAAAATGGTACTCATAAGGCTGCCTCCTGGCTGCTCCGGCTACATCGCCATGCCGCCGTCCACGTTGAGGACGTGGCCGGTGATATAAGCGGATTCGTCGGCGGCCAGGAAGGCCACCGCATGGGCGATGTCCTCGACCGTACCCCAGCGCCCCAGGGGGATGATCTGGTTTAACTGCGAGGTCAGTTCTTCCGGCAGGTCTTTGGTCAGGTCGGTCAGCACAAAACCGGGCGCGACGGCGTTGACGGTGATATTACGCGAGGCGACTTCGCGGGCAAGGGCTTTGGTGAAACCGATGATGCCGGCCTTGCTGGCGCTGTAATTGGTTTGCCCGGCCTGGCCGACCACGCCGCTGACGCTGGCGATATTGACGATGCGCCCGTAGCGTTTACGCATCATGCTGCGGACGGCGGCCCGCGAACACAGCCACGTGCTGCGGAGGTTGACGCTCATCACCAGGTCGAAATCCTCCGGCTTCATCATCATAATCAGGTTATCGCGGGTGATGCCCGCGTTGTTCACCAGGATGTCTATTTTGTCGAAAGCGTCCAGCGCGCTTTTAATGAGGGCGTTCGCGCCGTCTTCGGTGCTAACATCGGCTTCAACAATAATGGCTTTGCCCCCGGCGGACGTAAGGGTATCGAGGACGGCCTGCGCGTCCGAGAGATTGTTTGCGTCGCGGTAGTTGATGACGATGGTCGCGCCGCGCCGGGAAAGTTCCAGGGCGATTGCGCGCCCGATACCCCGGCTTGCGCCGGTGATGACGGCTGTCCGATCCTGCAATTGAGACATAACTTTACGACTCCTGTGTAGGGTAAAAATCAACAGTCACTTTACCGCCCAGATATGATACCCCGAAGCCTGCAATTCGGGCGGGTAGCTCTTTGGAAGTAAACCCCCGATGCGGTCAATCGTTCTGTTCAAGGTCTGGCGAAAGATTTTTTCGACACGATATTTCCAGAAATCCATCAAGTTAAACATGGTGGAGTAGCGCCCCCGGCATGGATAGAGCGTGACTTCGGAAAAATCTTGGAACAGGTAGGCGATTCCATCGCGGGTATAACGAAAATAGTCTTGGTAGTACAGGTCATGCGGGGCGTGATAGCGGTATAAAAACGGCACATAGGCCAGACAGTACCCACCGGGTTTGAGCAGACTGTAGAGGTTTTTGACCGCCTGCTGGGGGTTGTAAACATGCTCTAGGACGGCCATGCAGATGATGCCATCGAAAGAACCCGGCGTAACACAGCGCAGATCGCACAAGTCATCTACGATGTCGGGGTAATCATCGTACTGGTTGATGTCTAATGTTTTGATCTGGCCGGGTTTAAAGTAGCTGTAACGTTGGCGAGATGATTTGCCCACGTCCAATACTGCCTGGCAGCTGGCTGCCATAAAGCGGATTTTGTCTTCGATCAGATCATCGGCGCGATAGGTATAGCGCGTGTCAATTGTCGCGCGTTTGATGATATTTTTGAGGGTTTCGTTCTTCTGCTGGGCATCTGTTGACACCGGGCGCATTCCCTTCCTCTCTAGCAGCTTATCATCCCCGGTTTATACCATCATCCGCCCACCCAGCCAAGCAGCGTGATCGTGCCGCGCAGGCTGCCGGTGAGGTTGACGGCGCTGGCCCCATTGGGGTTGGCGACATAAACATCCACGCGCCCATCCACGTTGGGGACAACGCCGGTAAAAGCCAGAAAAACGCCGTCGGGCGAATAAACCGGCTCGCACATGCTGGGCGGGGGCAGCCGCCGCCCGACGAAAGCAATCTGGCGGTCGAAAACGGCAATGCCGTTCGGACACTGGCCGCCCGCGCCGCCGATAGCAAGGCGCGACCCGTCCGGTGACCAGTCGGCAGCCATGCCAAAACGGGCAAAAGTCAGTTCGCTGGTGCGGCCCAGCAGCGTGCCGTTGACGCTGACGGCGATGATCTCGATGGTATCGCCGGCGCTCTGGTACACGACGGCGCTGCCGTCTGCCGTCCAGGATTCGGAGAGACGAATTGGGCTGTCGGAGCCGTCGGCCAGCCGAACCTGGCGCGCCTGGGTGGTCACGATGTCGGCTATCCAGAGTGTGCGCTCCGGTTCGCCCAGGGTGGGGTCGCCGCTGGCGAAAGTAATCTGGCGGTTGTTCAGCCAGCGGGGCGGCTCGGTCACCCACTGGTCGGATACCTGCGTAACCTGGCCGGTATCCACGTTCAGAACAAACGGATTACCGCCGTTGGGCGGCGGGGTTGTCAGCGCGTCGCAGGCGTCGGGGTCACCGGGAATCCAGCTTGGGCAGCGGGCGCGGTCGGAGACGAACAGCAGATAGCGGCCATCGGGCGACCAGGCCGGCCAGAAATCGTAAGCGCCGCCGGCGGTCAGGTTGGTCGGGTTAGTGCCGTCACGCCCGATGGCAAAGATGTCCATGCTGTAGCCGGTCGCCAGGGCAATCGCCAGCCGCGCGCCATCCGGCGACCAGACCGGCTCGCTGACCTTGCCGCGCTGCACCAGCGACGGCAGCGGCAGGATGCGCCCGCTGATGCCGCTTTCAACATCCAGCACATACAGGCCGGTGGACTGGGCGTTCGTCCCCTCCACAAAATAGGCCACCGCGCGGCCATTGGGCGCCAGATAAACCTGCCGTCCGGTCGAAGCGGCCATCTGCTGGATGGCAATACGCCCGGCGGAGTTGGTCGGCGGCACGAAATACAAGGTCTGGATATTGGTGGCCGGCTGTGGAGTGCGCGCATCGCCAACGCCGTCCCGGTCGTTGGTGTTGATGAAGGCGATAACCGGGTTTTCCAGCAGCGTCAGGACATCCGGCGGCAGGTTGACCAATGCCCAGTTATCAAAGACGAAGCCGGCTGCTGGTAAAGGCGTGATGGACGGCGTGGGCGTCAGCGTCGGGGTCGGCGTGATGGTGGGGGTGGGCGTCTGCGTCGGGGTGGTCGTCGCCGTCGGCGTGGGCGGTTCGGGCGTCGGCATGGGTGTATGCGAAGCGGTCGGCGTGATGGTGGGCGTTTCGGTCGGCGTCGCCGTCGGCGTGGGCGATGGAGCCGTTAAAGCCTGGCAGGAGGCCGCCACGAGCAGGAATAAAAAATACAAACGACGCATAACATTACATCCTGATGTTATCGGATCAACCGGCGAGCATACCGCGATTAACCGGCGTTAACCGAACGGGAAACCGACGATCAGCCGCCGGATTTAACGAATCGGCTCGTCGGTTACGATAGGTTTATCGTCGTCCCGGTTATCATTATCGAACGGCAGCGGTGTATGGGTCGGCGCGGGCGTGAACGTCGGGAACGGCGTAAGCGTCAGCGTTGGGAAGGGCGTGAACGTCGGCGGCAGGGTTGGCTGCCCCAGGGCAAACGGCACGCGCAGCACCTGCCCGGCCTGGATCAGATTGGGATTGGCGATGCAGTTGGCCTGCTGGAGTTCGGCGACCGGAATATTAAAAAGCCGGGCGATGCTGAACAGCGTATCGCCGCGCTGGATGGTGTAGGTGGCCGTCCAGTCGGCGCGCGGCAGGCAGGGCGCAGCGGTTGGGAGCTGTGGGCTGAACGGTACGCCGAGCGTTTCGGTCGCCAGCAGGCGCGACGGCGAGGTGGCGCTGATCGGCGGCGGGATGGTCACGGGGGCATCCAGCAGCGAAAGCGGCGCGCGGCGGATGGCTTCGGCGTCGAACGGCTCCGGTTCGGATGGCGGCCCGGTGACTTCCAGCTCCGAGGCCCCGCCAAGCGGCAGCCGAACCAGCGCGCCGGGCAGCACCACGCGGGTGGTATTAAAGGCGCTGACGACTGCTGAACCCTCGATGGTGGCGACGATAAGCTGGTCGCTGCGGGCTGCCGTCAGATAAAGCGTCGAGCCAAGCGTGAGTGTCGCGCCGTTGAGCGTGAGCGTGACCTGCGTCCCGGCGGGCGTTTGCACCAGCATGGCCGATGGCGCTTCGACGCAGGAGGTTGGGCCGGGGCGGGTTTCCAGGCGCACCGCCGTCAGCCGGGGCGCGAGGGCGTCCAGTGCAGTCTCGCCGAACAGCAAAAAGGTGACGTTCTGCCCCGGCAGCGTGTCCGGGATATTAGCCTGCGCCTTCACCAGCGCGATGCCCCAGGCGACCTGGGTTGAGTCGAAGGCCGAGGCGCTGATCTGCCGCACCGCCAGCAGGTCGGCGATGTCGCCCGGCGCGCCGAAAGCGGCCCCGGCGGCCTCCTGGAACTCCACCTGCACCAGCCGGTGGCCGTAGCAGACCTGGTTGCGTCCCAGGGTATTGCAGGCCGAGCCGGCGGTTTCGACCGCCACATTGACGATCTGTTCGCACGAGAGGCGCGTATCCAGGGTGGGAAGTGCCTGGGGAGTTGCCGGCTGCTGTGAAAGATTGCAGCCGGCCAGAAGCAAAACGAGCAGTACCAACCAGCGCGCCATATCAGGTTTCCTCCGCCACCGTCTGTTGAAGGACGTAATACGAGCCGCGTTTCTGCCCCATCTTACGCAGGATATTTTTGGCGACCAGATCGGCCAGGTCGCGGCGAATCGTCTCCGGGTGAACATCCGGGCAGAGGTTTTGCAGGTCGCTGTTGGTGATGCGGGCGTTTTCGTGCAGGTAAACCAGCGCGATTTCCTGGCGCGGGTTGATTTCTAAGCCCTGGTAAGTGCCTTTGAAGGTAATGGCCGGTGCGGGCGGCGGGGTTTCCAGGGCAGTCGGCACCGGCTCGTTGTAAAGCGCGACGCGGAAAGTGCCGGCGCGTTCCTCGAACTGGGGCGCGCGGAGCTGCTTCTGCCGCATCAGGTCAATCACGCGGTCAACGCCGTAACCCAGCCGTTCGATGAAACCCATGTCGGAAAGCACCTGCACAATGACGGGATTGCGCGAAAAACGCTCGTCTTTGATGTTATCAATGGTGACGGGGCCGGGCAGCGCGCCGGGGCTGATGACTTCCATCCGGTTGCTGAACAGGAACAGGCGAATGCCGTCACCGCTGATCTGATAATCACGGTGGGCGACGGCGTTCACCACCAGCTCGCGCGCCGCTTCCAGCGGGTACTCGAACTGTTCGTCGCGCGCCATCGTCTGGCCCAGTTGAACGCCCTTGCGGAGGTGGTCAATCAAAAACATCTCCGCCCGGCGGATTTGATCGGGCAGCGTGCCGAGGATGTCCTGGCGGCTGAAACGGTCGCTCATGGTGTCGCCGGCGAAACGCGCGGCGGTGATGTCCGCGCCGCGAAGATGCCGCTGCGGGTCTTTGCCAAAAAGCAGAATGCCGGCATGGGTAGGGCGCAGCACGCCGTCGTGTTCGACCAGACAGCCGCGTTTGAGGAGGACTTTTTCGACGCTGGTTTCGCCCATGCCGCTTAACCCGGCCACGTACATTTTGGCCTTGTTCCAGTCAATATCACCCAGGCCGGCCCCGCGCGCGACTTCGGTTTCAAAGCTGGTTTCGGCGCGCTGCATGATGAGCAGCCGCAGCTCGCGGGATGAAATGGGGGCATTGGCGGCTTCCTGGCGGCGCAGGTAGCGCCCACCGGCGGCGTAAATGTGGGGCATCCCCGGCGGCACGCGGACGACCAGGACGGTTTTGTCCCCGGCGCTGCGTTTTTCCGGCAGGGGGATTATCAGCGGCGGGTCCAGCGAAAGCGCCGCCTGAAGCAGCCGGTCGAGGGTATCTGCCGCATCGTCCACGCCGGAAACCGTCTCACCCGCACCGATGCCCAGCAGCAGCGTACCGCCCCGGCTGTTCGCCATCGCCGCCAGGTGGGCGGCCAGCGTTTCGACCGGGGTTTGAGCGTCTAACCAGTCCAATTCGGCGCTGCGCCCGCTGCGGAGCCAGTTGGTCAGATCATCGGCGTCGTTCATGGTTCGCCGGCGGCTTCAAGCGCCTCCTCCGATTTTTCGTTTTCCTGCCGTTCGGCGTCGCGCCGGCGACCTTCCGGCGGCGGTGGCAGCAGCACCCGGTCAAGCACCTGCTGCATGTCATCTACAAAGTAGAATGTCAGGTCTTTAAGCGCCTCCGGCGGGATGTCCACCAGGTCTTTTTTGTTCTGGGACGACAGGATGACATTGGGGATGTGCGCGCGCCGGGCAGCCAGCACCTTTTCTTTGATGCCGCCAACCGGCAGCACCTTGCCGCGCAGGGTGATTTCGCCGGTCATGGCGAAACTGCTGCGAATTTTACATTCGGTAAAGGCCGATAGAATTGCTGCTGCCAGGGTGATGCCGGCGGAGGGGCCATCTTTTGGCACTGCGCCCTCCGGCAGATGCACGTGTACGTCGTAATTTTCAAAATCGTCATGCGGCAGATCAAAATCGGACGCCCTGGAGCGCACGTAGCTGAGCGCCGTCTGCGCCGACTCCTGCATGACCTCTCCAAGCTGACCGGTGAGGGTGAGGTTGCCCTTGCCGGGAAGGATGGCGACTTCGATTACGGAAATGTCGCCGCCGTCGTAAGACCAGACTAGCCCGGTCGCCAGGCCGACGGCATCTTCCTGGTTGGCAAACTGGTGGGTGTAAATCGGCGGCCCCAGGTAATCCATCAGCCGGGCGGCAGTGATGCGCCGGGGAATGGGTTTGTTTTCGGCCACGCGGCGCGCCACCTTGCGCGCGATATTGGCGATCTCGCGGTTCAGATTGCGGACGCCGCCCTCGTAGGTGTAGCTGCGGATGATCTCTTGCAGGGCGCGGGTTTCAAAGGTGAGTTTTGTCCCGGCCAGGCCGTGCGCTTCCATCTGGTTGGGCAGCAGAAAATGGCGCGCGATGGCGATTTTTTCTTCTTCTGTATAGCCGGAAAACTCGATGACTTCTAGGCGGTCGAGCAGCGCCGGCGGCAGCGGGTCGAGATCGTTGGCGGTGGTGATGAACAGCACCTTCGACAGGTCGTAGGGGACTTCCAGATAATGGTCGGAATAAGCATGGTTCTGCTCCGGGTCAAGCACTTCCAGCAGGGCGCTGGACGGGTCGCCGCGAAAATCCATGCCGAGTTTGTCCACTTCGTCCAGGACAAAAACGGGGTTGATCGTCCCGGCGCGGCGCATGGTCTGGATGATGCGTCCCGGCAGCGCGCCGATGTAGGTGCGCCGGTGGCCGCGAATTTCTGCCTCGTCGCGCACGCCGCCCAGGCTGACGCGCACGAACTCGCGCCCCAGCGCCCTGGCGATGCTGCGCCCCAGCGACGTTTTGCCGACGCCGGGTGGGCCGACGAAACACAGGATGGGGCTTTTCATCCTGCTGCCCGCCAGCTTGCGGACGGCGATATATTCCAGAATCCGCTCTTTGACTTTGGGCAGGCCGTAGTGGTCGGCATTGAGGATACGTTCCGCGTTTGCCAGGTTCAGGTTATCCTCGCTCTGTTTAGCCCAGGGAATAGCCGTTAACCAGTCAATGTACGTGCGGATCATGCCGACTTCAGGCGCCATCGGCGGCATCATCATCAGCCGCGAAAGCTCCCTGGTGGCCTTGTCGTGAATTTCCGGCGGCAGTTCGGCCTTCAGGATTAACTCGCGGACTTCGTTGATTTCCTGCTGGAAAAAGTCCTGCTCGCCCAGTTCGGTCTGGATGATTCGCATCTGCTCGCGCAGGTAAACTTCGCGCTGGCTGCGATCCATTTCCTGCTGAACCTGGCTGCTGATTTCATCCTTCAGTTCCAGCATCTGGAGTTCCTGCCCCAGCAGGTCGGCGATGTGCTGGAGGCGCTGGTTTTCGTCGGGTGTTTCCAGCAGGCGCAGGCGTTCATCAAAGGGCAGAGTGAGGGTGGCGGCCACCAGGTCGGCCAGCGCGCCGGGGTTTGCCAGATCAAGGGCGTAGGCCAGCACATCTTCGGAAATGGATGAGTTAAACTCGGCAGCCCGCTGGAAACGCTCCAGGACGGCCTGCATGATGCCTTGTGTTTCGTCCAGGGGGGCGCTTATTTCGTCTAGGAGTCTGGCGCGGACAATCGGGTAGAGCGCCGACTGGACGATTTCGACAATCTGGACGCGCCGCCGCCCCTGCACCAGAGCGTTGCGGCGGTCGTCCGGCAGACGCATCAGGTGTCCGACGGCCATTTCCGTGCCGATGGGATGCAGGTCATCCAGCGTGATTAACGACGGCGCAGGGCCGCGCAGCGCCGCGCCGATCACGGTCTGTTTTTTAAGCAGGGCGATCTGAATGGCCGATAAAACCGGTGGGGTCGGCACGTCAATCGGCATAACGGCGTTGGGGAAAACCACCAGGCCGCGCAGCGGTATCAACGGGCGTTCGATCAGTCCGTTCGCGTCGGGTACTGCGTCCTGAATTTTGAAAAAATCCTTGATACCTGTTGCCATGCTGGTGTGAAAAACGCCAATCTTAAGATGAACCAGTTTACCGCAGACTTCAGGCTGCGTAAAGCATCGGTAAACCGGCGGTTGGCGGCGGGGGGGTTCTACGTTAGACTAACACACGGCGACGGCTGCCTGAGCCGAAGCCACTGGATGAAGCAGGAGATTGACAATATGCGACTTTCGATCTGGCTTACCGGGGCCGCCGCCCTCGTGGTTTTGGGCGTGGTGCTGGTCGCCGGTCAGGCGCTGCTGCGGCCCGATTTGCCGCTCGTCATGCAGGCCGAGTTTTCGCTGGAGACGATCACCCCAAACGCCGATGGCAGCGACGATGTGACGGTGTTTTCCTACAGCCTGTCGCGTAATGCGCGGGTTTCGCTGGTGTTTGAGGGCGAAAACGGCCAGGTGTTCACCTTCCGCAGCGGCGAACAACGCGCCGAAGGGGATTATCAGGTCGAATTCAGCGGCGTGGTGGATGGGTATATTCTGCCGGGCGAAACCATTCAGGGTGAGGTGGAGCGCCGTTTGCTGCGCGATGGGCGCTATACCTGGCGGCTGACGGCATCTGCCGCCGATGGGGGCGAAACCATCGAACGCACCGGGATGCTGGCGGTGACGGACGCTTCCACCAGCCTGCCGGAACTGGTTACTTTCGGCGTGTCGCCGGAGGTTTTTACGCCCAACCAGGACGGCATCGGCGACCGGGCGCGGATTAACGTTTATCTGGCGAAAGCGGCGCAGATCACCGCTTATCTGGAAAATGAGGATGGCCTGCGAATTTTTTTGCAGGAGCGGCAGGAAGGGCGCAAACCGGGCGAGCCGGGGCGGCACGATTTTGATTATGACGGCGGGGTTGACCTGGGGGCCGACCCGCCGCCGGATGGCCTTTACAGCGTGGTGGTGGTGGCGGAGGACGCCGAAGGCCAGCGCGTGCGGCGAACCGGCAGCCTGACCATTCAGGACGGCGGCGACCCGCAGGCGGAAATCGTGCCGCAGCCGATCGGCGTGGACGTGGTGTTCGTCCGCGCGCCGTATGATGAAAGTTACTTTGGGGGCAATCGAATGCTGGTTGCGCCGCCGGATGACCCGCAGGATTTGAGTTTTCTGGCGGTGAATGTCCCGTTGGGCGATCTGCTGGTTTTTAAGCTGACGGTCGAAAACTACGGCGACGTGCCGATCCGCACCAGCGGGCCGCCGCCCGGCACGGTTTACGAACAGACGCAGGTAGCTGCTTCGCTGGGCTGGTTCGACGAGTCCGGGGCGTGGCGGGTGGGTCTTGACTGCGATACGGCCACGCGCGATTATCCCTGGCGCTGGGCGGTGGGCGCGCCGGATGATCTGCTGATGGTGGCGGATGAGGAAACCGGAAACACCTATTATTATCTGCCGCCCGGCCAGCAGGCCGTCGTGTGGGGCGCGGTGCGGATGACCGAACTGGTCGAGGGCCGCAACCCGCAGAAGTGCTGGGCGGGGCTGATTCATGAGGACGTGGAAGTGAGCGACCGCAACTCGCGGGTAGGGGCGCGCGATGTGGAACTGATTGACCCGTCCCCTTCGGTTTCCGGCGGGTCTTGATTGAGCGCGGGTGAAGTATAATTAAAAAGTGGCGAACCACTCGTTCACCCTGCTTAACAAACGCCTGACTGCGGGATATGGACTGTGATGTGAGCAAATCAAACTATACCCGACTCGTCCTGGTAATCATAGGTTTGCTGGTGTTGGCGGCCTGCCGCCAAGAAACGGCGCAGAATTTACCTGCTGCGTCGGTCCCGCTGACGCCGACGCCGCTTTCGACACCGCTGCCGGCAGTGCCGACGCTCATTCCTGCGGGCGCTGAAGGCAATCCGATTCGCCTGGTCGTGCGCCCCAGGGGGCCGGCGGCGGACGCCCGAAACGCTGCTGCCGATGTGGAAGCCGCCATCCTGGAGCGGTCGGGTTTGGCCGTGCAGGTGGAGGTGGTCGAACGTTATGCAGAGGCGCTGGCGGCGCTGTGCGATTCTGCCGGCGGGCAGGTGTCGGCGGCCTGGCTGAACGCGCCGACCTACATGGCGGCCAGGGCGCAGAACTGCGGCCTGCCGGTTTTGCAGATCGAACAGGGGACGCGGCAGAACGCCCGTTCCGGCGAGGCCGGTCTCATCATCGTGGCGCAGGACAGCAGCATTCGTGACGTGCGCGGCCTGAACGGGCAGACGTTCTGTCGCCTGGGTTACGATGACTTTTATTCCTGGCTTGCGCCGTCGCTGGTGATGCGCACCAGCGGCCTTGACCCGGTGAGCGCCCCGGAAGCGGTGGTGGACTATGACGACGTGCCGGAATTAATCCGGGCGGTGGCGGACGGCGACTGTGATGCAGCGGGCATCCCCGAAAGCGCGCTGGAAGAATACGCCGGTGCGCTGGGCGAAACCGCCGAGGCGATCACGACCCTGGCGACGACGATTACTTTCCCCTACGGCGTGCTGGTCATGCCGGACGAAATCCCCCTGGGGGTGCGGCTGGCGCTGACGGAAACCCTGCAAGCCATGTCCGAAGATAATACCGAGGCGTTCAAACTGCGGGCGCTGCTGGCGCAGAGCGCGCTCGTGCCGGTCACGGCGGATGATTTTGCCGATCTGGCGGATTTTATGAACAGCACCGGCCTGGACTTCGCACAGTTGGGCAGTTAATGGCGGACCTGGCGGTTATCATCGTTACCTGGAACGTGCGCGATCTGGCGCTGGCGGCGCTGGAAAGCCTGCTCGCCGACCTGGACAGCAGCGGCCTGGCGGCGGACGTGTACGTGGTGGACAGCGCCTCGTCGGACGGCAGCGCCGAGGCGGTGCGGGCGGCCTTCCCGCAGGTGAGGGTGTTCGCCAGCGCCGAAAACCTGGGTTTTGGCCGGGCAAATAACCTGGCGCTGCGCGAGATCGGTTTTGGCAGGCCGGACACCGCCCATTTGCCGAAGGCGGTGTACCTGCTCAACCCCGACACCATAACGTATCCGGGGGCAACATGGGCGCTGTACAAGGCGCTGATGGCACAAGCGGACGTGGGATTGGTGGGCGCGCGGCTGAGTTATGAAGACGGCAGCTTCCAGCACAGCGCCTTTCATTTTCCGGGGCTGCGGCAGTTATGGGTGGAGTTTTTCCCCACGCCGGGGCGCTTGATCGAAGGCGAGTTTAACGGGCGCTACCCGCGCGCGCGGTATGAGGGCGGCCAGCCGTTCCCCGTAGATTTCCCCCTGGGGGCGACAATGATGCTGCGGCGCGAGGTCATCCAGCAGACAGGGTTGTTCGACGAGCAGTTTTTTATGTATTGTGAAGAAATAGACTGGGCCTGGCGCATCCACAAAGCCGGCTGGCGGGTGTTGTGCGTCCCGGCGGCGCGGGTCGTACATCTGGCCGGGCAGAGTACCGGGCAGGCGCGCCCGCAGAGCATCATCAACCTGTGGATGAGCCGCCTGCGATTGTTCCGCAAACATTACCCGGCCTGGAAGTACCACGCCGCACGGTTGATGGTGCAGGCAGGGATGCGCCGCCGCCTGGAACAGGCGCGCCGGGATGGGGCAGAGCCGCTGCTGCAAGCTTACCGGACGGTTTATGAACTGGCGCGCAGGCCATGACCACGCTGTTTGTTATCATCTTGACGAAAAATGAAGCCGCGCACATTGCGGACTGCATCGAAAGCGCGCGGTTTGCCGATCATGTGATTGTGTTCGATTCCTACAGCGATGATGATACGCCGCGACTGGCCGAAGCCGCCGGCGCGGAGGTGATTCGGCGCCGTTTTGATAATTACGCCGGGCAGCGCAACGCGGCGCTGGAGGCTGCTGCCGGGCGGGCGGACTGGGTGCTGTTCGTGGATGCCGACGAGCGGGTGACGCCGGAGCTGGCGGCGGAAGCGCGGGAGGCCATCCAAAAGCCGGGTTATGCCGGGTGGCGCATCCCGCGTTACAACTATATCTTCGGCAGGCTGACGTTGGGCGCGGGCTGGTATCCCGATTACCAGACGCGGCTGCTGCGGGTGGGCGCAGCGCATTATGACCCGGCGCGGCAGGTGCATGAACTGGTGCTGCTGGACGAAGCAGAAGGCACGCTCCAGAACCATCTGGTGCATTTCAACTACCGGGACGTGGCGCAGTTTATCGAAAAACAGCGCCGGTACGCGGCCTACGACTCGCGCATCCTATACGAGCAGGGCATTCGCCCCAAACCGCACAACTACATTTTGCAGCCCTGGCGGCAGTTCTGGTGGCGCTTCGTAACGCTAAAAGGCTGGCGAGATGGGCTGCACGGCCTCCGCCTGAGTCTGCTGATGGCCTGGAACGAATGGCGTAAGTACCGGCTTCTACAGGCGTTATGGGGGGCGCAGCGCCCCGCGCCCCCCACATAAAACGGATTTCAGGACGTTACTCCACCTGCGGCACGAGGACGCCGTAACCTCCTGATGAACGTTTGTACAGGACGTTCACGCCGCCGGTGCCGTCGTTGAAAAAGACGAAAAAGGTGTGGCCCAGCAGTTCCATCTGTTCGATGGCCTCGGCTTCGGTCATGGCCGTCACAGAGATGGCCTTGCGGCGAACGATGCCGATCGTGGGCGCGGCTTCTGCCGCCGGCGCTTCGACAGGGATTTCTTCCTCGACAAATTCTTCCACATCCGGGATGGCTTCCGCTACGCTCAGTTCTTCCAGCGTGGCGGTAAAACGTTCGCGGCCTTTGCGCTGGCGTTTGCCCTTAAAACGCTGGATGCGGCGGTACATATTATCCACTGCCGCGTTAATGGCGGTCTGAATATCGCCGGGGACGCGCTCCTCGGCGCGCAGGATAGCGCCGCGTTTGTGGCGGATAGTGATCTGGGCAATCGCCAGGTCTTCTCCCCGGCGGCTGCGCTGCTGCGACAGATCAATCTCAATTCTGGTAATGTTGGGAAGATAACGATCCAGCTTATCCAGTTTTTTGCGTGTATAGGCTTCAAGAGCATCGGTCATTCGGATGTTGTTGCTGTGAATGGTTACGTCCATGCTTATGCTCCTTCTGTAAAAAATAGGGTCAGTGACGGGCTGCCGATACGGTTAAGCCGTAAACGGCGGCAGCGCCGGCATCGAGCAGGGCGGCGGCGCAGGCGCTGAGGGTTGCGCCGGTGGTGTATACGTCGTCCACCAGCAGCACAATCTGGCCGTCAGCGAGCGCCGGGCTAGCCTCAAAAGCGTCCTTAACATTTTCGAGCCGGGCCTCGCGCCCCAGGCCGACCTGGGACGGCGTAAAACGCCAGCGGCGCAGCGCATCCGGGCGGCAGGGCAGGGTAGCCAACCGCGCCGCCTGTTCCGCCAAAAGCTGCGCCTGATTATACCCGCGCTGTGCCAGCCGTTCGACGTGCATCGGCACCGGCACGATGCAGCTTACCGGCCAGTCCAGCAGCTCCAGGTGGGCGGCCAGCCGGTCGCCTAAAGGCTGGCTGATATGGCGCGCGTTTTCGTATTTGAGCGACCAGATAGCCTGCTGAACCTTACCTTCATGAACGGCGGTGGAGGCCATGCCGGAAAGCGGCGGCAGCGGTTGGACGTACTGCGGATAAGGGGTTTGTTCCAGGTCTGCCTGGCAGCGCGCGCACCAGCCCCAATCCACACGGCCACAGCCCGCGCAGCGCGGCGGGAAGATGAGGTCAACCAGCGCGTCCGCCAGACGGCGCGACCTGGAATCGGGCGCAAAAAAACCACGCTGCCGGCCTTGTGGATGGCCGGAAGGGAAAGAGGAAAAAAGCAACAGACCGGGCATATCGGGCATCCCAGGTGGTAAAAAGCGGTTTCAGTTGAAGGACGGCGTAAGGGTTCGTTAAATCTTCCCTAAAGTACCGCTTTGGAGCAGGAAGACAATAGCCGGCCCCAACAGCACAATCCACAGCGACGGGAAGATGAGCAGAACCATCGGGATCATCATCTTCACCGGCGCCTGGTGCGCTTTTTCCTGGGCGCGCTGCCGGCGTTTGACCCGCATCTGGTCGGACTGAACGCGCAGGATTTTGGTCATGCTGACGCCCAGTTGGTCGGCCTGGATGACGGCGGCAGTGAAGGCGGTTACGTCGGGTACGTCCATTCGTTCGGACATATCGCGCAGGGCTTCGCGGCGCAGCTTGCCGAGCTGAATTTCCCGCAGGACGCGGCCAAACGCGACGGCCAGGTCGTTATCCCATTTTTCGTAAACTTTGCCCATCGCCTGGTCGAAGCCCAGCCCGGCCTCGACGCAGATGGTCAGCAGGTCGAGCGCGTCCGGCAGGGCTTTGATGATGTTATCCTGGCGCTTGCTGATTTTGCTTTTAATCCACAGCACCGGGAAAAAGTAGCCCAGCCCCGCGCCGCCGATGACATAAGCCAGGGCGTTGGGGTCGCGTTTGGGGGACAGCACGTAAAAGACCATAAAGGCCATCAGCCCCAGGCCGATGGTCGCGCCGATACGCATGGCGAAAAAGGTGGTCGGCTCCATAGACCCGGACATGCCGGCGAGTTCGATCTGGTGGCGGGTTTGCTCAAGCTGCTTTTCGGGCGTGAACTTCACCACCAGGTCGGCTACCTTACGCATGAGCGGGAGCAAAATACGATCTTTAAAGGGCAGCGAAAGTTCGATTTCTTCCAGCGAATCCGGCAGTTCGCGTTCGCCGAACTGCGCCAAACGCTCCTGGAGCGGATCGCGGCTGCGATCATCCCGGAGGCCAACATAAACTAATCCGGCAATGACGAGCAATACGATAATAATCAGTACGCCTTCCATAGCGGCTGCCTCTTTTCGCTAAATCTCGATGTTGACAATCTTCTGGATGGCGGCCATACCGAGGCCGATCAGGGCCAGGCCGATGCCCAACATCGGCCAGCCGCAGGTACGACTTTCAAACATCGGGTTCATAAAACCGGGCTGGATGACCGAAAGGAACAGCGCCACCGCAATCGGCAGCCCGCTGATGAGCCAGCCCGTGATACGCCCCTGGGACGTTAATACGCGGATTTCGCCTTTCAGTTTGACGCGCTCCCGGATGGTATGGCTGATGACCTCCAGAATTTCGGCCAGGTTGCCGCCGACCTCGCGCTGGATGTTCACCGCCGTGATAACCAGATCGAGGTCTTCGCTTTCCACGCGGGCTAACAGGTGTTCCAGGGCATCTTCCACGTCAATGCCAAGCTGAGCTTCCTGCACCACGCGCTTGAATTCGGTCGAGGTGGGTTCGGGCGCATCGCGCGAGATGGCCTCCATCGCCTGCATGACGCTGAAGCCGGAGCGCAGCGCGTTCACCCACAGCCCCAGTGTATCGGGAAGCTGCTGCTCGAAGCGCAGCAGGCGTTTGCTGGTGGCGCGGGAGACGTAAATACGCGGGAAAAACAGGCCGATGAAACCGGCGACGATGGACATGATGAGATCGCCCCGGAACAGGACGAAATAACCGCCGGCGAAAAAGCCGATTATCGAAACCACGTGCAGCGCCGCGTATTCGGCGACCGTCAGCTTTAGGTCGGCGCGAGCAAGCTGCTGTTTCCATTTGCGGGCGAAGGGGCGTTCGGCGATGGCTTTATCAATGGCTTGCAGCGCCTTGCGCTGTTGTTTATCCTCGATTCGAGCCTCTTCCTCGTCTTCGATGTCGAGGAAGGACTGATAACCCTGTTCGTAGCGCCCCAAACGCTCCTCAACCAGATTTTTTTCCGAGCGGACGCTCACTATGCCGATCACAATAACGGCAATAGCCGCAATTCCTGCGATACCAATAATGATGGGAATTAACTGTTCGGGCACGCCAGCTACCCTCCAACTCAATTAACTTACTGTCATTGTATGTGGATTATGGAAAGCGCGTCAAGATGACGCGCTTCCCAATGCCGCTGGGTTGTAAATTTATAACTAATAACCACGTCCAATACCGAAAACTGCCGGCGGCAGGTGAATGCCGGAAGCTTCGATCCGGTCAATGAATTTAGGACGCAGCCCGGTTGGGCGAATACGGCCAATGATTTTGCCGCCCTCGATGCCGGTTTGTTCGAACTCGAAGATGTCGGACATGGTGATGATTTCACCTTCCATACCCTGCACTTCAGAGACTTTTTCGATCTTGCGCGAGCCGTCGCGCAGGCGGCTCTGCTGGCAGATCATATCAACGGCGCTGGCGACCTGCTCGCGGATGGCGCGCACCGGCAAATCCATGCCGGACATCAGGCACATCACTTCCAGACGCGCCAGCGTATCGCGCGGGCTGTTGGCGTGCAGTGTGGTCAGCGAACCATCGTGGCCGGTGTTCATGGCCTGGAGCATGTCCAGCGCCTCGCCAGAGCGGCATTCCCCAACCACGATGCGGTCGGGGCGCATACGCAGCGCGTTCACTACCAGGTCCTGGATGGTGATTGCGCCTTTTCCTTCAATGTTGGGCGGGCGCGACTCCAGGGTGACAACGTGTTCCTGGCGAAGCTGAAGCTCGGCGGCGTTTTCGATGGTGACGATACGTTCGTTGTTGGGGATGAAGCTGGACAGCACGTTAAGCAGCGTGGTTTTGCCGGAGCCGGTGCCGCCGGACACGATGATGTTGAGCCGCGAGACAATGCAGGCGCGCAGGAACTCGGCCATCTCTTTGGTCATCGAACCCAGGCGCACCAGGTCATCCACCATCAGGGGTTTTTTGAAGAATTTACGGATGGTGATGGTCGGCCCCACCAGCGAGATCGGGCGGATGACGGCGTTAACGCGCGAGCCGTCCGGCAGACGGGCGTCCACCAGGGGCGAGCTTTCGTCAATGCGGCGGCCCAGCGGCGCAACAATGCGATCAATGATCCGCATGACGTGTTCATCGCTCTCGAAGGTGGCGTTGGCGCGCGTGATGTTCCCTTTTTGTTCGATGAAGATGTTTTTGGGGCCGTTGACCATGATTTCGGTGATGGTTTCATCGGCCAGCAGCGGCTCCAGCGGGCCGAAGCCCAGGATTTCGGCAACGATGGCCTCAAAAAGGTTCTGGCGCTCGCTGCGGGCCAGCACCATACTCTCGTCGGCCAGGATGGCGTTAAACAGTTCTTCGATATGCTCGCGCACTTCTTGCTTGCGCGTAACGTCCATCGCGTGCTGGTCCAGTTCGGAAAGCAGTTTGTTCTGGACGCGCGCCTTCAAATCCATGTAGTTGTTGCTTTTGCCCGCGCGCACCGGATCGCCAATGGACTGACGGCGCAGCCGCGCCGCCGCCAGCTTCGATTCTTCGCTTTCCGGTGCGGGGCCAGGGGTTTCGGGGGGACGGCCACTCGAACCCGGATCACCACCACTGCCGCTGCCCCGTTCAATACGACGTAATAAAGACATTCGTTATCCTCCGGTATCACTCTCAGGCTTTACCCAACCGCAAACCGAGTCCCGGTTTGCGCCGGGCTTTGTCGGCTGACGAGTCAAAATCCTCAACTTCTTCCTGACCTACCAGTTGGGTATACAACATATCCGATAGGGACATTAACTCTTTCACCGGCGAGCGGGATTTATCGCGCCGGGCGATGATCGGGATACCCTTGCTCATCGCTTCCAGGGCGGTCAGCTCGTCGGAGGGGATTTCCAGTTCGATTGGGCGTTTCAAAAACCGGGCGATTTTTTCCGACGGGATGGTGAAACGCTGGCGGTTGCGGTCATCCAGAACGCGGTTAAGGATGAGGAAGGTTTTGTCCGGCGGGTAATTCAACTGGTCGAACAGGTCGAGGACAAAACGGACATTTTTCACGCAGGCCAGGGTTGGCATCCCAACCAGGACAATTTTGGCGGCAATATCAAACAGCGACAGCACGGTTTCGTTTAACTGGTGGCTGGTATCCACGACGATAAAATCATAATTGCCGCTGATTTTTTCCAGCATCTGGGCGACCGCCGTCGGGTTATTCTGTTCGATCACCTCGGCATATTCAGGCCGGGCGGGGCCCATCAGCACTTTCATGCCGCTGTCGTGGGTAAACACGATGCTGTCAAAAAGCTCGGTATCCAGGTCATGAATGTTATCCACCAGGTCAACCATCGTGGATTGGGACTGGATGTTGAGCAGCACGCCGATGTCGCCGAACTGCAAGTCGGCATCTACCAGCAGGACGCGGATACCTTCTTTCATCAGGCCGGAGGCCAGATTGGTAGCGATGGTGGTTACGCCGACGCCGCCCTGCGGGCTGTAAACCACGATCACATGGCCGGGACGGTTTTCGGTGCCTTCCGCCTGGACGGCCTTCCGCAGCGATTCCTCCGGGACCTGCTGCATGGCCGAAAGGCGCTGGGCGACCACCCGGTGCTGGGCGTGAACGGTACGAATGGTGTTGTAGAGTTCGTCGGGCGAAATGGGTTTGGTGAGGAAGTTCCGCGCGCCGGCCAGCATCGCGCGCCGCAGATAGTCCGGGTCGTTCTGGACGGACATCATAATCACCGCTGCCGTAGGGACGGATTCGGTAATTAGCGAGGTAGCCTGAATACCGTCCATATCGGGCATATTGATGTCCATGATGACGATGTTCGGCTTCATTTCCTTCGCCATCGCCACCCCTTCGCGCCCCGTACCGACCGAGCCAATCACTCGAAAATCAGGTTCAAAGGCCAGGAGTTTTTTGATATTTTCGCGCGCTTCCGGGATGTCATCTACCAGAAGGATGGTAATCACATCACCTTCAGACTGTGGGCTGCCCGGTCTATTCATTCATGTCCCTCCCCGGCGCTCCGCATAAGACGGATAGCAGGCACTACCAGTGGAGCCAATAGCTCCACCTATCTATGTATTATAAACCAATTCCTCGCCCGATTAATTGAGTCCCCCCACAAAAGCGGGGGGACTCTTATGAATTTTTGGTTATGGTGTTCCGGTCAGGCTGATTTCGTCACCCGCCAGCAGCTGGCGAATGCTGCGGATAGCCGGTTCGATGGTGTAATCGCGCCGACCGGGCAGAGTGATGCGGAACTCGTTCATGACGTAATCCAGCGTCACCGGTTCGGTTTGTACACGGGATGTGTCGGTGGCGGAGCGCAGCACCAGCGTGAGCGGCAGTTTGGCCTCGATGGCGTAGGTGAGGAAGACGGCGTACTGCGGCGAAACGCCCAGGGTGACAATATCCGGCGCCGGAACGGGTGTTGGCGGCGGCGGCGGCGTGCCGGAGCCGGTGCTTTCCTGCTCTTTGGGGACGGGGGTGGGCGTGGGCGGCACACCGATATAACTGCCGACCAGCGGGAAATCGCCAACCCAGACCACCAGCGCGTCCTGGATGGTGCGCTGCGTCACCAGACGCGGGCGCTGCCGTTCACTGGGGCCGATCACCGCCGGGCCGAGGCTGGTTGTTTCAGGGCGGCCTTCGACACCCTGGATGAATTCAATTGTCCCATCATCTTTGATGCTGAACAGGGTGATGCGGTTTGGGGAGATGCTCTGGAAAACTTCGTCCACATCCACGAACAGCATGGAGATAATCACGTCCACGCGGTCGCCGGGGCGGATGCCGTAGGCGACGCTGGTTTGCCGGTTGATGGGGACAGAAATCGCCACCCGGTCGGAGGGCAGCACCGCCGCCGCGTCCGAGCCGAAGTTGGCGATGTCGGTTAACTGCTCTACCAGGAGATTCGAGAGGAGGGGCTGTTCGCGGAACAGATCGGTGCGAGCGATTTTGCCCAGCACTTTTTCCAACCCGCCGTCGGCTTCCTTGAGGGCGTTAAACGGCACGGCGTCCTCCGGCCAGGGGAAGTAGTTGACGACGTTCTGGAGTTCCGCCATAGTTTCGGGGAAACGATAACCGCGCGGCAGGTTTTGCAGCGCCACGACGATGTTCACGAAACGAATCGGCGTCGGGGTTGGGCCGGCGGTTACCTGCGGGACGACCGTACCTCCCGGAGGAGGGGGAGTCGTTTGCTGGCCCGGTAAACCACCACTCAAAAACACAACGGCGATAATAACAACTATCAGAATGACTAACCCGACCAGGATTAGCAAGCGACCGCGCATGGTCTCCTCCGTTCGGATTCAGGTGTCTGCGTGCGAGTTGTGTCACTGGGCAGACAACAAAGAATTCGTAAAGACACAATTTTAAGTGTAGTCAATTGGCGGTAGCTGTCAAATAGGCCGATGGTTTGAAGATTCATATGGTGTCGTCACTGGCCGGAAGTTCCAGGTGGACGGTTGTGCCTTCGGTTTCAGAACTGGAAACGGACAGATTGCCGCTGACCAGCTCGAACTTTTCCTTTAAGGTAAGGATGCCCTGAGCGCGGGCGTCCAGATGCACCTCGTCGCCGGCCATAAAAACAGCTTCGGCGTCGAAGCCGCGCCCGTTGTCGTCCACATCTACTTTAATGCGTTCGGTGGTCATATCCAGCCGGACGGTGATTTCGGTGGCGTTGGCATAATCGCGGGCGTGACCCATCAGTTCCTGGATGCCCCGGAAAAGCATCACCTCGCGGTGAGTCTGCAAGCGGCGCTCCTCGCCGGTGAGTTCCAGGTGAGCTTCAATATCGTTTTTATCCTTGAAGGAATCGATATAACGGCGCACCGTCGGCACTACGCCCAGGTCGTCCAGCATCATGGGGCGCAGATCGAAGATAAAATCGCGCACTTTCTGGAAGGTGACGCTGGCAGTCGTTTTCAGGTTGTTGAGTTCCTCGGCGGCGCGGGCCGGGTCCCGGTCGAAAAGCCGCTGGCAGATTTCGGTCTGCAAGATGAAGTTGGTCAGCGATTGGGCGGGGCCGTCGTGCATCAGCCGCGCCAGGCGCAGTTTTTCTTCTTCCTGGGCCTGGACAATACGGACGATGTTCAGGCTGCCTTTCGGGTTAGCGACGATGGCTTCTTCTGCCCCGTTCGCCAGCACATCCACGCCCTGAATGATATTGAGCAGTTGAGCCAGCGAAGCCTGTTGTTTTTCCAGGATTTCGCGGCTGGACTGGAACTTTTCGAGCTGGCCGCGCATGGTCGTCAGCCGGAAGCGGGCGTCCATCGCCTCGTCATATTTACTGCGGATGTCCTGGCGGGGGACGGTTTCGATATTGTCCTGAATGGTACGCAGTTCGGTGGCGATGTCGGTGTTGCGCTGCTCCTCGCGCCCGACCACCAGTTGAATCTGGTCAATCTGGCTTTTGATCTCCGCCAGGCGCTCTTTGGTGCGTTTCATCTCCTGGGTGATGAACTCGATAATCTGTTCTTTAGCGTCCGTTTTATCGCGATCCATAGATTTTCACTCTAAAGTCTACAGTTTGTTTGAACGGCCATCTTCGAGACGTACCCAGCCCCGGCGCAAGGCGTTGACGGCGGCCTGGGTGCGATCCTCGACATTCAGTTTTTTAAGGATGGAAGTCATGTGGTTTTTGACGGTCTGCTGGCTGATCCGCAGCTTGAGGGCGATTTCCTTGTTGCTGAGGCCATGCGTGACGAACTGGAGGATTTCCATCTCACGCGGGCTGAGGGGGACAAAATGTTCCTCGGCGTCAATGATGTACGGCCCGCTCATGGCCTCGATGCTGGCCTGAATCCAGCTTTCGAGCGCGCGCTGGTCGAGTTTTTCGCCGCCGACGATATAATAACCGCGCGCGGTATCGCGCACGATCTCGATCAGTTCATCCGGCGTGACTTCTTTGGAACAGTAGGCGGATGCCCCGGCGCGCATGGTGTGGACGACCTGCTGTATATCGTGATAGGCCGTTAACACAACGACGGCAATATCCGGGCGTTCGGCCTTCAACTGGCGCGCCACCTGGAGGCCGTTCATGCCAGGAAGGTTGATGTCTAACAACACCACATCCGGGCGTAACTGGCGGGCTTTCCTGAGCGCATCTTCGCCGTCTTCGCTGAAGCCAACGACGACTATATCATCTTCAAGTTCCAGCGCCTGCTGCAAGCCCTCACGGAAAAGGGGATGGTCATCTACCACTAAAACGGAGATGCTCCTGGGGCGCTCTTTACTTTCGCTCATTTTGCTCCTCGCGCTCTGGATGGCCCCTTTGGATCGAAGGGGAAACTTGGCCTTATCGCCTGACTAAAGGTGAGCTAGACAGACAACACTCGACCGCGAACTGATCGCTGTTTTTCACTGCCGAAGCAAATGTATTTGGTCAGCTGTGCCGCCAGTTGTATGATCCTGAAGCGGGCCGCCCGTGACACAGCCGCTTGATTACGTTATCGGCAGTATACACCTAAAATGCTGGGCATCGCAACAAATGTATTCGGTTGGGTCTTGGGCGGTTGGCGCGCGCGAATTAGAATGGAGGTGGATGAAACAGGTATGGAGGCGGCAGGTTGCGACGAGTTGAACAGGACGGGCTGATTTATTATCAATTTGAGATGTGGCCGGACGTGAATCATGGCATCTTCACACGCAGCGGCGGGGTTAGCGCGTCCCCCTGGCACTCGCTGAATCTGGGCGGCAATGTTGGGGACGAGCCGGCGGCAGTGCGGGAAAACCACGAACGTATGTACCGGGCGCTGCGCCTGAACGGGGCGCGCGCCTGTACGGTGTGGCAAGTTCACAGCGCCGATACGGTGATCGCCAACGGGCCGGTGCGCGGTCGCCGCTGGCTGGCGCTGGCAGACAGCATGGTGACAGATCGCCGGGATACGCCGCTGACGATGCGTTTCGCGGACTGTACGCCGCTGCTGTTTTACGACCCGGTGCGCGGTGTGATCGGCATCGCCCACGCCGGTTGGCGGGGGACGGCGCTGGGGGTAAGCGCGAACACGGTGCAGGCGATGGTTGAGGCTTATGGCAGCCGGCCTGCGGACATTCAGGCCGGCATTGGGCCGAGCATCGGGCCGAGCCGCTACCAGGTGGGTGAGGAAGTCGTGGAGGCGATACGGGCGTACTTTGGCACGATAGACGGGTTGATCCGGCGCGACCCCGCTGACGGAAGCGCCTATCTCGACCTGTGGGAAGCCAACCGGCGCGATTTGCAGCGGGCCGGCGTGGAACAGATCGAAATCGCCGGGTTGTGTACGGCGGAGCGCACCGACGAGTTTTTTTCGCACCGGGCAGAAAAAGGCCGCACCGGACGTTTTGGAGCCGTGTTATCGTTATGACAGCAGCTGCCGTTCGAGTGAGCCGCGTGCTGGAAACCATTGCGGAGGCGTGCGCCCGCGCCGGGCGCGACCCGGCAGCGGTGACGCTGATCGCCGTCAGCAAAACGCAGCCGGCGTCGGCCATCCTGGAGGTGGTCGAAGCCGGGGTGCAACATTTTGGCGAAAACCGCGTAGAAGAAGCTGAAACCAAAATCCCGGCGGTTAACGCAGTGTCGCCGCGCCCGCTGACCTGGCATATGATCGGCCATCTTCAAAGCCGCAAAGCCCGGCTGGCGCTGCCGCTGTTCCGGCAGGTTCATTCGGTCGATTCGCTCAAACTGGCCGGCAAGCTGTCGGCGCTGGCGGCAGAAGCCGGGCGGACGCTCGACGTGCTGCTGGAGATGAACGTATCGGGCGAAACAGCCAAATATGGCTTTGGGGCCGCCGACTGGCAGACGAATGATGAAACCCGCCGCCGCCTATGGAGCGAAGTCGAACAAATTCTGGCGCTGCCGGGTTTAAACGTACACGGCCTGATGACGATGGCGCCCATCGTGCCGGAGATGGAACAGACGCGCCCGATATTTGCGCGGCTGGCGGCGCTGCGGGACGCGCTGGCCGAGGCGTTCAACAGACCGCTGGTGGACCTGAGCATGGGCATGACGGATGATTATCCGGTAGCCGTCGAAGAAGGGGCAACACTGGTGCGGATTGGCCGCGCTATATTCGGCGAAGGTTAAGGTTGAGGAAATGAGCATGATTCTCCAGATTATCTTTCTCGTGTTATGGCTGTTTGAGTTGATCCTGCTGGCAAGGGTGCTGATGAGCTGGTTCCCGAATGTAGACCGCAGCAACCCGATTATCCAGATCATTTACGACCTGACCGAGCCGGTGCTGCGTCCGGTGCGCGACCTGCTGCCGCAGACGGGCATGATTGACCTCAGCCCGCTGATTGTGTTTTTAATCATCCAGGTGCTGCTGCGGCTGCTCCAGGTTTGATTCCCCGGATAGCATAATGAGGCGACTCAGAGTAAAGTAGAAGCAAACAGACTTTCTACGGGTAAATGCTTAACCCTTATTTCTGAGCGTTCTCAGCGATAATGGGGGATAAAACTGAGAGGTCGTACTTATGTCGCAAAACCGCCGCAAATTTGAAATAACCGATGCCAGAGGAGGCGCCGCCTTCACGGTGCGGGTTGTGACGCGGGCCGTCGCGCCGGAACTGGTTGGGGCGCAGGAGGATGGCACGCTGAAGATTCGCCTGGTTTCGTCGCCGGCGGGCGATCCGGCAGCCAACGAGGAACTGGTGAATTTTCTGGCACAGCAGTTAGGCGTGCCTGCCGAGCGAATCGAGATTGTAGCCGGGGCGAATGGGCGTGAAAAAATCATCAGCGTGGAAGGTATCTCCACTGCCGAGGTTGAGGAAAAACTGGGCGGCAAGCTGGCGGATTAACCGTCTGCCGGGTTTTGTCCTGCTGATTTTTTTGGCCGCCTGCGCGGGGGGTGAAGCATCCACGCCGCCGCCGACGCTGACACTCATCCCGGCCATCATAACCGATACGCCCTCACCCGCACCGCCGACTGCGACCCGCGCCGCCCTGCCCGGCCCCGGCGATGTTGTTACGGCGGGGCCGGCTGATGAGGAAACGCCGGAGAGTGACCCGGTGGCCGCTGAACTGGTGCAGCTGGCACAGCGCCGCCTGGGCGACATCCTGGACCTGCCGACCCGCCGTATCCGCGTGGTTGAAGTCCGCCCGGTGCGCTGGCCGGACAGCAGCCTGGGCTGTCCGCTGCCCGGACAAACCTATACGGCGGTGCAGATTGACGGCTACCGCATCGTGCTGCTGGCCGGGGAACGCGAATATATTTTTCACACTGATTTTGACCACGCGCTGCCGTGTGATGCGGCAAATGAGCAGCTGCCGGAAGCTGAATGAGTCAAACCGGCGCGGGAAGCGGCTGGCCGATCAACGCCTGGAGGTGCGCCAGCGCCCGGTAGGCGGTGTCGCGGGTTTGCGGCTGGCGGTCGCGCATGGCCCCGTAAAGCGCCTTGCCGACCGAGGCCAGCCCTAACTGGCCGATGACCGCCGCCGCAAGCTGCTGAATTTCCGGCTCGCCCTCCTGGAGCGCCCGCATCAGCATTTGATTAGCGCCTTCACCGGGCGGCAGGTTCTCGCCGCGCCGCGCCGCCCATTCCGCCAGCCATGGCAGCGATTCCACCGGGGGATACCGTTTGACGCCGCGATCTTCGCCGTACTGCAATTCCTGAAAGGCCATTTCTGCGGCGGAGCGCACGTACCACTGAGAATCTTCCAGAAAAGCGCGGTAGATGGCGGTGAGCGCCCATCCGGTTTTGAGGCGGCGCAGGCCGAAAACCGCCGCGCGCCGCAGCAGCATATCTTCGTCGTGGATGGCATCATACAGGATAGGATACCCTTCGTCCGGCAGCGCGGCGAACGTCTCCGCGACGGCCTGGCGGAGCTGCTCCGACCCCTGGGTGAAGGCTTCCACCAGCGTTTCGAGCGCGGCTTCGGTGCCGACAGCGCCCAACGCCAGCCCGGCGGCAAGCTGTACATCGCTGTACGAGTCTTGCAGCAGCGGGCTGATGATTTGGACGGAGTCGGGGTCGCCCAGCGCGCCGATGCCCAGGCAGGCGATTTGCCGCGTATGAGCGGGCGTGTTGGTTAAAGCCTGGCGGAAGATGACCAGCGCGTTACGGTCGCGGGTGGTCAGCAGCGCCGCCGCCGCACGCTCGCGCAAAAAGGGGTACTGGTTGGGCATCAGCAGCAGATTGCCCAGGTATTTGAGAAACTGCTTGCGCCAGGGGACATCTGCCCCGGCATAGGGCAGCCAGTTGGCGATGTCCAGTGTGTGGCTGTGCAGGACATCCGGCGGCATATCGAGGCGGAGACGCACAGCCTCTTCGATGGGCATGTGCAGGGCGGCGTAAGCGATGGCCTGTGTCCATTCCGGCAGCCGGGCTTTTTCGGCCAACTGGCCGCCGTCGCGCAGGGTAAGGCTGGCGAGATAGGCGGCCAGGAAAGGATGGCTGAAACGGCAGCGCCCGCCGACGTAGGAGACGATCAGCCCGCTGCGCCGCAGGAGCGCCAGAAAGCGCCCGACCGCGCTGGTTTCTTCTTTTTTGCCAGCGGCATCTTTTTTCATCTTTTTGGGGGCTGCGTCCGGTTCGGGTTCTTCGACGGCGGCGATTTCTGGCATGTCCGAACCGGCCAGCAGCTCTTCCAGGCGCGCCTGGGTGAAAAACCCTTCATCAAGCTGGAGCGCCGCCGCCTGCGCCAACTGCGGCAGCAGCCGTCCGAGCGACTGGTCAGCAGGCAGGTGACGGACCAGCAGCGCGCGCAGCCAGCCTTCAAAACCGGGCGCTTCGGCATCGTTGGCGTAGTTTCCCCAGATTTTAAGTGTAAGCTCGAACGGCGAAAGCGCCCGATTGTTGGTTTTGGCGCGGGCGACCGCCGCTTCGTCTACCGGTTGGGTCAGGCGGCTGCGCCGCGCGCCGGCCAGTCTCGGCCAGGCTGCCGCCCAGTTGTCGGCGGCGCGGGCGGCATCCAGGTCGCTCCAGGGGCGCAGATACACCGGGGCCAGCCCCAGGCGCAGCAGCGGGCCGCTGCCGATGACCGGGCCGGCGACGATGAAAAAGTTCTGCGGGTACAGGTTCATCAGGGCTTGCAGCCAGGCCAGTTTGGGGCCGCGCTCGTCCGGGGGCAGATCGTCGTAGCCGTCCACCAGCAGCAAAACCTGCCCCTGGCTTAACCGCTTGTAGAGATTGCCCGGAATGGCGCTGGCGGTGATGCGCCCAACCTGGCGCTGCACCGAACGCACCAGCGGCTCGGCAGGGTCAACCGTTTTGCCGAATTCGGGGTCGGCGGGGTTTATATCGGCCAGATGCGCGTAAACCGGCATCAGGCGGTTGAAAAGGGGCAGGGCGGTTTTGTTGGCGGCGTCGGCGTCGAAGGCCAGCCCCTGTTCTTCCGCCAGGCGTTCTTTGGCGCGCTGTTCGATGGTCAGGCGTTCCTTGACCCGGACGGCACGCTGTTTGTCGCTGAGGGCGGCTTCTTCAGCATCAATCCGCATCTGCACCCGGTCTGCCGGCTGCTCGAAGCGGATTTTACCCAGGCTGCGTAGGATGATAGTCATCAAAGCGGTGGTGCGCCCGCTGCCGGGGCGGCCCAGCAGGGCAATCGCGCGTTCGCCGGCGCTCAGGTCGTCTATCGAGAGCGTCTCCAGGTTGTACGGCGCGTGCAGATATGGATGATCGGGGATGACCGGCACGACATGAAAAACGCTGTGAACGACTTCCTCGTCCGGCGGCGCGGCCAGCGGCGGCGCGGGGATAAAACGCGGCTCGACGACGATCTGCGACAGGCTCACAAAACGCCCGGCCAGGTGCGATGTTTCGGCCAGATGCACCAGATCGTTGATATAGCGGTTGTCGGCGCTTTGGGTGGCGTAGTTCTGGGCGCTGGTGGCCTGCCGGCGTGCCGAACGCACCGCAGCGCCGATGCGGTGGCGGGCGCGGTAAACGCCGTAGGCGGTGGCCCAGCCGGTTAACAGGCCGATGCCGAAGTTTTCAAAGTCGAAACCCATCGTTCATGCCTTTCCGGGCTTGCGAACCAGGATGCGCCCGCAGCTCATACACTTCACCAGCGAAACGCCCCGGTCGAGGTCACTGATGATCGCCATCGTTTGTTCCACGCCGCAGGCAGCGCAGGTATCGCCGTCCAGGACGGCAACCGGCTGGTTGTGGCGGCGCGGTTTAAGCGCGTTATACAGTTTAAGGTTTTCAGCGTTGATGTGGCTTAAGGCCTGCCGGCGCTGCTCGATCAACCGCGCCTCATCGTTTTTCAGGCGCGTTTGTTCTTCCAGCAGGGTTTGGTTGTTGGTTTCCCAATCGCTCGTGACCTGCTGAAGGTTCGCCCTGGCTGCGTTGAGCGCGGCTTCGGCCTCTTCGACGGCCAGCATAACATCCAGCAGGGCATCTTCCAGATCGCCGTTTCGCCGCCTGAGCGCCTGGATTTCCTGCTGCATCTCCTGAAGTTCTTTGGGGTTACGGACGCTGCCGCTGTACAGCCGTTCGTCGGTGGCGCGGATTTTATCGGCGTTGGACTGGATTTCCAGTTCCAGGCTGCGGGCGCGGGTTTGCAGCGGCGAGAGGATTTTTTGCGCCGATTCCAGCCGGGCGCGGGCCTCGGCAACGGCCTGGCTGTCCTCCAGGGCAGAGGCGATCTCGCTCAAACGTTTCTGGCAGCGCAGGATGCCCAATTCGATTTCCTGAAGCTGGTACAGCGCGAGTGCCTGTGACATAAGAACCTGCCTTTGCTGGCGTGCATCTGCGGTGAGGGTATAAAATGGACAGAGCCTTAATCGCTCGAAATGGATAATTGAGTTATCGTTTATTATGGCAGCGATTATACACCGTGCGGGAATCGTGAAGCAAGCCGGCTAAAGGTGTGTGAATGCAAACACAAAGTACCGTTCATATCACACCCGCCGAATGGCGCTGGGTGGTGATCTTTGGCGGGGCGCTGGTGATCGTGGCGTTCGTGCCGTTTTTATGGGTGGCCTTAAGCGGCGTGGTTGGTACACAGTGGCAGTTTATGGGGGTGCTGAACAACTACCGGGACGGCGCGACTTATCTATCCAAAATGCAGCAGGGTATGAATGGCTCGTGGCTGGTGTACTTCTGGCATACGCCGGAAGCCCACAGCGGCGCGTTCATCCAGGTGATTTATCCGGCGTTGGGGCAGTTGGCGCGTTTCGTCGGCTTGCAGCCGATTGCCCTGTTCCACGCGGCGCGGGTGGCGTCATCGTTCGTGATGTATATGGCGCTGTACCAGATGGGGGCAAGCATCTGGATGCGGCTGCGCGCCCGGCGGATTTTTTTCGTGATCGCGGCGGTCGGCTCCGGCCTGGGGTGGTTTTTTTACCCCTGGATGCCCGACGCCAATTTCCCCGATCTGACCATCCCGGAGATGTTTCCGCTCTACAGCAGCCTGGTGAACGTGCATTTTCCGCTGGCGCTGACGTGCCTGGCGCTGATCGCCAGCGTGGTAATTGTCGCGTTTCGCCCCGGCGAAAGCGGCGACCCGGCGGTACACAACGGCGGCCTGCTGGCGGGCGTGTTGAGTTTTGCGCTGTCGCTGCTGTACCCGCAGGCGCTGCTGCCCATCGGCATCGCCGTCGGGATTTATGTGGTCGTTCGCTGGTATCAGCAGCGTGGGTTTCGCCAGCGTGAGCTGCGCTGGCTGCTGGTGGTTGTGCTGCCTGCAGTGCCGATGGCGGCTTATTATGCCGCCGCCATCACCTATAACCCGGCCTTAAACGAGTGGACGCGGCAGAACGTGACGCCCGCGCCGCCGCCGCTGGTGCTGCTGCTGGGCCTGGGCGTGCCGCTGCTGATGGCGCTGCCGGGCATTTACCGCGCTGTGCGGCGTTTCGAGCCGGACGGCGACCAGTTTATGCTGATCTGGCTGCTGGTGATGCTGGTGATGGTCTACCTGCCGACGACCATCCAGCGCCGGTTTGCTGCCGGCATGATGATTCCAATCGCCTATTTTGCCACCCGCTCGCTGGAGGATTTCTGGTTTCGGTACGTCAACCGGCGCTGGCGCTACCGGCTGCTGGTAGTGGTCGTGCCGCTGATGACGCTGAGCATCGTGCTGCTGCTGGCGATCAACCTGCGCGTCAATATCGGCCCCTTCCTGAGCCGGGATTATGCCGGGGCGCTGTTATGGCTGCATGACCATACGCGGTCGAGCGATGTGATACTGGCTTCGGAAGAAGTGAGCGTGTGGGTTCCGGCCTGGGCAGGGGCGCGGGTGGTGTACGGCCATCCCTACGAAACGCTGGATGCCGCGACAAAAAGACGCGCCGTGCTGGACTGGTTCGGCGGCCAGGTGGATAACTGCCAGGCGCTCCTGGATGACTATCAGGTTCGATACGTGATTGTCGGGCCGCTGGAGGAGCAGTTAGGGCCATCCAACTGCCTGGAGTCGCTGCGTTTGGTGGCGCGTTCGGGCGGCGTGGCGATTTATGCGACTTAAACTGCTGGCCGTCGTGATGGGGGGAGCTTTTTTACTGCTGGCCGGCCAGCGCCCGGATGCGCTGCCTTACTTTAACACCCAGGCGCGTTATTCGGACGTTGTAATCGCGCACTGGCCGAACGCGCTGTATCTGAATCAAAACGGCTTCGCGCCCTGGCGCGAGACGATTTTGGCCGGGCAGCCGTTTGCCGCCAACCCGCTGAACAAAACCGCTTACCCGCTTCAGTGGTTTGCGCTGCTGCTGCCGCCGGCCCTGCACCTGAACCTGATGGTCGCCCTGCACCTGCTGATCGCCGGAGCGGGTATGTGGCGTTGGACGCGCCTTTTGGGGCTGCGCGCCGAATCCGCCGCCTTAAGCGCGCTGGCGTATGCGCTCGCGCCGCGCCTGACAGCGCACCTGGGGGCGGGGCATCTGGACATCGTATATGCGCTGGCCTGGTGGCCCTGGCTGATGTCGGCGGCGCGGCTGGTGGTGGATTCGGGGAAAATCTCGTCCATATTCGGGCTGGCGCTGGCGGCGGCGCTGGTGCTGCTGGCCGACGTTCGCGTGAGCCTGTACGCGCTGGCGACGGTTTTCCTTTATATGCTGTTCATGGCAGGCGGCAGGCGGCGGGTGTGGCAGCGAGCATTGGGTGCGGGGGCGCTGGCGCTGCCCATGACCGCTTCGGTGATCGCGCCGCTGCTGGCCTGGAGTCCGTATCTCAGCCGCGCCGATCTGTCGGCGGGCGAGGCCGGGATGCTGGCGATACAGCCCGGCCATTTCCTGGGATTGGCGATTTTTCCGTCCCCGCCGGGTGTCGAAACACTGGTTTATGGCGGGCTGCCGGCGCTGGCGCTGGCGCTGGTGGGCTGGTGGTTGATGGAGCGGCGCGCGCGTGCGCTGACTGCCGCCGGACTGGTGGGCGCGGCGCTGTACGCGATGGGCGCGAACGGCCCACTGTGGCCGATGGCGGTTAATCTGGTGCCGGGGCTGCTGTGGTTTCGCGTGCCGTCGCGGGTGTGGCTGATCGCGGCGCTGGCGCTGCCGCTGCTGGCGGGCCTGGGTCTGGAACGCCTGCTGGCGCTGGCGGAAGGCCGGCGGGTGATTCTGGCGGTTCGGCGCTGGCGGTTGGCTGCCGCCGGTTTAACGGCTGTGGTGGTGGCGCTGGGGCTGTTCGCGCTGGCTGTCCTCAAACTGCCGGAAGCGGGCGTTGGGGCGCTGGTCTTCGGCGGGACGAGCGGCGCTGCGCTGCTGCTGGCGCTGAACGGGCGTTTATCCGCGCGCCGGCTGCCGACGGTGTGGCTGGCGCTGGTGTTTTTCGATCTGGTCTGGTTCGGGACTCATTGGGTGACGTGGCGCGGGCCGGAGGTGTGGCTGGAGCCGCATCGCCCGCTGGCGGAACGCTTGATCGCCCTGAACGCCGACCGCGTATATTCCCCGACCTACAGCCTGGAACAGCAGGTCGCGGAAGTCTACGGGCTGCGGCTGTTCGGTGGGGTAGACCCGTTTCAACTGGTGGGTATTGTGCAGGCGGTCGAGCAGGGAAGCGGCGTGATGAGTGCCGGTTACAGCGTGATTCAGCCGCCGATTTATGGCGTTCAGGGGGATGATCTGTCGTCGGCCAACCGGGATGCTGTTATGGAAACGGGCGTGCTGGCGGCGTGGCGGGTCAGCCATGTGGTTGCGGCCTACCCGATCAGTCATCCGCGCCTGGAATGGGTGGATACCGTGAACGGCGTGTACATTTACGCCAACCGGAATTATACGCCCGCCCCGGCGGAACGTTCCGTCCCCGACTGGCCGGCGGGCTGGCCGAACCTGCCGGACGCGGATACGGTGAACGGGCTGAACCGGCTGACCGAAAGCGCCGCCCTGGTATCCGCCATAGGATTGGTGGCAGCGGCGGGGCTGTTTTTGTATTTCGCGCTGAGGACTGAGGGTTGATGGTCAAGAGGGTTTCGCTGCTGGTGCTGGCCGGGACGCTGGCGGTCGTGTTCCACCGACTGCTGACCGGAGAGGTGTTTTTCTGGGGGCTGCCGGCGCTGCAATTCGTCCCCTGGCGGCAGTTGGCCTTTGACATGCTGCGCGACGGATACCTGCCGCTGTGGAATCTGTATAATGGGGCGGGCGCGCCGCTGTTCGCCAATTACCAGTCGGCGCTGCTGTACCCATTTAACTGGCCGGGTTTTGTACTGCCGCTGGCCTGGCAGATGAGCGTGACGGCGGTGCTGCACCTGTTTATCGCCGGGTGGGGGATGTGGGCTTTCACCGGGCGGCTGGAGGTTCCGGCGCTGGGGCGCGGCCTGAGCGCGCTGGCTTTCGGGCTGTCGGCTTATCTGGCGGCGCGGCTGGGTACATACCCGATCATCAGCGCGGCGGCCTGGATGCCCTGGCTGCTGTGGGCAGCGTTGGGCGTGCTGACGCGCAGCCGCCGGCGCGACCTGGCCTGGCTGGCGCTGTTCGCCGGGATGCAGCTGCTGGCCGGACACGCGCAAACGGCCTGGTACAGCCTGCTGCTGGTGGGCGCGTTCGCGGCCTGGTTCACATTCACACGCCGCCCGGCCAACTGGCGGCGGCTGGTGCTGGTCGGCGGGGCGCTGCTGCTGGGCGCGGGTATCGCGGCGCTGCAACTGCTGGCGACCGGCGAACTGCTGCTGCAATCGCAGCGGTCGAACGGCGTGGGTTACGATTTCGCCATGAACTTCAGCTACGACTGGAAGCGGGCGCTCAACTTGTTGTCCCCTAACGTGTTCGGCAGTCCTGGCAGCGGCACGTATATCACGGAAGGCGCGTTTTTCGAGGACGCGGTGTACATCGGCCTGATTCCGCTTGTGTCGGCGCTGGCGGTGGCGCTGGCCTGGGTCTGGCGCCGCCTGCGCCGGATGGAGCGCCCGGCCTACTGGGAAACACTGCCGTTCTGGCTGCTGGTGGTGATCGTCGGGTTTGTGATGGCCCTGGGCAAAAATTCGCCGGTTTTTCCGTTCCTGTACGAACATGTCCCCACCTTCGACCTGTTTCAAGCGCCGGTGCGCTGGCACATCTGGACGATCTTCGGGTTGAGTCTGCTGGCCGGGATGGGCGTTGGCGCGTGGGGGCGCGGTAAATGGCTGCTGTTCGGCACGCGGCTGGCGACGGCGGCCTGCCTGGGCGCGGTGGCGCTGGCGCTGTTCGCGCCGCGTTTTCTGCCGCCGGAGGTGGCGGTTAACGAAGGCGTGCGGGTGATTATCCAGGCGGTGATTTTCACCGGCATCATGGGCGCGCTGGCCGGCGACCTGACGCTGGTGCAGCCAGAGCCGGGCAGCCGCCTGTACCGCTGGTGGTCGGCTGCTGTGCTGCTGGTGGTGGCCTTCGACCTGGGTTACGCGGCGCAGGGTTTGAACCCGACCATCCCGGCGGCTTTTTATGATCGGCTGGAAGCCGATAACACGGCATCGGCGCGTGCGTACTGGCCGGAAAAAACACAGGAAACGGCCATGTACGAACGGTATTTGCCGTTCCGGGATTACCGGGTAGCCGTTGAAAACCGGCGCGCGTTCCGTGCCAGCGGCCTGCCGAACCTGAATCTGCTGGAGGGCCAGCCGCTTTTAAACAACTTCGATCCGCTGCTGGTGGGACACTTTGCCGAGTACCTAGACCAGATCGAGGCGAACCCCGCGCAGGCCGGAACGCTGCTGCTGGCCGCCGGGACGGGGTGGATCGTAGATGCAGAGGGCAGCCGCGCGCCTATCGTGCCTGAACAGCCGCCCGGCGCGGTTTTTATGGACGCCGCCTGCTGGCATCCTGGTAACAGCTCGTTGAAAGCCGGCCTGCTGGCCGCCGATTGGCAGCCTTTGCGGCAGGTTCACCTGTTGGGCGTGGACGACTGCCCGCCTGTGAGCGACGAATCGCCGGCGCAGGCGGTCGTAACCAGCGTGGCCGAAACGCCAAACCAGATCATCATTGAGGTACAAACCGAAACCGGCGGCCTGCTGTATATCCCCAACACCGATTATCCCGGCTGGCAGGCGTTCGTGGACGGCCAGTCGGCGCGCATTTTGCGGGCGAACCTGGCCTTTATGGCGGTTGAAGTGCCGGCAGGGGCGAACGAGGTGCGGCTGGAATATCACCCCTGGTGGCTGCTGCCGGGGACGCTGGCGAGCCTGTTCTCGTTGATCGTGACGCTGGTGCTGTTCCGCTCGAAAAATCCGGGACAGGAGGGGTAGATGATTTTTTCGCCCGCCCCCAAAAGCCGCCGCCCGCAACTTCGTCTGTCGGAGCGCCGCCTGCTGCTGATGGGCGGCGATATGCTGGCAGCGGTGCTGGCGGTGCTGATCGCGCTGCTGATCTGGTCATGGGTCGGGCGTTACCGGTTTGATCTGGATTTCATCCTGCCGCGAAGCGTCTGGTTCATCGTGCTACCGGGGCTGTGGCTGCTGCTCGCCAGCGCCAACGATTTTTACGACGTGCGCGTTTCGACCAGCCGCATGGCAACGACGCAGCGGCTGCTCGTCATCACGCTGCAAATGCTGGTGATTTACCTGCTGGTGTTTTTCCTGGCGCAGCCATTGGCGCTGCCGCGCCTGTTTATTCTGTATTACGGCGTGGCCTCATTTTTACTGACCGGCCTGTTCCGGTTTTTTAACCCGGCGCTGGCGGGCTGGGCCAGCGAACGGCGGCGCGTGTTGATCGTCGGCACGGACGAAGCGACGACTACTATCATCGGGGCGATTGGCCGCTATGCTCACCGCGCCTATGATATTCGCGGCATCATCGGGGAAGCGGATGATTTCGGGTCTGATATTTGCGAAGTGCCGATCCTGGGGACGGGGCGCGACCTGCTGCGGCTGGCGCAGGCGGAAGCTGTCAGCGAGTTGATCGTCACCTCGACCCATGCCCTCAGCGCCGAAACGTTCCAGGGCGTGATGGACGCTTACGAGGCCGGCATCACCATCGTGCCGATGCCGCTGCTGTACGAGAGCATCACCGGGCAGGTGCCGGTCGAATATGTCATGAACAACTGGTCGGTGGTGCTGCCGATCGAAGGCGATTCGATTTTTAACCCCTACCCGGTGTTTAAGCGGCTGCTGGATATTCTGCTGGCGCTGGTTGGGCTGGCGGCCTTCGGGGCGCTGCTGCCGCTGCTTGGGCTGCTCATCCGGCTCGATTCGCCGGGCGGTATTTTTTACAGCCAGGAACGGGTGGGCCTGAACGGGCGCGTGTTCCGTATTTACAAGTTCCGCTCCATGCGCGCTGATGCAGAAGCGGCGACCGGCGCGGTTTTCAGCAGCCGGGGCGACCGGCGCGTGACGCGGGTGGGGCGCTGGATGCGTAAAACCCGGCTGGACGAACTACCGCAGATTATCAATGTGCTGCGTGGGGACATGAGCATCGTTGGGCCGCGCCCGGAGCGCCCGGAGCATGTGCAGCGGTTGGTTGAAAAAATCCCGTTTTACCGCACGCGCCATGTCATTCGACCGGGGCTGACCGGTTGGGCGCAGGTGCGCTACAACTACGGCGCGAACGACGAGGACGCGCTGGTGAAATTGCAGTATGACCTGTATTACATCCGCCACCAATCGCTGGCGCTGGATTTAAATATCATGGTGCGGACGGTGGGTAAGGTCATCAAAATGAGCGGCGTATAACAGCCATGAAAACATCCTCCGACCTGGCCGGGCGCGCGGTCGTCATTTTGCTGTGCAGCATCATCCTGACCATCGGCGCGACCTTCAACAGCATCCTCAACCCGGAACTGGGCGCTTTTGTGCTGGCCGTGATGGCGCTGGCGGCGGCGGGCTGGCGGCTGTGGCGCTGGCGGCGCGGCTGGCGCTGGTTTCGTACCCCGCTGGATGCCGCCTTCGCGCTGTGGGCGCTGGCTTTGGGCCTGGCGCTGCTGGCGAACCTGGACACCTGGCGGCGAATCGCCATCGGTCTGTGGTACGTGGGCGTTTACATGGGCGTTTGGTACGCCCTGCTGGACGCGCTGGCGAACGGCGGCATCCGGCGCGAGATGCTGGTAGACGGCGTGCTGGTCGGCGGGGTGGTGGCGAACCTGTTCGGCGTTACGCAGGTGGCGGCGTGGGCGGGTGCGTTCGGGTCGGAGCGGCTGCCGCGCCCGGTGAGCGTGTTCGGCAACCCGAACTTCCTGGGGGCGTTCCTGGTAGTGCTGATTCCGCTGGCGATGTCCCGCGCCGCCGCCAGCCGCAGCCGGTTGATTCGGGGCGTTCTGGGCGTTTATATCCTGCTGTCGCTGTCGCTGCTGTTTTTGACCTTCTCGCGTGGGGCGTGGGTCGGCCTGGCCGCCGGCGGCGCGCTGTGGCTGCGGCTGATGCTGCGGGCGGGCGGGCAGTTTTCGCTGCGGGTCTGGTGGCGGGCGCAGCCGAACGGCCTCAAAGCTGTGTGGCTGGCGGGCGGCGCGGCGGCGCTGGTCGTGGTGGCGCTGGCGTCCGCATTATTGATCCGGTCGCTAACGGTTACCGGGCGCGACGTGGGGCTGCGGACGGAATTATACGCGGCGGCGGCGCAGTTGTTCGCCGAAAAGCCGCTCACCGGACACGGCCTGTTCACTTACGGGCGCGAGCTGGTGCGTCTCCCCGGCATCGAACCGGACAAACCGCACAGCCACGCACATAATATCATCCTGCAAATTGCCGCCGAAACCGGGCTGCCGGGGTTGGCCGCGCTGGCCGTGACGCTGGTAGCGGCGGCGCGGTCGGTATGGGCGAACTGGAAGCCTTCACCCCCTGACCCCCTCTCTCTCATGGCGAGGGGAAACGAACAGCGCAGGCGCATCATGCTGGCCGGGGCGGCGGCGGGGGTAGTCGCGTTTGGCGCCCACCAGCTAACGGATGTCCCGGCGATGATGCCGGCCATCGCGCTGACCGGCCTGATCGCGCTCGTGCTGGCGGTGGCCCCGGCGCAGCCGCAGCCAATGATGGCGAAATGGCGTCTGGTTGGGCATCCGGCGGGCGTGACGGCGCTGTGGGTTTTGATTCTGGTCAGCGGATTCTGGAGCAGCCGCATCTACAGCGATTATGTGGCCGCCCTGCGCCTGGCGACGGCAGAAGGCGACTACCGGGGCGCGGCGGAACGGCTCCAGCCGGTTATCAACGCCGACCCGGATTTGAGCCTGTACCCTCTCGAACAGGGTTTTTTGTACGGCATGGCCGCTGCTGAAGGCGACGCGGACGCGGCGCGGGCGGGCCGCGCTGCTTACGAACGGTTTCTGGCGCTCGACCCCGGTTACGCGCTGGGCTGGGCGAACCTGGCGGCGCTGCGGTGGGAAGTGGGCGAAGCCGAACGCGCTTTAGAAGCCTGGGCGCGCGCCGCCGAACTCGACCCGGAAATCTGGCCGTATGCCTTCAATCTGGGGCAGGCGGCGGAGGCTGCCGGGGAACCGGCGCGGGCAGAAGCCGCCTACCGGGACGTGCTGCGGCTTTACCCGGACGCGATCTTGTACCCTGAATGGGACGATTCGGCGCTGCGGGCGAGCCTGGGTGATGTTTATGCGGTCGGGTTGAGCGCGCCGGCCATGACGGTCGTGCAGCTTGTGAGCGGGCGGCTGGATAATGCGCGTCTAGCCTGGGAAAATAATATCCTGCCGGACGGCGTGCAGAAGGCCATCATTGGCGCGCTGGTGGACGGCGACCTCAACCAACTGGCGGCTGCTGAACGAATCGCCATCACGCCCCAGGAGCGCGCCTGGATACACGCCGGGCGCGGCTGGATGGCACATATGGCCGGGGACAAGGCTGGCGCGGCGCGGGAAACGGCGGCAGCGCGCGAACGGCTTGCGCGCGGGGTGCTGGATACGGACGACGCCGACGCGATCAATATCGCTTACGGGCAGTTTTTGCGGCTGGCGATTCCGCGCTGGTTCCTGCCGGGGGTATATTACCCGGTGGACGACGCGGCGCTGGTGTATTTGATTGAAAATACAGGGCAATCGCATGAAGATACATCGTCTCAATAAGCAGGCTTCGCCCTTTGACCCCACCCCCAAACCCCCTCCCCGAATTCAAGGAGGGGGCTTAATGCGAATCTTACTCCCCTTTTCTTCGTATACGGGAAAGGGGTTAATGTGACGCGAAATTACAGTTTGATACGATTGCCCTGATCGAAAATACATAATTGATTCCATGTTTTGCGTCTTTGCGTTATGCTTTTCTTTTTTGAGGGTTTATGCGCCAACTGACGATTGAACGCGCCGCCGCCATCATCCTGTTCGCGCTGCTGTTCGCGCTGGCGGCACGGATTCCGACGGATACGGATACCTGGTGGCACATCCGCTGCGGCGAATACACGCTCTCCAACGGCATGATTTATGCCGACCCGTTTTCGTTCACGAAGGCGGGCGAACCCTGGATCAATCACAGTTGGGGCGCGCAGATTGTGCTGTACGGTGTGTGGCAGGCGGCGGGCAATCTGGGGCTGGCGGTTTATACGGCAGCCCTGGCGACCGGCGGCATGTGGTTTGTGTATAAAATGTCGCCGGGCAGTGTTTACCTCCGGGCGTTTGTGCTGGTGATCGGCGCGGCGGCGGCGGCGGTGTTCTGGTCGCCGCGCCCGCAAATGCTGTCCTTTTTCCTGAGCGTGGCGGTGTTATACCTGCTGCACCTGTACAAACGCCGGGGTATAGACCGGCTGTGGCTGCTGCCGGTGATGGTGGGGCTGTGGGGCAACCTGCACGCCGGGTTTTCCATCGCTTTCATCTTTCTGGGTGGTTTTATAGCCGGTGAGGTGCTGAACAACCTCTTTCGCCCGACGGCGGAACACGTGATTCCCTGGCGCGGCATCCGCAGGCTGGTGTTGGTGACGGCGGTTTCGGCGGCGGCGCTGGTGGTGAACCCTTACGGGCTGCATATGCTGGCCGTGCCGTTCCAGACTATCAGCATCGGGGCGCTGCAAAACTTCATCCAGGAATGGAACTCGCCGAATTTTCACGACCGTTCGACCTGGCCGTTTATCTTTCTGCTGCTGGGGCTGTTGGGGGCGGCGGGCGGCAGCCGCAAACGGCTGGACTGGACGGATTTTCTGCTGGCGTCCGGCACGGCCTTTATGGGGCTGCTGGCCGGTCGCAATATCGCCGTGTTCGCGGTGGCGGCCACGCCCGTTCTGGCCGATCACCTGGACGCGCTGTTAAGTGAGCGCGGATGGGTCATTCAACCGGCGCGCCGGGTGACGCCGCGTATGGGCGTGCTGAACGCCGCGCTGGCGGCGCTGATCGTGTTGGGCGCGGCGGCCAAAGTGCTGCTGGTGCTGGACGCGGATACCGTCCGCGAGGCGCAGGAAACCTATCTGCCGGTGAAGGTGGCGGAATATCTGCGCGATGAAGACCCCGCCGGGCCGATGTTCAACAGCTACAACTGGGGCGGCTACCTGATGTTCATGCTGCCGGACGAGCCGGTTTTTGTGGACGGGCGCACCGACCTGTACGGCGACGAGTTTCTGACCAATACCTATCTGCGGACGGCCACCGGCGGCGACGGCTGGCGCGAGACGCTCAACCGGTATGGCATCCGGCTGGTGGTGGTGGAGGCCGGCAGCGGCCTGGCGCGCCAGCTGCGCGTTGAGCCGGGCTGGTCGCTGGATTATGAAGATGCAATGGCAGCGGTGTTCACGCGGGAGATTATGAATGGCTAAAACCCCTCTCCCTGTCCCCGTGTACGGGGAAAAGCAGGCAGCGGTTACAGGGCTGCTGGGCGATTTCCGGCTGCTGCTGATTTTGTTTGTTGCCTTCCGCGTGCTGCTGCTGCTGGTTTATCAGCCGCTGCTGGTCGAAGGCGGCGAACGCGGCATTACCGTCGGCGGCGATTACCAGACGTACTTTAATATCGCGGCGCTGTCGGACAGCCTGGGCGCGCCGTTCCGGGACTGGTGGAGCGAGTTCCCGCCGGCCTGGACATATCTTTCGGTGCTGATTTACCAGGGCGTGGGCGGCGTTTATGCCGGGTACGGGCTGCTGCTCGGCCTGGTGGTGCTGGCCTTCGACGTGGGCAATCTGGCGCTGGTGCGGAACATCGGCGCGCACCTGCACGGCGCGGCGGTCGGGTTGGCGCTGGCCTGGATTTACGCGCTGCTGCTGGCCCCGCTGGTGTTCACCTTCTGGACGTTCGAGCCGCTGGCGGCCTTCTGGCTGCTGCTGGGGCTGTGGTGGCTGCTCAAAAAACGTGATGCGCGTTCGGCGCTGGCGGCGGCGGCCGGCGCGCTGACCAAACTGACGCCGGCGCTGCTGGTCGGCGCGGTCTGGTGCTTCCGCGATGGGCGGTCGGCGGCGCGTTATACGGCGCTGCTGGCGGGCGTGTTCGCGCTGGTTTATCTGCCGCTGCTGGCGCAAAATGCCGCTATGACGCTGCCCTCGCTGACAGCGCAGTTTAACAAAGCGTCCTACCAGACGGTGTGGGCGCTGCTGGACGGCAACTACCGCACTGGCAATTTTGGCCCGCTGGCCGACCGCGCCGACCCGGCCAGGGCGAACGTTATGCAGGGCAGCCCGGCGGTTGTGCCGGGATGGCTGCGGCTGGGCGCGGCGCTGGCGCTGGGGCTGTTCGTGTTCGCGCGCGCGCGGCGCTTCGATGACCGGGGATTGGCGGCCTTCGTGACCATCACGCTGCTGATCTTCTTTTTACAGGTGCAGGGCTGGAGTCCGCAGTGGTTGGCGCAGATCGCGCCGCTGGTGCTGCTGTGTTTCCCGACGCGAAACGGCGTGTTGGTCGTCGTGCTGCTGAGCGCGGCGGTGTTCATCGAATATCCGTTTCTGTTCATCCGCACCGGCGATACCGGCGGCGAAATCGCCGGCGCGCTGGTTGGGCCGTTTGTGATGCTGGTGCTGGCGCGGACGATTTTGCTGGCCGGGGTGTGCGCGGCGCTGTACCGTAAGCTGCGGCAGGAGCCGGCAGCCTGACGATATTTCAGGAATTTAACACTTTCTTGAGTGTTGTTAAGGGTATCTCAATGGTAGGCTGGATGTTATAACAACACTCACAGGAGCAGTTTTATGATGCGGCCAGAACTGGAAATCGCCCGGCAGTTGATTGAAGACAAACAGTTTGACAAAGCGCGGATGGTGCTGCAAAAGGCCAGCGACGACCCGATAGCGCAGAAATGGCTGGACAAACTCGACGAAATGTCGCCGGCAGCCAAACCGATTCAACATCTTAACGGCAATGGTCACAGTAACGGTAACGGCCAAACTGTCGGCTGGCAGTACGCCGCGCTGGAAATGAAACGCTCCTACGGCACGCAGTACCGTTTTAACGGCAGCGCCATGCCGGACTGGAAAGACCAGCCGATTTATTACGCGCTCAACGAACTGGGCCGCGACGGCTGGGAATTGGTGAGTTTTGATGGCCGGGATGAAACCACCGTCTATATCCTGAAAAAACAGGGGGCGGTGCTGGAGAACAAAAAGGTCGAGGTCTGGGATCAATAACCCGCCGCTTAGTTAATGATAATCGTTCGGCGCTGCTGCTCATCCTGCTGCTGGCGCTGGCGCTGCGCCTGGTCAACCTGGGGGTTCGTCCCCTGTGGTATGACGAGGCGTTTGCTGTGCTGTTCAGCGAAAAAGGGCTGGACGCCATGCTGTACGGCACGCTGACGCCGGTGGCGGGCGGCGCGGCGGACATCCACCCGCTGCTGTATTACGGCACGCTCAATGCCTGGATGTCGCTGTTCGGGCAGTCCCCGTTTGCCGTGCGGCTGTGGAGCGCGCTGTTGGGTGTGGCGACGGTCGGCCTGATATACCTGCTGGGACGCGACCTGTTCGGGGACAAAACCGGCCTGATGGCGGCACTCATTACGGCTGTCGCGCCGTTCCATGTACAGTATTCGCAGGAAGCGCGCATGTATGCGCTGCTGGGGCTGCTGCTGGCTACCGCGACGTGGTGTTTCGTGCGGGGCAGCCGCTCCCTTCGTACACCGGCGGAAGAAGAATCGCAGGCCGTCAGCCGAGGTAACTGGCTTTGGTGGGCGGCGTTTGGCGTGCTGGCCGGGCTGGCGATGTATACGCAGCAGTTGGCGGCTTTTTATTTAATCGCGCTGGGGCTGATTCCCGTCTTGCGGCGCGATTGGAAGCTGCTGCTGCGCGCGGCGGCGGGCGCGCTGGTGGCGGTGATCGTCTATCTGCCCTGGCTGGTGAACCTGCCGGGACAGTTTGATAAAGTACGCTCGTATTACTGGCTGTCGCCGCCGAACATCGGCCAGCTTTTGCTGACGGCGCGCTCGTTCCTGGCGGTCAACCTGGACATCCCCGCGCCCAGCTCGATGATCGCCCTGGTGGGTGCGCTTTTTATGTTGGCGTTTCTGGCGGTGCAGGTCGTTCTGACCGCGCGCCGCCTGCGTGCCGACCGGGATGCGCTGCGGCTGACGCTGTGGCTGGCCGCCGCCCCGCCGGCGCTGATGTGGCTGGTTTCGCAGCTTCAGCCGGTGTACCTGATTCGCGGCCTGCTGCCCTCGGCGCTGCTGCTGTATCTGGCGCTGGCGTGGCTGTTCACACGCGGCGGGCTGCCGCGCCCGGTGGCGGGATTGATCGGGCTGGTGGGGCTGGCGCTGGCCGGAATCGGCCTGTACCACCAGTACACCTGGGCGATCTTCCCGAACTCGCCCTTTGAGGAAGCGGCGGCAGCCATCCAGGAACAGCGGCAGGAAGGCGACATCATTGTTCACCAGAACAAACTTTCGGCGCTGCCGATGGTATATTATGCGCGCGCGCTGCCACAGCGGTATCTGCGCGATTTGCCCGGCAGCGGAGAAGATACGCTGGCGCTGCCCACCCAAGAGGCGCTGGGGCTGCTGGCCGATGAAACGGTCGAGGCGGCGGCGGGCGGCGCGCGTCGGGTGTGGTGGGTGATGTTCGACTTCGCCGAACGGCAGTACGCGGCGGCGGGGCGGTCGGATTTAGAGGCGGCGCTGGAATGGCTTGAAGGGCGTTACGATAAAACCGGCCAGTGGGCGTTTAATGATCTGGTCGTCACGCTGTATGCCGATGAGGAAGGTTCATGATCGAAAGCCGGTCGCAAAAGCTGATTCTGGCGCTGGTGGCGCTGGTTGTTTTCGCCGTTGTAGTGGTCGGCATCCGCAGCATTTTCACGGCCAAGTATCCGGGACTGAACGATTTTATGTCGCGCTGGGAAGGCGCGCGCTCCTACTGGATAGACGGCCTGAACCCCTACGGCGAACAGGCCAGCCTGAACATCCAGACGCGCATCTACGGGCGCGCGGTGGTAGAAGGGGAAGACCCCGGTTATTTCGCCTACCCGTTTTACACGGTTTTTCTGGTATGGCCGCTGGTGTACCTGCCGTATTCGTGGGCTTCGGCGGCCTGGATGGCACTGCTGGCCGCTTGTCTGATCGGCTCGCTGCTGCTGCTGCTGAACCTGCTGCGCTGGCAGCCGGGCGCGCCGCTGCTGGCGGCGCTGGCGCTGTGGGCGCTGTTTTTCTATTTTTCGGCGCGCGGTATGATCCTGGGACAGCCGGGGACGCTGGTGGTTTTCCTGGAGATTCTGGCGATCTGGGGGCTGGCGCGCGGCCAGAACCGGCTGGCGGGCGCGGCGCTGGCGCTTTCGACCATCAAACCGCAGATGGGTTTTCTGGTCGCGCCGTTTTTGCTGCTGTGGGGCTGGCGGGCGCGGCGCTGGTCTTTCCTGGCGGCGTTTGCGGCGGTGTTCGGCGCGGCGCTGCTGGCTTCGTTTGCCCTGCTGCCGTCCTGGCTGGGCGACTGGCTGGCGCAGCTTTCGCTGTATCCGTCCTATACGGCGCTTGGTTCGCCGGTGTGGATTGTGACGCAGTATTATCTGGGGCTGGGCAGCCTGGCCGAATACGCGGTCACGGCGGCGCTGGCCGGGTGGATGCTGTGGGCGTGGTGGGGCGTGCTGGCGCAGAAAAAAGATGCGCGCCTGCTGTGGACGCTGGCGCTGACGCTGACGGTCACGCACCTGATCGCGCCCCGGACGGCCACACCGCATTATGTAGTGTTTTTTCTGCCGCTGGTGTTTTACTTCAGCCGGCTGGCGCGGCAGAGATGGGGCGGTTTGTGGGTGGCGCTGCTGCTGGCGGCGCTGGTGCTGCTGCCCTGGCTGCATTTTGTGACGACGGTGGCCGGCGAATTTGAACATCCGACGCTGTATCTGCCGCTGCCGTTTGGTATCCTGCTGCTGCTGTGGCCGACGCGCCGGATGTGGTGGCGGTTCGGCGGGGAGTCCGCCGTATGATGAGGCGATTCCCGCTTGCGGTGTGGCTGTTCGGGCTGGCGCTGGCGGCGCTGACGACGCTGCCGTATGCGGTGGGCAGTTGGAGCGCGCCGCCGGGATGGCAGTACAGCGGCGCGGCAGCCGTGCCGACCGGGGCGTTGGTGGACTTCAACAGCCACATCGCCAAAATGTGGCAGGGGTGTCGCGGCCAGTGGGCTTATCACCTGCTGTTCACACACGAGGCGCACCCCGGTCTGCCGCTGGTGCAGGGTTTTTACGTGGCGCTGGGCGCGCTGGCAAGCCTGACGCCTTTCAGCCTGCCGGCGGTTTACCACATTGCGCGGTTTGCCCTGACGGCGGGCATGGCGCTGGCGATCTGGGCATTTGCCGCCCATTTTTTTGAAAAACCGGCGGAGCGATGGCTGGCGACCCTGTTCGGCACGATTGCGAGCGGGTGGAGCTGGCTGCTGCTGGCGCTCGACCCGGCCATGACCGCCGAACTGTCGCCGATTGAATTCTGGCTGACGGACGCTTTTAACCTGCTGGGGGCGCTGGTGATGCCGCACTTTGCGGCGGCGGTGATCGTGCAGATTATCATCGTGCTGGCGTTTGAGGCGTGGGTGCGAACTCCTCCCCCCAATCCCCCCATACATGGAAAGGGAGAGTATATTGTGTCGCCGCTGGTGGTCTTGACGCTGGCGCTGGCGGCGCAGGCGATCATCCAGCCTTACGCGGCGCTGCTGTTCGGGCCGCTGCTGGTGATACTGGCGGCCTACCACACCTTTTCGGCGCGGCGGCTGACCTGGCGGCGGGCGCTGTGGCTGCTGCTGCCGCTGGGTTGTTACGGGGCGCTGATTATTTACCAGTATGCCGCGCTTTACAGCCATCCGGTGTGGGCCGCTTTTGCCGAACAGAACCAGACGCTTTCGCCGCCGGTGACGTATTATCTGCTGGGTTATCTGCCGTTTATTCTGCCGCTTGTGCCGGGGCTGCGCGCCTTCCTGCTCGACCGCCCGGATGACCGCTGGTGGCTGCCGATCCTGTGGGTGGCGCTGGTGGCGATGCTGCTGTACGCGCCGTTCCCTACGCAGCGGCGCTACCTGCTGGGCGTACAGACGCCGCTGGCGGCGCTGGCGGCTTACGGCTGGTCGCGGGCGGTGCAGCCGCGTCTGCGGGCCAGGCTGCGCCCGCTGGCGAGCATCCTGTACCTGGGGCTGGCGTCGGTGGCGCTGGTGGGGATGCTGGCGGTGAACATCGCCGCGCTGTCCGAACCTTTCAGCCACCGGGCAGTTTTTTACAACCCGGACGATCTGGCGGCCTTCGCCTGGATGCGGCGTGAAACGACCGGGCGCGATGATCTGGTGCTGACCGTCACCGACGCCGCCGGACAGGGCAGCGGCGGGCGGCTGGTGGCGGCGCTCGGCCAGCGGGTGTACCTGGGACACTGGATTGAAACCGCCGACTTTGCAGCCAAAGTGGCGGATATGCGGCGCTTTTACGACCCTGCCGCACCCGATGACTGGCGGCGGCAGTTTCTTGCCGTTACCGGCGCGGTGTACGTCTGGTATGATGAGGATGCGCGCCGGTTTGGGAACTGGAATCCGGCCGGCGCCGCTTATTTAGAGGTGGTATTTTCGTCCGGGGGCGTGACGATCTACCGGGTGATTGAGGAATCGGGTTCATCTTGAGCTTAACCACGCGAGAACGCCTGTTGTTTGCCGCCGTCGCGCTGGCTGGCGCGTTTGCGCTGACGCGCGGCCTGGTGGCCGCGCCAAATTACACCGACGCTTATTATCATCTCAACGCCGCCAACCGGGTCGTCTCCGGCCAGGGATTGACGGATGCCTACCTGTGGACGTATATCGGCGCGCCGGAAGAACTGCCCGCGCCGTCGCACCTGTACTGGATGCCGCTCACCTCGCTGGCCGCCGCCCTGGGCATGGGGCTGCTGAACGCGCCGGGGGATTACGCCGCCGCCCAATGGCCGTTTGCCCTGCTGTACGCCGGGACGGTCTATGCCGGATTCTGGCTGGGCGGGCGAATCGGGGGCGCGCGCCGCCATGCCTGGACTGCCGGTTTATTAACGCTGTTCAGCGGTTATTATGTCCGCTTCTGGGGGACGATTGACACCTTCGCGCCGTATGCGCTGGCCGGCGTGTGGGGGCTGATCTGCATGGGCGCGGCGGATGACGGCGGTGCGAGACGCCGGTATACGTGCTGGGCGCTGGCCGGGGCGCTGGCCGGCTTGGCGCACCTGACGCGCGCCGATGGTTTGCTGCTGCTGATGGTAGGATGGGCGGTGATTTTCTGGCCCTGGAAGGCCGCGCGGGAAACACTTAAAATGCGCGCCGCATCGGCGGGGCTGATGACTCTGGTTTACCTGCTGGTGATGCTGCCCTGGTTCGCCCGCAATCTGGCGGCGGTCGGTTCGCCGCTGCCGGTGGGCGGGGCGCAGGCCATCTGGTTCACCGAGTATAACGACCTGTTTAATTATCCCCCGGACGCGAACCCGGCGGCCTTTTTTGCCGATGGGCTGGCGACGTTTTTCAGGACGCGCGCCGAGGCGCTGCTGGGTAATACGGGGCTGCTGTCCGGCAATTTAGGCACGTTCATCGCCGTCGAAGGGCTGGTGGTGATGACCCCGCTGATGTTGTTCGGCCTGTGGCGCCGGCGGCGCGAGCCGTTCCTGCGCGGGTTCTGGCTGTATGCGCTGGGGCTGCACCTGGTCATGACGCTGGTTTTTCCGTATCCGGGCTATCGCGGCGGGCTGTTCCATTCGGCGGCGGCGCTGGTTCCCTGGTGGGCGGCGCTGGGTGTGGCCGGCCTGGATGATGCTGTGGATTGGGCCGCGCGGCGCCGGCGGCGCTGGAAAGCGGGGCAGGCCAAGTGGATTTTTTCGACGGCGCTGGTGGGCGCGGCGCTGTATCTGAGCCTGACGGTGGGGCTGGCGAACCGCGCCCTGCCGCACGGCACGCCGGCGCTGTATGCCCGCCTGCGTGAAATGCTGCCGCCGGATGCCCGCGTGATGATTAACGACCCGGCGCAGCTGTATTATTTCGCCGGCCTGGGCGGTGTGGTGCTGCCCAACGAAGCGCCGGAGGTGATTCTGGACATCGCCTGCCGTTATGCGGTGGGTTATCTGCTGCTGGAGGGCGTCACCGAGGACGGGCGCGCCGGGGCGGCCCCGGCCAGCCTGTGGCCGATTTTGCGCGACCCGCCGGCGTTCCTCGTGCCGCTGCCCCTGGATATTCCCGGTGTAAAGCTGTATGAAATTCGCTGCTGACGATTTTTCACCCTCACGTGTCTTTTTTCGCCGGACTGACGCACTGCTGCTGGCCGCTGCGCTGCTGGCGGTGGCGCTGTACGCGGCAGCTGCCGGCGGCGGTTTCCCGCTCGACGACAGCTGGATACACCAGGTTTATGGGCGCAGCCTGGCGCAGACCGGGGTATGGGCTTTCGTGCCGGGTGTGCCGAGCGCCGCTTCCACCTCGCCGCTGTATACAATACTGCTGGCGGCGGGTTATGCGCTGAATGTGCCGTTCAAGCTGTGGACGCACGGCCTGGGGGCGCTGGCGCTGGCCGGGACGGGAATGGTAGGCGCGCGGCTGGCGGCGCGGCTGCTGCCGGGCCAGCGATACATCGGGCTGGCCGCCGGGCTGGCGCTGGTGGGGACGTGGCATCTGATCTGGGCGGCGGCTTCCGGCATGGAGACGATGCTGTTCGGCCTGTGGACGCTGGCGCTGATGGCCCTGGGATGGGATGCGCCGGCTGGCGGCTGGCGGCGGGGCGGGCTGTTCGGTGTTTGCACGGCGCTGGCGGCGCTCACGCGACCGGAAGGCGTGCTGCTGGCGGGAATGGTGGGGGCGGCTGTTCTGGCGGCGCGGCTGCCGGTGGGCTGGCGGCGCTGGCTGCCCTGGGCGCTGGGGACGGGCCTGGGTTTCGGCATATGCATCGCGCCGTATTTAATCCTCAACCTCCAGCTTACGGGCGGCCTGCTGCCGAACACCGCCGCTGCTAAACAGGCGGAATACGCCCCAATCGCCGCGCTGCTGCCGTACCCGCGCCGCCTGTGGGAGATGTTCAAGCCGATTTTCGCCGGGGGGCAGATTTTGCTGCTGCCGGGTCTGGTTTATTTTATCGTGAGGACGGCGCGGCGGCTGCGGGCCAACCGGGAAAATCTGCTGTTTCTGATGCCGGTCGGCTGGGCGCTGGCGCTGGTGGCGCTGTATGCGGCGCGCCTGCCCGCGCCCTACCAGCATGGGCGCTACGTGATTCCGGCGCTGCCGTCGCTGGTGCTGGTTTGGGTGGTCGGTACGGCCTGGATGCTGCGCGAAAGCCGCCGGACGCTGGCCGGGCGTGTGGTGAGCCGGTCGCTGGCGGCGGCGAGCGCGCTGGCGTTCGTTTATTTCGCGCTGGCCGGGGCCGGCATTTACAGCCGCGACGTGCAGATTATTGACGAGGAAATGGTAACGACCGCTCAATGGATTCAAAGCCACCTGCCGCCGGAAGACCGCCTGGCCGTGCATGACATCGGCGCGGTTGGTTACTTCGCGCCCAGGCCGATTCTGGATTTGGCCGGGCTGGTGAACCCGGAGGTCATCCCATTCATCCGGGATGGGGAGGCGCTGTGGGACTGGATGCAGGCCAACGACGCCCGCTACCTGATGGCTTTCCCCGACCAGATACCCGGCCAGAACCCGGACGACCCGCGCCTGTGCCGGGTGTTCATCACCGAAGGGAGGGCATCACCGAAGGCCGGTGGCGCGAATATGGCCGTATACGCGCTGGCCTGGGATGGCCTTTGCCCGGATTAAAAGGTCAGTTGCGCGGCGAGTTATGAAAAAGGTAAAATGTAAGGCATGAACGATTTATTTAAGAAACTCAACGTTCTGGTGCGGGCCAGCGTCAACGAGGTGCTGGGCGAAGACCATGCTATCGGCGGGGCGCGCCGCAGGCCGCTGTCGCCGGAAAAACTGGGCAAAAACATTGACCGGGAGATTGCGTCGCTGCGAACCCGCATCAACGAGGCGCTGGCTTACGAGGACGAACTTCAGCGGCGCGCGCAAACGCTGCAAAACGAAGTCGCACAGTGGGACCGGCAGGCCGACGACGCGGTGGCGGCGGGGAACGAACCCCAGGCGCGCCGCGCCATTGAGCAGATGCAGCTTGCCCAGCAGCGGCTGGCGATGGCAGAGGCCGACCTGCGCGAACACCAGCTGGTCACGCAGGAGTTGATTCAGCGGGTGAACCAGTTAGATGCAGCCGTCGCCGATGCGCGCCGGGCGCAGGAAGCCGAACAGCCGGAGCCGTCCCCACCGCAGGCGGCGGTCGAGGAAGCGCAGTACCCGCGCGTGCCGTCGCTTTCGGAGGTGCTGCGAGAGGCCCAGGATAAAATCGCCCACATGGGGGACATCATCAGCGCGAAAGAGGAAGTACAAACGCCGCCCCCGTCCGTCCAGGCAGCCGAGGTGGCCGACGAACAGCGCGTCGAGGATGATCTGACGGCTCGCCGCCAGCGATTGAGCAAACCGAAGTCGTGATACGTTATGTCGGAAGCAGATGTCAAACGCATTCTCATTGTGACCGGCGATTACGCCGTCGTCGAGCAGGTGCGGCAGGCGGTTGAGGCCGGCGGTTTTGCCCTGCAAACGGCTTACAGTCATGCCGACGGGCTGTACAGCCTGGAAAACGGCGAGTTTGATACCGTCATCGTTGAAGCGGAGATGGTAGACCGCCGATCCGGCGAACATACGCTGCTGGCACTGGCCCGCCTGCGGCAAAGCCTGCCCGTAATCGGCCTGACCGGTAACGGCAGCACCTTCGGCCAGGAGGCCCTGCCGTCGAATGTGACGATGGCCGCGCCCGGACAGGACGCCATCCGGCAGGCGCTGTCGGCGGCGCTTCAGGTTTCGTTTGTTTCCGGGGCGGGTTCGGCTGTTGACGAGCCGCCGGCTCAGTTTTCAGACGAAATCCAGACGTTGTTCACCCTCAGTAAATCGCTGACCGAAGTCCTTGACCTGAACGAAGTTTTAAACCGCGTGGTGGAGGCCGCCCGCCGCCTGACGTTCGCCGAAGAAGGTATGATCCTGCTGCCCGATCATGAGGGCGGCCAGCTTTACCTGCGGGCGAAAGTGGGCATTGATGTCGAGGTCGCCCGCAATTTTCGTATCAAAACCGAAGATACGCTGGCAGGACACGTGTTCCGCGAAGGCCGCCCGGTATTGATCGGCGCGCAGGGGCCGCAGAAGGTGAAAACCGAATATCTGGTTAACGCCCTGCTGTACGTGCCGATTCTCTATAAAGGCAGCAGTATTGGCGTGCTGGGCGTGAATAATAAAAACACCGAGGCGGTCTTCAGCCGGCGCCACCAGGAACTACTGTTGAATCTGGCCGCCTTCGCCGCCATTGCCATCGAAAACGCGCGCGCGCACGAGGAGGCGCTGGAGCGCACCCGCGAACTGCAAATACTGGTCGAAGCCAGCCAGTCTATCAATGCTTCGATTTCGCTCGACCGGACGCTGCCGAATATCTGCGAACAGTTGGTGCGGGTGTTGAAGGTGAGCCGTTCGGAAATTTACGAATGGGACGCCGAACGCGGCCAGCTCCGCGCGCAGGCGCGCTGTTTCCGTGCCGTCTGGCAGGCAGGGCAGGGGCCGGTCATCGGCCTGGCATCCCGACCGACTTTGAGCGCGGCACTGCTCGAGAATCAACCTGTGACGATCAACCGCCGAGAAACCGTGCTGCCGCCCGAAGAACGCGAGCATCTCGATCATCTGGGGGTGGAGACGCTTCAGGCGATTCCGATTCTGGGGGGCAGCCAGACACTCGGCCTGGTGCAGACGTTTTACACGCGCGCGCCGGAAAATTTACCGGACGCCGATACCCTTCAACGGGTGCAGCACCTGGCGCTGGAAGTGCTGGTGGCGCTCTCTAACCAGATGGTTTCCGCCCGCATCCCCGGCATTTTCCGCGAGATCGAGGACATTAACCGGCTGACCAGGGCGGATTGGTGCGAACTGTCGCTGCTGACGCCGGACAAACAGGCGCTTTCGCTGCATGTGGCGGTGGGTAAGGCGGTATGGATGAAACCGCCGCAGCCCTGTATAGACCTGACCTATTACCCGGATGTCCTGGAGGCTTTAACCTCGCAGACGCCGATTAACAAACAGGCGGACAGCAAGCTCACCAGCACGGGGGTTCATGCCCTGCTGGAAAATGTGCAGGGGCGCAGCATCTTGGGGCTGCCGCTGGTGCATCGCGGCCAGGTGCGAGGGCTGGTGCTGTTCGTGGATGTACGGCGCGGGCGCGCCTTCAGCCAGCGCGATGTGGATATGGCGCGCACGATGGTCGCGCAGGCGGCGACGGCGCTGGAAAACGCGCGGCTGGTGCATGATCTGGAGCGCAGTTTGAAGGAACTGCGCGAGACGCAAGACCGCCTGGTGCAGACGGCCCGGCTTTCCGCAATGGGCGAGCTGGCAGCGGCGGTGGCGCACCAGATCAATAACCCGCTGACGACCATCATGGTCGATTCGGAAATGCTGCTGTTGGACGAACCGCCGGATTCGCGGAATTACCAGTCGCTTCAGGCCATTTCGCGGGCGGGCAAACGCGCGGCGGGGGTAGCGCGCCGCCTGCTGGCGATTGCGCGCCCCAACAGCCCGGACACCCCGCCGCAGCCGATTGACGTGGTGGATACCATCGAGGGGATTTTATCGCTGGTAAAGTCGCATATCGAGCGCGACCGCATCCAGGTCGTGGCCGAGCTGTCGGATGCGCGGCTGCCGATGGTATGTGCCGTGCCGGGCCAGCTTGATGACATCTGGCTGAACCTGGTGATGAACGCCCACGACGCCCTGTTGGGGCGCGAAGGCGCGAAGATAACTGTGCGCGCCGACTACCTGCCGGAACAGGAGATCGTCGAAGTGCAGGTGAGCGATAACGGCCCCGGCATCCCCCGCGCCTTGATCGAGGAGGTGTTTAAACCCTTCTTCACCACCAAGCCGGTCGGGGAAGGCACGGGATTGGGGCTGCACATCTGCCGCCAGACGGCTGAACGCCTGGGGGGCAGCATTTCGGTTAAAAGCGTCCCCGGCGATGGGACTACGTTTTATGTTCGGCTTCCTGTAAAGAAAGGCGCTGAATGATGGCATATATCCTGGCTGTGGACGATGACCCGGAGGTATTGGATACGCTGGGCCGCGTGCTGGAGCGCGAAGCATTTGAGGTTGGCCTGGCTCATTCAGGCCTGGAGGCGCTGCCGCTGATCGAAAAGCGCGCACCCGACCTGCTGATCCTCGATATTATCATGCCGGGCATGGATGGAATCACGCTCTGCCAGCAGCTTCGGCGCGACCCGCGTTTTACCGCGCTGCCGATTTTGTTCCTAACGGCCAAAGGCAGCACCGATGATATTGTGGACGGCCTGGACGCGGGTGCGGATGATTACGTGGTGAAGCCGTTTGAACTGGCCGAACTGCGGGCGCGCGTTCATGCCCTGCTGCGCCGCAGCACGCGCGAAACGCGCAGCGATGCGGTTATCCAGTTGAGCGAGCTTAAACTGGACTCGGATACCTACCAGGTGTACGTCAAAGGTTATCGCATCCAGCTAACCTCCACCGAACACCGGCTGCTGCGCTACCTGATGGAAAATCCCAATCGGGCGCTGTCGCCTTCGCACCTGCTGCAAGTGGTGTGGGAATATCCACCCAACACCGGCGACCCTGACCTGGTGCGGGCGCACGTGCGTAACCTGCGCGCCAAAATCGAAAAAAATACCGACCGGCGGTACATTCGTACTATTCACGGGGTCGGATATATGATCTCGGCCTGAGTTGTCTGGCTTGCCCGGTTCAGGAATTCACAAATTGTTTATATCTGTAAACAGTAGTAGCGCGCTTATCAGGCTATACTGGTTGCATATAAGACTGTTACCTGAACGGGACTGGCCGCAATGTATAAAATCCTGCTCGTAGACAATGACGCCGAAACCCTGGACATGATCGAACAACTGCTCAAGCGGGAAGGTTATGTGGTTGCCAAAGCCACTTCCGGCCATGATGCGCTGCGTTGGGTCGAGGCCGCGCCGCCGGACATGCTGGTCATCAGTATGCACCTGCCGGGAATGGATGGGCTGGCGCTGTGCCGCCGGCTGCGCGCCGCACCCCTGACATCCCGAACGCCAATCCTTTTCCTCAACGAGGCCGACTCGTCCTATGGCGTGGCCGATGCCCTGGAAACCGGTGGGGACGATTATTTACGCAAACCATTCGCCTTGCGCGAGCTGGCGGCGCGCGTGCGCGCCCACCTGCGCCGCATCCACCGCCAGAACGATGATCTGCCGCGCCTGCGTATTGTGCCGGACAGCCTGACGGTGTATGTCAACGAGCGTAAGGTGATGCTGACGCAGATGGAATTTGACCTGCTGCTGTTTTTGTGCAGCGCACCCAACCAGCTTCACTCGACTCAAACGCTGCTGTCCGACGTGTGGCAGTACCCGCGCGGCACGGGCGATACCGCTCTGGTTCGCAACCACGTTCGCAATCTGCGCCGCAAAATCGAGGATGACCCGGAGCGCCCGGCCATCATCCAGTCACGGCATGGGCGCGGTTATGCCGTGCGGGCGCGCGTGGAAATCGAACAGGAGACGGTGAGCAGCACGCGGTGAAGTCGGTGCTGAGTGTCGAGCTGCGAGCTGCGAGCTGCAAGTTAAAGAAAAAGTAAGGGCGCATGGCGGTGCGCCCTTATGTTTGATCCCCCTTGATAAAGCTGCTCGCTCCCTCAGACCATCTGATGAGCGGCGAAGCACCCCCACAGTACCAGCGGGCTGCCCGTTTTTGCACAAAACTCGTACAACTTCTTATCAGTAGCCGCACCGCATAAAGTCAGGCTTGTGGTATCATCAAATTGCCGATATGCGTCAACCGGTAATCTATTGAGGGCGGGCGATGCGAAGATTACTAAAAACCCTTGTCGAGCTTCTCGACGGCACTCCGGCGGTTTATGGTGACCGCCGCAGGGGGCAGAGTGTCGTGGAACTGGCGCTCGTCACGCCGATTTTGATCGTTCTCATCATGGGGCTGGTCGAAATCGGCTGGTTCGCCAATAACTTTCTTATCCTGCTGGAAACCACCCGCGTAGGCGCGCGGTATGGCACGGTGCAGCAGGGCGATACCAGCCCGCTGTCCTGGAATAACGACGGCAGCCTGGTTCCCAATACGATTAAAAACTTCTTTCCTGCCGATCCTAACACCGATACCCAGCGTATCGGCGTGCGGGACTGCAACTCGGTGGTGCGGGATGCGCGCTACCGGGGCTTTTACAGCGTGCTGACGTGCGTCATGCTGCAATCCATGGACCCGCTGGACTTCCGGCAGGGCGCGGACCCAGGCGGGGGCGAGTACCCCGATGATATTGTGATTTCGGTGTTTGCGCTGCAATTGATTGACCCGGCCCGCGTGCCGGCGGCGCACCGCAGCAAACTGGCGGTGGTCGAGATGCCCGGCCTGACGGTGGATGAAGCGAAAGCCATGCCGCGCGTGCTGGTGGTGGGGCGCTACCCGACCAACGCCAATGAATGCGAGCTGGACGACGACGGCAACCCCTTCGCCTGGGACAGCCGCGACCCGTTTGATTACCTGACGGACAACGTGCGGACGTATGACCTGCGTACCGAAGGCGGTGTTCCGCTGTCGGATGTTGAGGAAAACCACATTTATTATGAACTACTTGGTTACGACCCGTACACCCCCGGAACGCCGGCTTCGCTGGAGCGGCAGCGCGGCTTTTCCTTCGTGGGGCAGCACTACGTCGGCGGGGCGGGCGTCCACTGCATTGGTTCGGAATGGACGATCGCCGAAGTCGAGCGGCTGGTGAACCTGCCGGGCTTTTCGCTGGAAGACTCCTCGCAGCGCAGCAAGCTGGCTTCCTTCGGCCTGGTGCTGGTGGAGATGTTCTGGCGGCACGAACTGCTGCTGAAAAACCCGGTTTTTAACCCGGTTTTCACCATCCTGGGTGATAACACCACCATTTCGGTCTGGGCGGCCTTCCCGGTGCCGGCCGTCGAGCCGCGAATCCGCTTCCCGTAGAGGTGCTTATGAAACGACTGATGCGACACATGCTCCGCCGGGGGCAAACCGGCCAGACCATCGTCATCATGGCGTTTGGTTTTATCGTCCTGCTGGGTTTCGTCGGCATCGTCACCGACGTGTCGCTGCTGTTCGTGCGTTACAGCACGCTGCGGCGCGCGGTGGACAGCGCCGCCGTGGCCGCCGCCGGGCAGGTGCGCCGCGCCGCGCCGACGCAGGCCGAAATCCTGGAGGCCGGCGATAAAGGTTTAAGCCCGGACGGCATCGCCTATGCTCGCAATCTGGCGACCGTCAACCTGGCTGCCCGCCAGTTCATCGAATTTTACGGCCTGACGCCCTCCGCCGTGCTGGTGGAAACCTGCATCTCGACCGACTACAGCGACCCCGAACTGTGTACCGCAGACCAACGCAAGCTGGTGCGCGTGACGGCGCAGCTTGAGTCGCCAACGGTGTTCTTACGGCTGCTGGGTTGGGGGACGGTGCTGCTGGAGGCTTCCGCCATTTCGGAAACCGCCGTGCTGGACGTGGTGCTGATTATGGACGTTTCCGAGTCCATGCTCAACGAGACTTCTCATGAGGACTGGTCGAGAGTTCCGCAGCCGGACGGCAGCACCAAAGACCTCAGCGCCCGCATCGTGCCGCCGCGCGCCGACCAGGTTCCGGGCGGCGAAACTGCCGAACTGTGGGAACAAATCCTGACGATGACGCATAATCAAATCCTCAATGACCCGCGTTTCAAGGATCAGCTGAACGCCTTCCGCGCGTTTGTGATGAACGGCAGCACGCCGCAGGAAGTGTCGTTAAGCGACTCGCGGGTGCCGCGCGAGGAGTGCCAGGTGCGCTTCTGGCCGACCGGCGTGCGCGAAATCCCCAACGGCGAGGCGGGCGGCTACCACCCGGACGACAACCTGCTGCAAGAATTCAGCGCCTTCCTGGGCATCAGCTACCCGACGCGGTTCAGCCGCTTCCAGTTGGGTTATAACTTCTACGGCTGCTGCAACGACCCCAATGGGGATTGGAATTTTGACGACCTGGTGTGCCAGCCCTTCAAACAGGCGCGCGACGCCAGCATCAACTTCATCAAACAGGTGGACTTCGCGCGCGGCGACCGCGTTGCCGTCGTCACCTTTGATCGCGGCGCGTACCTGCTGGTGCCGCCCCACGCCGAAGGCACGACAGTAACGCACATGATTGACAACGAGTTTAACGCCATTGATACCCTTCAGAAAGCCGTTGGGGTGCGCGCCGAGCCGAACTTCTACGCCGACACCAATGGGGACGGCGTGTGGGATAACTTTAAGGTTAATTTCGGCACGACGCCGGTGGGCTGGAATTACTGGAATGTCGAAATGCCGGTCGGGCAGATCGCCGATTATCCGGTTAAGGACAGCTGCCCGTTCCATAACGCTTATCTCGGCTACCCGCGCAGCCTGTACAGCTCCACCAGCGATACCAGCGATCCGGATTATAACCCGTTTCGCTACCCGTCGGCGCTGACGGCGCTGGTGAACCCGATCATGATCCCGAACTATAACGAGGCGGCCTGGAAGGCGCTGCTGCCCTCCGGCGCCAACCCGGCGCTGTACACTTACGAACTGCGGGCATCCTGCCGGGGGACGAACATGGGCGCGGCGCTGCGGACGGCCAATAACGCGCTGCTGAACCCGGACACCAAACGCACCAACGGCGCGGTCTGGGTGATGGTGATGCTGAGCGACGGCGCTGCCGGCGCCAGCGACCCGGCGCTGGTCAACAAACGCCCGCTCACCCTACCGGAGCCGTATACCAACCCGACAGACCCGCCGCTGAAGGGCGAGTACGGCGTGTTCGGGGTTTGCCCCTTCGGTACGACCGGCAACCCGGCGGAATTGGTGCGCGACGAAGCGCCCGGTTTCCCGTACTGTTCCGATCCCAAGCCGGAGTCGCGGCACTTCTGCTTCGACCCGCGCGACAAACTGGACGATGGCAGCATCTATACCAACCTGGGCAACCCCAACTGCGACGTGAATTATTATGACGTGGACGACTACGCCCGCGACTGGGCGGATTATGTCGGCCTGATTGACCCGTATCCCTGGTTGAAGATCGGCAGCGGCAGCGACCGCAGCGACTTGCAGCTTCCGACTATCTTCAGCATTGGTTTCGGGCTGCGTTTCTCCAAAGGCGATGGCAGCGCCGACGACAACCCGGAAGACTTCCTGGGCGAGGAGCTGCTGCGTTACATTGCCGATGTGGGCGATAACTTCCAGATTGATACCGACTACCAGCAGGATTTACGCAACGACGGCCAGCCAAACCTGCTGCTGAACCCGAACGATGAATGGGGGCTGCGCGGCCCGTGCGAAGACCCTATCCCCGGCTTTAATACAGTGGAAGAAGTGAAGGCGGCTGGGCTGCCGCACACCACCATCATCGTGCCGAAAGCGCCGGGCGAAAGCTGCGGCAACTACTTCAACGCGACCGACGGGCTGGAACTGCAACTGGTATTCGACGAGATCGCCGCGCGTATGTTCACGCGCCTGGCTCGATAACGGTGGGTAAACGGCCCGGAGACAGGCCGCTTTTTAGGGGGTGTGTATGGACAACAACACCGAACGCGAGAGGAGACGGCGAAAGGGTCAGACTCTGGCCGAGTTCGCCATCACGCTGCCCATTTTGCTGCTGCTGCTGTTTGGCATCATCGAGTTTGGGCGCATCTTCCAGGCCTGGGTGACGCTGCAAAACGCCGCTCGGACGGCGGCGCGTTATGCCAGCACCGGGCAGTATTACGAAGACCGGTTCGTGATGGACACCAAAAACAAGGTGTCCGACCCGACCGGCTTCATCCCGTGCGTGTATGATGACGAGCCGGAATACGGCGGTATAGACCAGCGCGGGACGAAAGACACGCGCTCGTACTCGTATACGGACGGAAATGGAAATGTAAAGTCGTACCAAGTGCAGGTTTATAAGGGCGGCCTGGAGTCCCTGTTTGCGACCTGGAATGACGGGCGCAACTGCGAACCCAACAACGAGTCCGACCAGGATATGCGTAAGGATATGGCGCGGCTGCTGTCCATCATGGAAGAAGCCCGGCGCGGCGCTTCTGGCCTGCTGCTGGAAGAAAACCCGATGGACATCCCGACGGGCGAGGATGCCAAAAAAGACATCGGCAGCTGGCCCTGGGCGCAGGTCTGGGAGCGTCCGTATCCGCGTTCTGACCAGCGCGGCTGGTTCCATGTGATGATTTGCAGCACGCGCGACCGGCTGGAGCGTGACAGCGGCTCGACGACCTTCCATAAAATTGACGCTAACCCGGTGACAACACGGTTTGTCAACTATCTGGGCGAGTCGGCGCTGCGTGACAACGCCGATAACGACCTGGATCCGCCGGTGCCGTCATGTTTGCTGAACGAAGTGCTGCCGGCTGAGATGGTCGCGGACGGCGGGATGCTGCAAAATGCCGGTCTGCCCTGGATGGACGCCGGCGGCCCTGCCGACAGCGTGACCATCGTGGTGACGTTCAATCACCCGCTGGTGACGCCGCTGGGGCTGCGGAACTACATCACCATGCAGGCGCGGCGCACGGCTATCGTCGAATCGTTCCGCGCGGCGCGGGCGGTTGGGGCGATCAACAACCCCGGCGCGGACAACCCGGCCTTCGATACGCCGACCTTCACGCCTTCGTACACGCCGTCGCAAACGCTGCCGCCGACCAGCACCAACACCCCATCACCCATCCCGTCAGCGACGCTGACCACCACGCCGCGCCCGCCCTTCCTGTGCGAGCGCATCACCGCCGGCGACCTAAGCATTCGCGGGAATACCGTGCGTATCGAGATCACCAATGATAACGATAGAGCTACTTTCCTGACGCGCGCATTGTTCCGCTGGAAATCCGTCCCGGACTTCCCGCTGATGTACGTGTCTGACCTGGGCATGAACAACCTGCCGCACTGGCACGGCATAGACCGCGACCCTCCGACCGACACCAATGCCGACCCGTCCAACCCGCCGTTTGCCGAAACGGACGAAAACGACCGCACGATTTCGGCCAACGACTCGGCCACCTGGGGCGCGCTGTTCGCCAACGGCCCGCTGGAGCTGGAAAAGTATACCACCATCCATGATTACGGCGGCACGCAGTTTTATTTCCACAACCCCGAAGGCGGCCCGGACTGCGTAATTACGCTGGCGCTGCCCGACCCGACACCCACGCCGACCTTCGACCCGGACTTCACGCCGTCGCCGACCCGCACCCCGGACTGCGCCTCGGCAGACCTGCGCGTGCGTTTTGTGCGCTTCGAGCAGTTCGGCATTGTGCGGCTGGAAGTGGTGAACAACCGCAACCAGATCGCGCCGTTCACCGATTTCACCATCAACTGGCGGCAGGTCGCGCCGGGTGTGCTGACCTTAGCCAGGGTAACGGTCGCCGCGCCGCCTGGAAGCCCCGGCAGCGTGCAGATATGGGATTCCAACAGTCCCACCCAGGATGCCAACCCGCCGACGTATGGCAAGACCGAAGGACGCTGGATACAGGATTACACCTTCAGCCCGAATTCGATCACGCCGATCTTCATTGACTTCGACGGTGTATCCTCGACGTTGAGCAGCATCGGCATGTCGCCGGTGGACTTCAACGGCAGCCGGTTTATCATCGGCTGCGGGAACAACGGCGGCGGCAGCGGCCCCGGCGGCCCTGGCGACGACCCGTTCGGCGAGATCATCCTGGATGAAGTGCCGACGCCGGCGCCGACCAATACGCCAGGCCCAAGCAATACGCCGCGACCGACCTATACGCCATCGCTGACCCCGACCAAAGGCCCGCCGACCTCGACCTGGACGCCGGGGCCGACCAAAGCGCCGACCAATACGCCGGTGCCGACGACTCAGCCGCCGCCGCCGACCAATACGCCGCTGCCGAATGATGATGATCCCGGCAAATCGGACTGAGTGAAACATCCAGAGAGACAGGGGGCTTAAGCCCCCTGTCCTGGACTTTGGCAGTTTAAGCGTATCGAAGTATCAGAGATAGATTCCCGCGCGCGCCAGCTTGGCTTCGACCTGCTGGCGCGTTTCGATGAACGACATCTCTAGATAGGGGAAGCCTAACCAGGCGTTCATAAGGCCGAACAGCGCGCCGGTGACGACGCGGAAGATGGGCAGCGTCTCGCGGGCGGGCCACAGCCCGAATGGGGGATAACCGAGCATCTGGCTGAGGCCGTCCAGGGCGATAGGCAGCACGCCCAGGATGACGTACAGGTAAATCGGCACGGGGCGCAGCCGCCGCCGCACCTGGGGATGGCTGTAGATCAACCCGCCCACGAACAGCGCGATATAAATGCTGATGTCGCGCTCGCACAGCGTCAGTTTGTAACCCATCTGCTGGTTGCCGACGAAATCGCGGGCGGCGAACTGGTAGCCCGGCGTGAAGGAATAAATGTCGCCAATTCGCCCGCCGATGGGATGGACGCGGGCGGGGTCGAAATCCGGCAGTTGAGCGGCATAGGCTTCAAAAGGCGTCAGCGGAGAGCCGGTGTTATAACGCGGATAGGCCGGCTGTTCGCCGTACAGGAAAAAAGAGCGAAATGCGAACTGGTGGCAGAAGGGGCTGTAGAGCGTATAAATCGTCATGCCCGGCCCGGTTAGCCCCAGTTTCATCAGCGTGGGAGCCAGCCAGGGCAGGCTGATATAAAAACCCAGGATGACCAGCGCGATACGCAGCCAATTCCGCGACAGCCGGAGGACAAACTTGTTCAGGCGCAGGGCGAGGGTGGCGTTCGGTTTACTGCGGGACATAAAATTTTACCTTTCGGCAGTGACAAAAGGCGCGATGGCGGCCTGGAGCATCTCGAAGGTGGCCGGGCCGTAAAAAATGTGGGTGATTGTCCCGGTTGGTGAGATGATATACGTGGAGGGCTGGCCGCGCAGTTGGTAGCGTGCGGCGGTTTCGCCGTCCGGGTCAAGAACTATATCGAAGGTCAGCCCCAGGGCGCGCGTCCAGTTCTGGACGGCGGCGGCGGTTTCGCCCAGGTTGATCGCCAGAATATGCAATCCCCGGCTTTGATAGCGGTCGTAAAGCGCCTGAAACTGCGGCATTTCCGCCCGGCAGGGTCCACACCAGGTCGCCCAGAAGTTGACGATCACCGGCCTGCCGCGCCAGTCCGCCAGGCGGCGCGTTTGGCCGTCTGGCGTCGTTCCTTCGATGGGTGGGGCCAGAGCGCCGATTTCCGGCGCGGCGACCAGCCCGCCAGGCAGCAGTTGGCCGGTGAAAGCGGCGCGTGCCGGCAGCCCGGCATGAAGAACGAGAACGAAAGTTGCGGACAGGCAGGCCGCAGCCGCAAGCAGCAAAAATGTCCGAGTCAAGAGCCGCTTGAAATCATGATGCCAGCGCATCTTCTACCGCTTGCGAAATCTGCGCTGCCGTCATCGGCCCAAAAAACTGGGCGATGATGACACCTTCCCGGTTCAGGATGAAGGTGCTGGGATACCCGGCAATGCCGTATAACCGCTGAATCGCGCCGCGTTCGTCCATCACCAGCGGGAATGACAGGCCGATTTCCTCACCGAAACCGGTTACATCTTCGACCGTTTCCTGATTGTTGATCGCCAGAATGGTGAAACTTTCGTCTTTGTGCTTCTGGAAAGCGGCTTCAAACTCCGGCATTTCTAACCGGCACGGGCCGCACCAGGTCGCCCAGAAGTTGAGCAGCACCACCTGGCCGCGCAGATCGGCCAGGCGTATCGTCTGGCCGCCGGCGGTAGATGCTTCAAAAGCGGGGGCCAGGCTGCCGACCGCCGTGCCGACTTCCGGCAGGCTGGCGGCCAGGCCGGTGATGGAGTTGAGCGACGACGCGCCGCCTTCCGGCTCGGCGGGAGCGGGCGTGCTTTCGCCGGTCAGCGCGCCGATCACGCTTTCTTCAACCTGGATGGAAACATCGGCGAACTGGGCGTTGAGGTACTGGCTGAGGTTTTGCAGCGTGCCGGTGGCGACCAGCAGGCCGATCAGAATCAGCAGCGCGCCGCTTGCCAGTTCGATTTTTCGCATGTGGCGCTGTAGGCGGCGCAGGATACCCTGCGCGCCGTCGAGCAGCAGGGCGGTGAGCAGGAATGGAATGCCCAGGCCGAGCGAGTAGGCCGCCAGCAGCGGCCCGGCCATCACCACGTCGCCGGTATTGGCGGCCAGCGTCAGCACCGCGCCGTAAACCGGCCCGATACAGGGCGTCCAGCCGGCGGAAAAAACCACGCCCATGATGGCCGAACCGCTGAGTCCCTGTTTGCCGGAAGCGGTCATCTGGCGGCGGGTGTCGGTATAAAGCGCCGTTTGCAGGGCGAGGATGGTTTTTTTCCAGAAAGCGCCGGGCTGTACGAGCGCGCCGCCCAGCACCAACCACAGCAGAAAAACCGCCAGCGCGGCCAGCGCGATGATGGTCGGCCAGTGAACGGCGGTGATGTCACCGGCGGTGGTGGGGGTGATCGTCGTCAGCGGGGGCAGCAGCGCGCCGGTGAACCCCCACAGGATGAGCGCCGCGCCGCCCAGGGCCACCAGCGGCGTAACCAGCGGGTTTTCCAGCGCACGCGGGTTGGCGAGCAGCCGGGCAAACACCTGTGGCAGCACACCCATAAAATGCAGGCCGAAAAAAATAATCACCACGCCGCCGATGCGCCCGATCATGCCCGTCACCAGGTTGATATTCTGGCCGCCGATCTGCTGGACGAAAGCGGTGGAAAGCAGGCCAATGACCACAAAAACGAACGTAAAACCGGCCACGAAGGCCAGCCCATGCAGCAGCGTCGTAAAACGCGCGCCGAGGCCAGGACGGACGGCGACTTGGCCGCCGCCCGACACCTGAGCGGCGACGGTATTGGTGACGCGACCGCCCATATAGCCGATGTACGCCGGCACCAGCGGCAGCACGCAGGGCGAAATGAACGAAACTAATCCGGCGATGAAAGCCAAACCGAGTGTCAGGTTTTCAGGATTCACAATAAAACATCTCCACCGGCGAGCTTGTGGGTAGATACTAATCAGAGCCGCCAGCCGCCGCAAATCTTTCGTGAAGTTCGTATGAGAAAATTGTCCCCTTCACATCACAGGATAATCAGGCGGCTGCGGCCTTCCTGAAGGCTGTGATACAGCCATTCGGCCAGCAGCGGCGTCACCTGGAGCGCCGGGCCGGGTACAGCCGCGCCAAACCGGTTATGCCAGTAAACGCCGGCCAGCGCGTAATCGCCAAACACCACCCGCCAGGGCAGGCCGAAAAAATTGCCTGTCCGCGCGCCGCCCATCAGCCGCCCGGTGATGACGCTGCTGCCGGGTTTGAGGGTCTGGCCTGCGGCGAAGGGCGCTTGCAGGACGGCGCGCCCGTTTTCCCAGGCGGTCAGCCGTCCGGCGCGAACATCTATTTCGATGTCAGCCGCGCCGGCTGGCCGCGATTCCACCGCCGGACGCCAGTGGACGGCCTGCGTCCAGCCGAGCAGATCGCCGGTATCGGATGCGACTCCATACCAGGGGGCGGGTTCGTCCGGCAGCGCGTCTATGACCCTGACGATGCCGCCGTGACCGATGCGCGTGACCAGCGGCGCGTCTGCTGCACAATAGCGGCGAACCGGAGCGACCGGCCCGGCTGCTTCCGCCCAGAACGCTTCGGACGGCAGCGCCACACTTTCAAAGGGCGGGACGGGTTTCATCGGCTGGAGCATCTCGCGGGCGATGTAACCGTCCGGCGTCCGATACCATGCGCCGCGCTGATCGAGGATGGGAACGATGCTGTCCGGCCACAGCCGGTTTACCGGGGCGGCGTCGAGGGATGGGCGGCGATAAACCGCTGCTGCGTCCAGGGCGCGCCCCAGCATGGACGGCGTTTCCTGAAGCGACTCGTTAAACAAAGGCGGAAGCTGGCTGCCGATGACGGCGATTCCGGCCAGCTGCAGGAATTGTCGGCGGGTGTACATATCCAGAAATTTCCTCAAACGGTGACGCGGACGATGATAGACTGGATGGCGGTCGAGCCGTTCGGGAACGCGCGCGCGCCTTCGGTCTGGGTAAAACCGCCGCCGTCGGTGGCGCGGACTTTGACCAGATAATCGCCGGGGCCGGGGGGCATCCAGGCGATGCGCCAGGGCGTCCAGGTGTAGGGGACGGCTGCGCCAAGCGGGGCCGGCATCCAGGGGCCGTCGTCAATGCTGATGTCCACGCCGGCGATCAACCGCGCGCCGGCATAAGCGATGCCTTCAAAAAGCACCAGGCCGCGAACGGATTCCAGATGGCGCGGCGAGGTAATGGCGGACAGCGTTAACACGTCGCCGTTGGCGGAACAGCCACGTTCTTCCCAGAAGCCGTTGACCGGCGTATCGGTAAGCTGAAGGCGCTGAATCCATTTCGGCATTTTATAACCGTAAGCGCCCGGCACAATCAGCCGAACCGGGAAGCCATGTTCGGGCGGCAGCGGTTCGCCGTTCATCTCGTAAGCCAGGATGGCGTCGGCCAGACGCGGCAGTTCAAGATAGGTGGCATAACCGTCCGCGCCGTAACACTGGACGAAACGCGCCTCCGGCTTCGGCTGCGCGTCGGCCAGCAGCGCCGACAGCGGCACACCCCGCCAGCGCGCGCTGGCGATCAGCGGGCGGGCAGGCGTGCTGCCGACACAGGCAATCGTCGCGGAAAACTCGATGCTCGGCAGCGCCATAAACTCGTCGTAGGGAATCACCAG
>QUBZ01000009.1 GCA_014338005.1 Chloroflexota bacterium | reverse complement strand
CCCGCCGCCGAGCGCGCGCCCGCGAAATCGTCCCAGCGCAGGCCGCCCAGCAGGTCGTCCAGCGCCGCCCGCACCACGCCGGGCGGGTCAGGCGCGGCGGGTACATCGGCGGGGGCGATCACCTGCACGTCCAGCGTATCGGGCAGCGTAAAGGTCAGGCGCATTTTGCCATATGGGATGCTGTAGCTGCCGGTCATTGTTTTGTCCCCTTTTCGCCCGTGTCGAACTTCACGAGCGCCATTCCAACACTGTGAAGCCGCCGTCGCCCGCGATTTTAACATAATACAGCCGGTCGAAGCCCTCGCTGTAGGCCGGGATTTGCAGCCGCCGGCGCATCATATACAAACCCTGGTCGGGGATACGTTCTGCGCCAGCGCGTCCGGCGTTGCGCCGCAGGGCGTCCTCAAGCCTTGACTGGAAATAATAACCGACGATGTGAAAACCCGCCGGCTTCGCCAGCGCGATATATTTGGCGCGTTCGCCGGCGAGCGTGTTGGTGTTGTCCACCACGAACGGCTGCCCGGCCTCGACGCAGGCGCGCAGAAAAATATCCTCCCGCCAGCGCGTTTTGAGCATATCCAGGTTGATCCGCATGTGCGTCCTGAAAAAATGCTGCCGGTAAAACGTGGATTTACCCGTCGCCTGGATGCCGCAGAAAATAACCGCTTCCATCGTCCCGCCACCTCACCAGACCATTTTACCGCTGTCTCCGTCGAAAGACCGAGGCGATTTTCAGCCGCCTGTTTGATGTCTTGACCGGCAGACTGTCGTTTAATAAACGAGACAGGAGAAGCGAGGGATTAACATGGGACGAGCAGAATCGGTTGCGCTTATTCAGGCGCCAGTAGAAACGGTGTGGAATACACTCAACGACATCGCGCACACGCCGGATTGGGTGGTGGGGCTGGAAGCGGCAGACCTCAAAACGCCGGGCAATTACGGCCTGGACAGCATTTATTATGACCACAACCGCCTGGGGCCGCTTCCTCAAACAACACCCTGGCGCGTCACCGCTTTCGAGCCGATGAAACGCCAGATTCATGAGTCCAAGTCGGCTGTGCTGCCCTCCAGGATGATTTTGCACCTGTCGCCGTCGGCCACGCCGGAAGTCACACGCTTGCAGATGGTGGTTGAGTATCGTTTTCTGCCCTGGCTTGGGCCGGTCAGCCGCCTGCTGGAGCGGCTGGTGATGGATCGCGCGCTGGCGTCGGTGCTGCGGCAAAATCAGGCCAACCTGAACGTGTATCTGGCGTCCCGCCGCTGAACCGCCATTTAAAAAAGCGCCCATACAGGGCGCCCCGCCAGCTTTCATAGTTTCCTGTGAAAGCTGGTATTATAATCCAAACCATCCAAGCAAAGCGCCAGCGAGCATGATAACCAGCCAACAAAACGAAAAAGTGAAACTGGTCCGCACCCTGCAAAACCAGGCCAGGACGCGCCGCAAAGAGGGAAAAATCGTCCTGGAAGGGGTACGGCTGGTGCGCGACGCCATCCAGAGCGGCCACCTGCCGGATTTTATCCTCTACGACCCTGAAGCAGCGGCCATCGAAGCGTTAGGCGACCTGGGCGCGGCGCTGTACCCCGCCAGCGCCGAGGTGATGCGCCACGCCAGCGATACGCAGCAGCCGCAGGGCATTCTGGGTGTGTTTCCCCTGCCCTCACCCGTTCTGCCCGCGCTGCCGGAGCGCCTGCTCATCCTGGACTCGGTGCGCGACCCCGGCAACCTGGGGACGATTGTACGGACGGCGGCGGCGGCGGGCGCGGATGCCGTGCTGCTTTCGCCCACCTGCGCCGACCCCTATAACCCGAAGGCGCTGCGCGGCGGCATGGGCGCACATTTCCGCGTGCCGGTTATTGAGGCCGGTTGGCAAAATATCGCCGCTGCCTGCCGCGACCTGACCGTTTATCTGGCGGACAGCGACGGGCAGATCGTTTACCATCAGGTGGACTGGAGAGCAGCCTGGGCGCTCATCATCGGCGGAGAGGCGCGCGGCGCGGGCAACGAAGCGGCGCGTCTGGCGGATGCTCGCGTGAATATCCCGATGGCCGCCGACACCGAATCGCTCAATGCGGCGGTCGCGGCGGCGGTTATTCTGTTTGAAGCCGCGCGGCAGCGGGCTTTGCGAGGGTGAGGTTGCGAGCTGTCGCCGGGGGTTAATCTTCCACTTCCGGCAAGGCGAACAGATCGTTGATACGCAGCGCCAGACCGGGGAACAGCGTTTCGGCGGCCAGCACATCACCATCCGTGTAATGACGCGCGCCCTTTTCGCCGCGAATAAACTGGTGAAGTTCGCGCTGTGTGGGGTACAACACCCAGACCTGCTCCGAACCATAGGCGAAATAATCCCGAATTTTCGCCAGCAGCATGTCGGCATCCTCGCCGGACGACACAACTTCGACGGCCAGATCGGGCGCGCCCAAAAACGGGCGAGTTAAATCTGTTGACCTGGTGATGCGCCCTTTTCGGACAAACGAAATATCAGGACTGCGGGTTTCGCGCACACCGGTTTCGACATCCATATGCAGTATGTAGAGCAGATTATCCGGGAAGACAAAGCCCAGCCGATGAGAAACAGCATATGCTTTTAAGATTTCAAAAACATTGCTCATCACGATAACATGCAAAATGCTGGTTGGCTGCATTTCGATAATCTCCCCGTTGATCACCTCAAAACGTCTGTCCTGCGTGTCGAGTTGGAGCAGATTATCCACCGTCAGCGGGGCTGCCTGTACGCTTTCCATACGTCGCGCCTCGTCTCATATTTTCTGTATTATACCGGAAACACACCCGGAGTTAGCGGGGGCGGTTCCGGGAAACCCGCCCCCGGCGGAGACAGAGCTAAAAATTAATCATATGCCCTTCCAGTCCGTGCGCGGCCTCTTTGATGGCCTCGCTGAGGGTGGGATGCGGGTGAACGTTGCGGGCGATTTCATTGGGCGTCAGTTCGGCAAAACGCGCCAGGGTCAGCTCCGGCAGCAGTTCGGTCACGTCCGGGCCGATCATGTGCGCGCCCAGGATTTCGCCGTATTTTTTATCGCTGATGAGCTTGACGAAGCCGGTGGTATCGCCCAAACCATGCGCTTTGCCGTTGGCCTGGAAGGGGAATTTGGCGACGTTAACCTCGTAACCCTTCTCGCGGGCCTGTTTTTCGGTGTAACCAAAGCTGGCGATCTGCGGCTGGCAGTAGGTGGCGCGCGGCATCATATCGTAATCCAGCGTGATCGTCTCCACGCCGGCGATGTTTTCCGCCGCGATCACGCCCATTGTTTCGGCCACGTGCGCCAGCATCAGTTTGGCGGTCACGTCGCCGATGGCGTAGATATGCGGCACGCTGGTCTGCATTTTGTCATTGATGCCAATCGCGCCGCGTTCGGTCAGTCTGACGCCGGTTTTATCCAGGCCGTACCCTTCGGTGCGCGGCTGGAAGCCGATGGCCTGCAATACCTTATCGGCCTCCAGTGTGCGCTGCGCGCCATCCGGGCCGCTGACGGTGACTTGAACGGTTTTGCCGGTATCTTCGATGCCGTCCACGCGGGTTTTGACCAGCACTTTGATCCCGGCGCGTTCGTACTGTTTGTGCAGTTCGGCGGAAATTTCTTCATCTTCCAGCGGAACCACGCGGTCTAAAAATTCAACGATGGTCACGTCCACGCCGTAGTTGTGCATGACATAGGCGAATTCCACGCCGATAGCGCCCGCCCCGGCGATGATGATGCTGCCTGGAAGCTGGTCGGTCATGATCTGTTCTTCATACGTCACTACGCGCTCGCTAAGCTGCGTGCCGGGGATGAGCCGGGTAGTCGCGCCCGCCGCGATGATGCAGTTTTTAAACGTGAGCGTTTCCTGGCCGCCGTCGTTCAGCTCCAGGCTCAGGGTATGAGGGTCGGTGAAGGTGGCCCAGCCGTCGTATTCGTCAATTTTGTTCTTTTTCATCAAAAAGTGAACGCCCTTGACACGACCATCGGCCACGCGGCGGCTGCGTTTGAAGGCTTCGGCATAATCGAAGGTCACTTCGCCGTTGATTTTGATGCCGAAGGTTTTGGCCTCTTTGGTGAAGATATGCGCCAGTTCGGCGTTACGCAGCAGCGCCTTCGAGGGGATGCAGCCGACGTTCAGGCACACGCCGCCCCAGTATTTTTTCTCGACGATGGCGGTTTTTAATCCCAACTGGCTGGCGCGGATGGCAGCTACGTAACCGCCCGGCCCCGCGCCCAGCACCACAACATCGTATTGTTTTGCCATGCAGTTTGATCTCCTGTGACGCTAAACGGCATGGCGTTAGTCTACCCCATGTAGGGAGCAAATTAAAGACGACCTTTCGGCGCGCGGCATCATCCGCCGCCCCGGCCTCCCGGCAGCAAACCGCCTGGATCAAAGGGCAGCGCGGGCAGCGTGGGTAGAGCCGTCGGCAGCAGCGGCAGGCGGCAGGGTGGCAGCGGTGTTTCGCCGCACAGCGCCCCGCCGGAACGCAGATGGTTCAGCAGCCGGTCGAGCATCTCCCGGCGGAGCGGTGGCGCGATTTCGATCCGGCGCTGGAGCAGGCGCACCGGCAGCCGCCGCAGCATCCGGGCGCGTTCTTCATAGGCGCGGGGCAGTTCCGGCAGGCCGAGCGGCTGAAAAAGCCCGGCGGCATCCGGCAGGCGGGCGAGCGCCACCCGCACCCACGTCCCCGGCACGATGATCTGTTCGCCGCCGTTGGCGCGCACATAAGCCAGCCCTTCCAGCGTGCTGACGGTCATGCCTTCGGCCTCATCCGCCTGGAAAAAGACGGTAGAACCCATCTGCACATCCACGCCGTTGATGTTAAAAACCACTTCGCCGGCGCCCTCCGGCGTTTGCACCAGCAGGCCGCTTTCCGGCGCTTCCTCGCAGCGGGCATCCCCCACGCCAGTACGCAGATAAAACGCCTGCATCGGCGGCGCGGCGGTATCAGCCGTTTCGACAGGCGTCAGTTCGACATCCCCGAACAGAATGAAGGTTACGTTCTGGCCGGGCAGTGTGTCCGGCAGGTTGGCTTGCAGGCGCATCAGCGCCACGCCCCATTCGCCGGCTTCAACATTCATCGGGCTGGCGATCAGCTTTTGCAGGTCGGCCACGCCGACGAGATCGCCGGTTTTGCGGAACTCGAAGTTCGTTACGCCGGGTTTTGGCTGGGCGGACAGCCGGATGCTGCCGTAACAGACCTGATTACGGCCTGTTTCGGCGCAGGATTGGTCAACCACTTCCAGCGCCGTTTCGACGATATTCGGACAGGTGAAACCCTGCGCCTGCGCCAGCGCGGGGGCCAGGCACAGCGCCAACGCAGCCCCCCACCAACGAATCGAGCGAAACATGGTTTTGAGCCTCCTCTTAAAAAGTTCTCGGAACAAGGTTCAGCCACTCAACATCGCTTTCAGGGGCGGCAGCCCGTGTTTATGGCAGCGGTACGAGCAGCGTTATTTCGATGGCCGAGTCGGTCACGGCGATAGCGCGCAGTTGTTGATCCGGGCCGAGCCGCTGCTTGAGGATGCTGTCCAGCGAATCCAGCATCATGGCGAAAAAATCGCCGGAAACGACCTGTACGTAAACCTCCGGCGGTTCGGGCGCGTTCATGCGGATGTCGCCGATGCTGATGGTGGCGAAAGTGCCGGTCAGTTGTACCGTCACCAGCACGATGCCGGTGGTTAACGCCTCGCCGCCCGGCGCCGTCAGTTCAACCTGGATGCCGCCCGGCACAAAATCCACGATGGCGCGGTCAATCGAAGCCAGCGCCGCCACTCGCAGGTCTACTTCCTCCTGGAACTGCGCCTCGGTAATCACCACATCGGCCAGCTGCCGGGGCGTGCCGGTCGGCACAGCGCCGTCCGGCGCAGGCGTGAAGGTGATAAAACGCGGCGCTTCCAGCACGGCCTGGGTGGCGGTGCCGATGGCAGCTAGAGTCGGCTGGATGGTGGGCGGCGGCGGCTGAGTGGGGCGCGGTGTGCGCGTCGGGCGGGGGGTCTCCGTCAGGGTCGGCGTGTCGGTCGGGAATGGTGTATCGGTCGGCGCGGGTGTGTCGGTCGGCACAGCCGGGGTATCGGTGGGGGTTACACTGGGCAGCACCGCTAGCGTTGGCAGGTCGGGTTCGGCGGTCTGGGCTGCCGGGGCGCAGGCCGCCGCCAGCGTCAGCAGCGCCAGCGCAAGGGCAAATAATCGCATAAAGTGATCCTTGTTGGCGAAACGGTCACGCTATAAAGACCGTTTTTATCGTAACACAGGTTACGCCCCCCGTCCGCTTGAAACCAGATGCGCCGCTTCTGCCGGCGGTTTTTGCCCCCGGCAAACTTCAGCCGAAGTCCCGCAAGGTCTTGACAATATCTTCAGAATCCGGGCGCAGAATAAAAACGGAACGGCTCATCTCAAAAGGTTGAGCCGGCTGAATTCTTGATATTCGACAGGGGGTTAAGCCCCTGCCGACATGCAGTCAGGCGAAGATCAGCAGCGAACGGAGTGTGTTATGCGAAAAACTTATCTCGCCATTGGGGCGGCCCTGGCCCTGATTCTGGTTGTTGTGGCGCTCGGCGTCCCCGGTTTGACGGGCAGCGCGCTGCCCACCGTCGAGGCGCAGGCGCCGGAAACCACCCGCGTCGAGCGGGTGACGTTCACCGACACCATTGAGGCCACCGGGACGATTGCGCCCAAACAGACCGGCTATCTGGCGTTTAAGATGTCCGGGACGGTTCAGGAAGTCCTGGTCGAAGTCGGCGACAGGGTAACAGCCGGCCAGGAACTGGCGCGGCTGGACACATCCGACCTGGAATACCAGATCATGCTGAAGGAAAAAGCCCTAGTCGTCCAGCAGGCCAGCTATGACAAGCTGGTGGCCGACCCGACCGACGCGGAAATCGCGCAGGCACGGGCGAATCTGGCGTCGGCGCAGTCTCAACTGCTGGCGGCGCAGAACAACCTGGATACCGCGCCGAACCAGGAGACGATCAGCTGTTCCAACCTGGACAGCCTGCGGCTGCAGCTGCAAGACGCGCAGACGGCCTATGACCAATACCTTAAGGATGGATACGCCTGGGATGCCACCTTCCAGCCCGACCCGAACGCGGCGGTGAGCAGCGCGCTGCGCTCGGCGCAAAGCGCATATGACGTGGCAGCGGCGCAGTGTAAAGAGACGACGCCCCTCGCGCAGTACGAAATACAGCTTGCCGCCGCGCAGGCCGGCCTGGAGCAGGCGCAGGCATCCCTGGACAGCCTGCTCAGCGGCCCGACGGCGGAAGAAATCGCTTCTGCCGAGGCGCAGCTCGAACAAACCCGCCTGGAACTGGAAAATACCCGCGACCAACTGAAAAACGCGGTGCTGACGGCCCCGTTTGATGGCGTCATCGCCGAGGTAGCGGTTGATGTCAACGATACCGTTTCGAGCGGCCTGACGGCGGTCACGCTGCTGGACACCAGCCAGTTTCATGTTGAAGTAGATGTGGATGAACTGGACATCGCCAACGTCAGCGTTGGCCTGCCGGCGACCATCGTCCCGGACGCGCTGGATGATGCCGTCCTCACCGGGGAAGTGGTGCGTATCGCGCCGTCCGGCATGACCTCCAACAATGTCGTCACGTATCCAGTGCGCGTAAATCTGGCCGATATTGGCGATCTGCCGGTTCGGGTGGGCATGACGACGGCGGTTGAAATCAGCATCGAGGTGGCCGCCAACATTCTGGCCGTGCCGACCGGCGCGATTCAGCGCGAAGGCACGACCGAGTTTGTGGAGCTTTACAACGCCGACGGCAGCACGCAGCGTATTTCGATCACCAGCGGGCGCAGCAGCGACGGTTTGACCGAAATCAGCGGGGACATCAACGAGGGCGCGACGGTAATCGTCCGGCAGCAGGCCGCCAATACCGACACGCAAAACAACCAGAACGCCAACCCTGGCGGGCCGGGCATTCCGGGCGGGTTCTTCTTTGGAGGGTAGCCGGATGATGGTTGCAGAAAAGACCACCGTATTTGAACCTGAACAGCCGCCGGTGATCGAAACCCACGACCTGCACAAGATTTATACGATGGGTGATGAAAAAATTCATGCCCTGGCCGGGGTTTCCATGTGCATTAACCGGGGCGAGATGGTCGCCATCATGGGGTCATCCGGCTGTGGCAAAAGCACGCTCATGTCCATCCTGGGCGCGCTGGACAAACCGACCAGCGGCATTTACAAGCTGGACGGCGTGGAGATCAGCGAAATGAGCGACGACCGGCTGTCCGACATTCGGAACAACCGCATCGGCTTCGTATTCCAGAAGTTTAACCTGCTGGCCCGCAGCAGCGCGCTGGAAAACGTGGCGCTGCCGCTGGTGTATGCAGGGATGCCGGCCAAAATGCGCCGCGAGCGCGCCGAGTGGGCGATGGAAGTGGTTGATCTGAAAACGCGCATGAAACACAAACCCAACGAGCTGTCCGGTGGGCAGCAGCAGCGGGTGGCGATTGCGCGCGCGCTGGTCAACCAGCCCTCGATCATCCTGGCCGATGAGCCGACCGGCAACCTGGACTCGCGCACCGGCGAGGACATCCTGCGGCTGTTCCAGGAACTACACCAGACACAGGGCATTACCCTGGTGATCGTCACGCACGCGGCAGAAGTGGCCGAACGCGCCGAGCGGATTATCTCGATGCGCGATGGAGTGATTATAGATGAAGCCGTTCACACACATTAAAAGGTTGACGCCCTACCTCAAGAATCTGGTCGTGGCGGCCTGCGCGGTCGTCATGCTGGCGGCCTATTTTTTAATGTCGCCCTGGGTGCAGTTCGGTATGGGTGGATTCGCGGTGGCGGGCGGTATGGCGAACCTGCCGGACGCTTCGGCCTCCGGCAGCCTGCCGTCAGGCTTCCAGCCGCCGCCGGGTTTCGAGGCTCCATCGGGTTTCCAGGCACCGGCGGGTTTCGAGGTCCCGTCCAGGGCTGCGGCCTCTGCCAATGAGCAGTCGGCGCCGGCGGGCGATACTGCCGGCCAGCGTCAGGGGTTTGCGCGCGCGCAGGCCGGCGGTTTGCCCGGCACGACCGGAAATATCCTCGTCCCGGCGGCGGCGGTGGTGGCGCTGGCCGGCGCGGCTGGCAGCGCCTTCAGGCCGCGTTTTAACCGGCTGGCGACCATCCTGGCGGCGCTGGCCGGGCTGGCGGCGCTGGCCTACTATGTCCTCTTTTTCGTGCAGGATGCGTCCCTCCCGATTGATCTGACCAGCCTGGTCACGCCCGGATTCTGGATCGCGCTGGTCGCCAGCCTGGGGCTGGTGATTCAGGTCGCCATTCCACGCGCCCGCGAACGCAGCCATCATGATGAAAAAGCGGCGGCGCTGGTTAAACCCGTTCGGCGCGGCGGCCTGAGTATTCGCCAGAATCTCACCGTTTCGATTGATGCCCTGCTGGCGAACAAACTGCGTTCCACCCTCACCATGCTGGGCATCGTCATCGGCGTGGCGTCGGTGGTTTCGCTGACATCGGTCGGCCAGGGCGCGCAGAACACGGTCGCCGAACGATTGGGTGAAACGGGTTTGAACCTGCTGACGATCATGAGCGGCGGGGGCTTGCAGCGCGGCGTCCCCGGCCCTGGGCAGCGCCCCAACCTGACCTACGAAGACGCCCAGGCCATTGAGCAGCAGGTCAGCGGGCTGATCGCGGTGCTGCCGCAGTTCAGCAGCAGCCTGACAGTGCGTACCGACCAGGCCAGCTACACAGCCAGCATCCTGGGGACGACCGAGAAATATCTTGAGGCTAGCAATCTGGCGGTCGAGATTGGGCGGTTTTTCAGTGAGGACGAGTACGACGGCAAAAAACGGGTGGCCGTCCTGGGGTATGATGCCGCCGAGGAACTGTTTGGCGGCCTGAACCCAATCGGGCGCGAAGTCCGCATTGGCCGCACCAGGTTCGAGGTCGTCGGCGTGCTGCAAGAACAGGACGCGCTAGGCGGCAGCGACCCGAATCTGCAACTTTTTGTGCCGCTGACGACCGGCTACCGCTATCTGTTTGAGGCGCGCGTGCCAGGCAGCACCAAAACTCAGGTCAACCAGATCGTCGTGGCCGTCGCCGACCCGGAACAGGTGAACGCCGCCAGCACCCAGATCGAAGCTGTGCTGCGCGAGCAGCATAAGCTGGGCGAGGACGCAGACAACGACTTTAACATCATGAACCGCCAGACCTTGCTGGAGACGGCCAGCAATGTATCCAGCATCATGACGCTGCTGCTGGGCGCTATCGCCAGCATCTCGCTGCTGGTCGGCGGCATCGGCATCATGAATATCACGCTGGTATCGGTCACGGAGCGGACGAAAGAGATCGGGCTGCGGAAAGCCGTCGGCGCGCGCCGGGCGCACATTCTACAGCAGTTTTTGTTCGAGACGGTCACGCTCAGCGGCATCGGCGGCATAATCGGCACGCTGCTGGGCATGGCAATCGCCGCGCTGGTGGACAACAGCGGCCTGATTAATACCGCCGTCACCCCGGAATCGGTAGCTATCGGGTTGGGGTTTTCAATTCTGGTCGGCATGTTCTTCGGGGTTTACCCGGCAAGACAGGCCGCCGCGCTTCAACCAATCGAAGCCTTACGCTACGAATAAACACACGGAGGATAAACGTGAACGCATTTAAATACACATTCGGGCTGGCCGCCGTCCTGCTGGCCCTGCTGGTGATCGTCCCGGCGGCGGCGCAGAGCAATTTTGAAACACTGACCATCGGTTTTATCGGCGCGGCAGACGGGCAGGCCGCCGACTTCGACCGGCAGCTTTACCAGGCTGCCGCCTTGGCCGCCGAACAGATCAACGCCGGCGACGACGATGATGACGCCGGCGTGCGCGGCCCCAAAAGCGCCCGCTACCAACTGGAAGTGGTCTACTACGAAGCGAACACCGCCGCCGAAGCCCTGGACGCTTATAACACGGCGGTAGGCGACGGCGCGGTAGCGGTGGTCGGGCCGCACCACAGCCAATGGCTGACTACCATCACCGACGATGGCACGCCCGACGTGGCGATTATCACCGGCCTGCCAGATGCTCAAAAAAGCAGCCGTGTATTCCGCGCCGCCGCCGACTACACCGCCTGGGCGGAAGCCGCCGCCGATTACCTGGAAAACGCGCGCGCCTTCACGCGGATCGCCATCGTCGCGTCGGATGCCGGCGCGGCCTCGACCGCCGTTAAAACCTTCAGAAAAGCGGTGGACGACGACCTGCTGGTGGCCGACCTGATGAACGCCGCCAACGAGTCGTACTTTGACGATGATGCGCGCGCCATCCGCGATGCCAAAGCCGAGGCGGTTTTTACCTGGATGCTGGACTCGCAGACCACTGAACTGCTGGCGGCTTTGGAGCGTGTGGGCTGGAACGGTGTCGTGCTGGCCGCCGGCGTGAACCAGGATTTTGTGGACGCGGCGGACTCGGCGCTGCCGCAGTTGATGAAGGTGCTGGGTCTGGTGGGCTGGACTCCGGCGGCGTATGACGCGGCCAGCCAGTCGTTCGTCCTGGATTACGAGACGCGGTGGGACGAAACCCCGCCGGAAGCGGCGGCGGCTTATTACGACGCGGTGTATATGATCGCGGCAGCGGTGAGCAAAGCCGGGAGCAGCCCTTCGTCGGTTGCCACGCGGCTGTCGAGCCTGAGCGATTTCACCGGCGTTCAGGGAGTTTATAACCGGGGCGTGACGGAATCGCTGCGAATCGTCCAGGTCGAGGCGGGCGGCCAGTTGGTCGAGGCGGCGCGTTACGATGAGGGAGAGTGCGCTACCTGCTCGGACGCACGCCGGGTAGATACGACCTCCAAATCGGCCAGCAAAAGCGCCATGTTTAATATCGGCCTCATTACAGCGGGCAGCGGCCCAGCCCAGAGCATCGGGGAAAACATCGAACAGGCCGTGCGCCTGGCCCTGCGCGAGATCAATAACGCGGGCGGTATCGTCCGCAGCAGCACCCGTTACACCCTGAACCTGAAGGTTTACAGCGCGACGACCGCCGATGAAGCGCAGGCGGCCTTCCAGCAGGCGGCTGCCGATGGCATGAACATCGTCATCGGGCCGGACGCCAATGCCCAGGTGCTGGCGGATTTAAACGCGGCATCAAACGCTGGCCTGGTGCAGATGGTTTCCGCCACCAGCTCGCAGATCGCGCTGACGGACGTGAACGATATGGTTTTCCAGCTTCGCGCCACCGATAATACGCTGGCGGCCACCGCCGCCGAATACCTGCTGAACGTGCGCGGCCTGGAACGGCTGGCTTTCGTCGCCGTGCAGACCGACTATGGTCTGGACTCCGCCGACGTTTTTGCCGATGTGGTCAGCGCCTCCGACGACGGCGAACTGGCGCTGCGCCTGGAACACGCCGTTGGCGCGGGCGATTTTTCGCGCCTGGCGGAACAGATCGCCGACGTGCAGGCAGTGGCGGTGTGGTCTACCTCGTCGGCAGCTTCGGCGCTGCTGGCCGCGCTGGATGAACTGGGTTGGGACGGCCTGTTCGTCTACGGTTATCTGACGCCGGATTTTGCCGCGCTGGCCGCCGAAACATCGGTCGAAGTGATCGGCCCGGTGGGCTGGTGGGCCGGCGGGCTGGACTGGGCCAGCCGGGATTTTGTCGCCCGCTTTAGCGAGCGGTACGACGACCAGCCCCTGCCGCAGAGTGCCGCTTACTACGACGCCGTTTACCTGATCGCCGCCGCGCTGGAAAAAGCCGGCCCATCGTCCAGCAGCATTCAAAGCTGGCTGACCAAATTGGACTCGTTCACCGGCGTTCAGGGGTCGTACCAACCCAAAACCTACAGCACGGGCGAACTGACCCGCGCCGTGATGATGCTGGAGGTCGGCAGCGAGGGCGTGTATGAAATCGCGCGGTACGACAATATGACCTGTCTGGTCGGGTGCGAATAAACCGCTGTTTGTCAGACCGGCAGTTGGGGCGCGCCCTGGACATCATACAGGGCCGCCCCTGGCTGTCTTTCGACCTTGAGTGCGCCGGCTTATGAGTAAATTCTGACCACAAAACCGGGTGTATGATGAAAAACAGATCGTATTGATGTGAGATAAAGCATGGAAACCGAACCTATAGCGAAAACCGGGGCGCGGCAGCGCATCCTGGTGGTAGATGACGATAAACAGATCGTGCGGGTGTTAAAAGCCTATCTGGAACAGGCCGGGTATGAGGTGTTCGCCGCCTATGACGGCAGCACCGCCCTGCACGTTCTCAAACGTGAGCGCCCCGACCTGATGGTGCTGGACCTGATGCTGCCGGACCGGGACGGGCTAGACATCACCCGCATGGTGCGCGGCGAGTCCACCCTGGCGCGAGTGTATATTTTGATGCTGACGGCGCGGGTCGAGGATGCCGATAAGGTGGTCGGCCTGGAACTGGGCGCGGATGATTACGTGACCAAACCGTTCAGCCCGCGTGAGGTCGTGGCGCGGGTGCGTTCGGCGCTGCGGCGGATTCAACTGGACGCCGACACGCTGAATCATGAAATCCTGCGCTACAATCAACTGACGCTGGATGTCATTCGCCGCCGGGTGACGCTGGCCGACCGCGTGCTGGAACTGACGCCGACGGAATTTAACGTGCTGCTGGAATTAATGCGCCATCCAGGCATTCCGATCACGCGCTTTGAACTGGCGCAGAAACACCCCGGCTACGATTACGAAAGCCTGGAGCGTTCGATAGACACGCACATTCGCAACCTGCGAAAAAAGATCGAGGCTGACCCCCGGAACCCGATTTACATCCAGACCGTTTATGGAGTTGGATACCGGTTGGGCGACGAGTGAGCGGCCAGAGCGGGCGGCTCGATATTATGAAACTGATGAACCGACTATGGGTTCGTATGAGCCTGGCCTTCAGCCTGGCGGTAGCGATTAGCATGATCCTGGTCGCCATGACGGGACTCATCATCAACCGGCATGAACAGCTGGGCGATTTTTTCCTCGACCGCTACCAACTGCCCGGCACGTTCGTCGCGCAGTTGGTGGATTATTACCGACAGAATCGGAGTTGGGAAGGGGTAGATACCATCCTGGCCGTACAGGAGTCGGAACTGCCGCGCGTGCCGGGGCGCGGGCTGGGACTGATGCTGGCGGATGCAAACGGCAGAGTCGTTTACGGCACGGCGGGTAATACAGATGCGCCGCCCGGCCCGCAGGACAGCCCGATGGCGATTATCTGGGGCGGGCAGGTCATCGGTTATATCCAGCTTAACCGCGTGGCGGTATCGCCGCCGCCGGACCCGCCCGCCGGCTTCCTCCAGCAGCAGATCGGCAGCCTGGTGGTGATCGTGTCGGTGATCGGCGGCCTGACCAGCATCATCGCCGGCATCGTCGTCACCCGCTCGCTGACCGCCCCGCTGGGTCATCTGGCGCAGACGGCGCGCGAGTTCGGCGCGAAAAACATGGACAAACGCGCCAGCCTCAAAGGCAGCGCCGAAATCACCGAAGTGGCGAAAGCCTTTAACGAAATGGCCGACGCTTTGCAGAAAAACGAACAGCAGCGGCGCAATATGGTGGCCGACATCGCCCACGAACTGCGTACCCCGCTGGCCGTATTAAAGAGCAACCTGGAGGCGCTCCAGGACGGGGTATTCCAGCTTACGGACGAAGAATTACAGGTGTTGGTGGATCAAACCGAACTGCTCGGCCATCTCGTCAGCGACCTGCACGATCTGGCGCAGGCGGAAGCCCGGCAGCTTCACCTCGATACCGAGGTGATTGATTTTTCGAGCGTGGTTTCCAGGACGGCGGAGAAATTCGCGCCGTCGGCAAAAACGCACGCCATCGCGCTGCAAGTCCAACTGCTGCCCGACCCGCTCCTGGTCGAAGCCGACTGGAAACGGCTCGACCAGGTGATGAACAATTTGCTGACCAACGCCTTGCAGCATACGCCGCCCGGCGGCACGATTCAAATCTGGCAGCAGCGGGATGGCGAATGGGCGCGTTTGATGATTCAGGATACCGGCAGCGGCATCGCTCCCGAACATCTCCCCCACGTTTTTGAGCGGTTTTACCGGATAGACCCCTCGCGCAGCCGCGAAACCGGCGGGGCGGGCCTGGGGCTGGCTATCGTCAAGGCCATCGTCGAGATGCACAACGGCTGCGTGGAGGCCCACAGCGACGGCGTTCCTGGCAGTGGAACACGCATCACAGTATCGCTGCCGCTGGCGAAAAGTGCCGGCCAGCCGGCTCCTGTAACTTCCTCGTAACTTCAGCCATTTCTTGACAATTTCTTGAGAATAGCCGCCTACAGTGGGGATGTAGGCGGCGAAACCGTTCGCCGCGTGTATCGTCTGAGCAAAGCAGAAAGGTCGAAGTTTATGCCTATCCGAAGATTCTTCTGGATATTCGCGGGTTTGTGCGCCCTGATGATCGCCGTTCCCGCGCTGGCAGCCGATGTCACGGTGCGCGCTTATACGCAGACCAGGGTGCGAAGCGGCCCCGGCACAACCTATTCGGTGATCGGGCATCTGCCGCCGGGCGCGGAAGTGACGGCCACCGGGCGCGCCGACACCAGCAATGCCTGGCTGCGTATCGTTTTTGAGAACAGCGAGGGCTGGGTAGCGGCGTCGGTGGTGACAATCGTCGGCGATCCCACGCAGCTTCCGGTGGTCACGCCGGCCAATGCCGTCAGCACGGTCGGCAATACCGATGTGACCGCCACAGTAGGCGCGGCGGTGAACATCCGGCTTGAACCCCGCACGTCGGCGCGGGTGGTCGGCACGACCGGCGAGTCCGGCGCGACGTTTGATGTCACCGGGCGGTCGGCGCTGCGGTATCCCCTGGTGTGCGGGCGCGGCGGGCTGATAGATCTTTCCAGCGGCGAAGTGGAAGAAAGCGGCCTGTGGCTGCAAATTAATTACGATGGGCGTCCGGCGTGGGTGTCTTACGATTACGCCACCGTCAGCGGCGACGTTTGCGCGCTGGACGAAATCACCGACACGGCGGCCTCGACCGGCGCTTCCGCGCCGAGCGGGTTCGTTTCCGTTGTCACGCTCAACAATGTTAACCTGCGCGCCAGCAACTACGCTTCGGCGGAAGTTATCGCCGTCATTCCCTACAATGTCGTGCTGGTGGCCGAAGCGCGCAATTCCGACAGCAGCCGGATTCGCGTCACCTATAACGATGAAACGGGCTGGATTGCCGTCGGCCAGGTCAGCCTCATTTCCGGCAGCATTGATGATTTACCGGTTGAAGAAGAATAGGACGGATGACGATGAAAGCATGGAAGCATCTTCTGGCGGCGGTCGTTTTAACGGTCGGCTGGGCGGGAACCGCAGCGGCGCAGAGCAGCACCGACCCCGCTCTGCTGGACGCGGTAACGCAGGCGTTTGAAAAATCCCGCGCGGTCGCCAGCCTGCACATCGAGCGCCAGAGCATCACCGAAATCGCCGGGGCTGAGTTCAGCCTGACCCAGCGGGAAACCGCCAGCTTCGATGCGGCGCAGGGTGCGGACGGGTGGAATTTGGCCGGAAAACAAACGACGACAGCTGCCGTCCAGGGCGCTGAAGTGACCAGCACCACCGAGACGGTCATCCTGGACGGCGTGGTTTACCTGCGCCTCACCGGCCAGGGGGCCGGTTTTCCGGGGGCAGGCGGCCAGAACGCGCCATCACAGCCGGAAGGCTGGTTCCAGGTCGAACAGCCGCAGGCGGGACAGGAAACACCGCCGGGCTTGGGACGGGGCGGCGGCATGGCCTCGGCCAACAGCGCGCTGGGGATGCTGCTGCTGCCGGTGAGCGCCGACAGCACCCTGGCGATCAAAGAACTGGCGTCCGATACGATCAACGGCCAGGCCATGCGCGTATTCCAAGTGACGGTTGACCCGCAGGCTGTGCTGGACGCCGGCTTCGGCGGGCTGCTGAACGCAGGGGTGGGGCTGTTTGGCCGCCAGTTGAATGCCGCCCCCAATGCTGAACCGCCATCTGCGCCGCCGGCCACTCCCGGCGCTGAGGGCGGCTTCCAGGGCGCGCCCATGATGGCGAACCCGGAAAATATCCAGATCACCTTCGCCGTTTATATCGGCCAGGATGACGGTTATATACACCGGATTTACAGCGTGGTCTCATCCCTGTCCGACGCCGCGCCTGGGCAGGTCACAGCCACGAGTATCACCGATTTTTCGGCTTTTGGCGCGCCGGTGAACATCACTGCGCCGGAAATCGGTTCGTAGTTCCCCTTTTTCCCCTATTGCGCTTCGGGGCGGGCTGCGCTGCCCGCCCCCCTCCTGCACTGTACACTGCCGATTTTGCCGCCCATTTCCTTCTCCTGCGTGTGTTATCATGTACAGCATAGGGCATTTCGGGAAGCTTTGGCAGCTTATAGGTGATGAGCCATGCGGATTTTCGTCCGGCAGCTTTTTATCGGTTTGTGGGCGGCGCTGCTGGCTGCCGCGCCGGTGCGGGCGCAGGGGCAGTGCGGCACGGTGACGGGCATCAGCCTGCCGGTGGATACGGCTACCTTCGCTATCGCTCAAGGGTTCGGCGTACCCAGCCCGCGCCATCAGGGGCGCTACCACACCGGCGAGGATTATTACGGCGGGCGGAACGCCAGTTATTTACAGCCGGTGCGGGCTGTCGCCGACGGGCGCGTGACCTATTCCGCGCCCTGGGGATGGGGGCGCGACGGCGGCGTGGTCATCATCGAACACACCTTCCCGGACGGTTCGACGGCCTACAGCCAGTACGGGCATATGGAGGAAATCCCGGAGCGGCCTTTCCCGGCGCGTTATACCTGCGTCAAGGCCGGGGACATCATCGGCAGCGTGGGCAGCGCCCGCCCCGCGCCGCACCTGCACTTTGAAATCCGCACCAACCAGCCGGACATCCCCGGCCCTGGTTATACCTGGGACTTCCCGACCGCGCTGGGCTGGAAACACCCAACGCCGTTTGTGGTGAACTGGGGCGCGTGGCTGCACCCGGCGCACCGCTGGCATCTGGAACTGAACGGGGAACTGCGGCTGCCGCCGGTGGAACTTGCCGATCACAGCTTGGTTTACCTGGAAGCCAACCGGCTGCGGCGCATCACGCCGGATGGGCGTATACTGTGGCGCGCCAACCTGGACAAAACGGCGGTCGGGCTGTTTGGGTATGGGGAAGCGGCGGCGGCGGCTTACGCCGACGGTGCGATGCAGGCATTTGGCCTGGACGGCGCGCCGCGCGAAAGCTGGACGACCGGCATCCCGCTGGAAAGCCAGCTTTTGACCGGCGAACGGCTGGTTTTCCGCTCGGCGGACGGCGCGCTGGTGGCGTTCGGCGCGGATCGGGAAACGGTTATTTGGCGGCTGGAGGATGTGCCGCCGGTGGCATCGGCTTACGCCGCGCCCAATCTGCTGGCCTTTTTAACGGCAGACCATCAACTGCTGTCGGTTTCGCCGCAAGGGCAGCTTTTAGACACTGCCACGCTGGCCGAACCCGGCAGTTTTGCCGCCGCGCCGGATGGGACGCTGCTGGTTTATGTCGCGGGCGGGCTGTGGCGGGTGGACGGGGCGGGCGTGTGGGCGCTGGAGCGCGAGGACGCGCCGCCGGGTGGGGCAGGCAGCGGTGTGCTGCTGGCCGAAGATGGACAGTTATATTTGTTCAGCCGGGAGGCAGCGCCCGCGCTGCGCGCTTATGACCGGAACGGCCAGATGCGCTGGCAGACCGATCTGCCGGACGTATCCGGTACGGTGAGGTTACAGCAACACGGCGGGGCGCTACTGCTGCTCGGCGGCGGGGGAGATGTGCTGGCGCTGAATCCGGCCAACGGCGCAATCTGCAATCAACTGCGGGTTTACCCCGGCGCGAATGTCTGGTACAGCCTGGGTGCGGACGGGACGCTGCGGGCTGCGGTCGGCGCGCAAATCCTGGCGCTGGATTGGGCGGCCTTTGCGGGCCGGTGCGGCTGACGGCGGTCAGAGGATTTCCAGGATGTTCTGGTTATAGGTGACATCCGGGCTGTGGCGGGCGAAGTTCCGCACGTCTTCCAGCGCCTGCTCGTAAAATTCCAGCAGTTCGGCGTCGTCGCCCCGGTAGCGGCGCAGGGTTTGCAGGGCGCAGGCGGCGCAGCCGCGCATGGCGCGGTAGCTGTCGGTTTCGCAGGCCATACAGCCGTTCAGCCGGATCATCATCAGCATAAACGCCAGCGTTTCTTCATGTGTTTCCGGCAGGGACAGCACACGCTCGACCAGCGCGCGCCACTGCGGGCCGCGCAGTTTTTTTAACGAAGGGATCACGTAATGGGGGAATAACAACTCGTTCGCGGTATACATCGGTTAACCTCAACTCCCTCGCCCGGTTTGCGAAAGGATGTATCCCTTCGCGTGTTTATTATAAACCAGATCATGATTGCTGTTATACTGGAAAACAGCTTTCGGGAGGGGTTTTTCATGCGTGTTTTGCTGCTGGGCGTTGTGCTGCTGGCCGGGTGCAGTGGGGGCGCGGTGGTTTTTGCGCCCACCCCGCCGCCGCCGGATGTTTCGCCGCTGCTTTACCGGCATCCAAGTGGCGCATTTTCGATCATGGTTCCGCGCCGGTGGTCTGTGGCCGTCCAGCATACCACCACGCTGGCGGCGGCGGCTTTTTCGCCGCCGGGCGCGGACGAGCCGGCGGTGCGCCTGGCGGTCATCAACTTGGGCGGGACGGTGGACTCGGCGGCGCTGGGCGTGTTCATCAACCGCTACCAGACCGAACTGCGCCCGCAGGTCGGCGGTTATGTCGAGGCCAGCCGGCAGGCGATGGGCGACGGAAGCTGGCGGCTGACCGGCTTGCAGCATACGCCGGGCGGCCTGACTCAACCGCTCAATACCTTCATCCAGGCCGCCGGTTCGCGGGTGGCGGTCATCGAAGTCGCCATCCCGGACGACGCGGCACGGTTGAAAGAACTGCAAATGCTGGTGAACACCTTTGAACTGCGGCCTGACGCGGAACTTCAACCCGGCGAACCGACGGTTTTCGCTTTTGCTTCCGGCAGCCGCCTGGACTTCCTGAATGTGGCCGCCTGGACGACCCCCGCCGGGGCATTCATCATCAGCGGCGAAGTCGCTAATGCCGGCCCGGACGGCTTGGCCGCCGTGCCGGTACGGGCGGTGCTGCGCTCGGCGGATGGGCTGGTAGTGGCCGAAACCGCCGATGTCGTGATGGGCTACGGCATCCCGGCGGGCGGATTCGCGCCCTTCAGCCTGCGTTTCGGTCAGGGGCGGCCATCGCTGGCGGCGTCCTACGAACTGGTGATCGGCGGCGAGGGCTGGCTGCCAGAAACCATGCCGGCAGTATACGGGCCGGAAACGCTGCAATGGACGGACGAATCGAGCTTGAATGCCGCCGGGCAGCTTGTTATCACCGGGCGCGTGAGCAATTCCGGCGGTGATACGGCGCGCGGCCTGCGCGCCATCGTCACAGTGTTCGACGCCGACCAGCGGGTGATTGCCGCTGGATACGGGGACATCACGCCGTCGCTCGCGCCGGGCGAATCCACCGCGTTTCAGATCACCCTGCCGGAACTGGGCGGCGAGGCGCTCAATTACATTCTGAACATCCAGGGTTTGCCATGAACATCACGCACATTCTGTTCGACCTGTACGGCACGCTGGCCGACAGCCGCCTGATGTACCCTTGTTATGCGCGGCAGCTTGGCCGGGTGATGGCCGCACGTTACGGCGGCAGCCCCGACGAGTGGAGCGGCGCGAACCGGCGCATCGTGGCCGACTGGGACAGCTATTATGCCGATCTCGATCTGGAAGGCGACGACGGCATTAACGAAATGTGGGAAGGCGCGTTCCGCACCACGCGGGCGCTCTTCCGGCTGACCGGCAGACCGGAGCCGGAAGCGCCGGAACTGGCCGCGCTTGCTCGCGAACTGCCCTACCTGGCGACCCGCGAATGTGACACGCTTTTCCCGGAGGCGCGCGGTGTGATCGAACGCCTGCATGAAGCGGGTTATACGCTGGGCATCGCCAGCCACGCCACCAGTCTTCAGTCGCGCGGCACGCTGGAAGGCGGCGGCCTGGCCGGGTTTTTCGCCGGGCCGATTCTTGGCCCGGACGTGACCGGTCGCTTCGCCAAAAACCGCGCCTACTACCTGTCCGCCGGTCTGCCCCCGGAACAATGTCTGGTGGTAGATGATTCGCCGGACGGCATTTTCGGAGCGAAAGCCGCCGGGATGCAGGCGGTTCTGCTTAACCGGGAAGGTTCGCCGCCGGACACGCCCGCCGACTTCATCCTGACCGGCAGCCTGGAGGGACTGCCGGCCTACCTCAAACCGGCATAAGGCGTTTTATCCTGCGCCGATGTTCGCCAGGATGGTGATGAAGGCCTCCAACTGCGGCGGGATTAAACCGTCCTGGGCGTCAATCGTGCGGCTCATGCCCTGGCGGTCTACCGTGATGCTGTACTGGTAAATCTCCGCGCTGGTGCCGGCGGCCACAAAAATACCTTGCAGGTCGAAGAAGGCCATCCGGTCTACGATGCCGGTTAACTCCTGCACCTGCGCTGCCCCGATATTACCGGGCGCGCCGTTGCGGGTGAAGCTGCCGTCGCCCAGAATTTCAATCGTCAGCGGTTCGGAACCGCCGCCGGTGCGTTTAAAGAGGATTCGCTCAAACGTAATCCCGGCGAACGGGTCTTCGGTGGCGGCGGCGACCACCGCCGTACCGGGGATGGGCAGGGACAGCCCGGCAATCGGCTCGCGCTGCTGCACCGCCAGGGTCGGCTCGACGGTAGCGAGGGTGGCAGCAGCTTCCGGCGTGGCTTCCTCGACAACTGGCGGCGGGACGGGCGTTTCGGCGGGCTGGCAGGCCGCCAGCGCCAATAAAATCAACATCGGGACAGCAAAACGTCGCATAAACGATCCTTTCCAGGTACAGCATTCTGCCTGCTTCAAGTTTCGCCCACTCCGCCCGGCCTGGCAAGCGTACTTAAGACCCGCCGCGCCGCCAGCAGGCCGGCCCCTGCCAGCACGGTGACGACCGGCAGCCAGGGCAGGTAATATCGCTGCCAGGGCAGGGGGTTCACCAGCAGGCTGGCCGCCGTGACCAGCATCCAGGCCGGCAGCCCCAATATCCACCCCCCGGCTGGCCGCAGGCGCGGCAGAACCAGCGCCGCCAGCCCGAACCCGGCCAGCAGGGTCAGCGGCAGGCCGAGCAGGACGCCGAACTGCAAGCCGCTTAACGGCGAGGCCATATAATCGGCGATTTCGGCGGCTGCCGTCGGCGACCCGTCCCACACCAGCGATTCGTAGTGCATGGCGGGGGTCATAAACGGCTGTACGAGCAGACCCTCGAAACGCTGGCCGAGGGTGGTTGGGGCGCGTGGGTCGGCCTCGACCTGGATTTGCAGCAGCCCTTCGCGCTGTTCGACCAGATCGCGCAGGCGGGACGGCACATCGTTCCACAGCGCCGGGGAAAGCGCCACGAACAGCGCCACCGCCAGCACCCCGGCGGCGGCGAGTTTGAGTACAGTCACCGGCAGGGATATGATACTGCCCTCACCCTCTGGCACTTTCTCCCTGAGAGAGAGGGGGAGAGTTTTGATAACCGCCGCCGCCAGAATCCAGCCCCATGCCCCGGCGACGAATACCACGCCGCTGTGTTTGCTGGTCAGCGTTAACCCGCCCGCCAGCGCCAGCAGCGCCCACAGCAGGATTTCCCGGCGTCTGCTGTAGGGGCGGGTTTCAAACCCGTCCCGGTTCTGCGTTATCATTTTGCTGATAAGAATCGCCGCGAAGATGGTCAGCAGGCCGAAAAACAGCAGCGAACCTTCCATCATGGCGCGGCGTCCGTTGAGCAGAATCACGGGGTTAAGCGTGTGCAGCGCGCTCATAAAATAAGCCGGCAGGCGCCCGCCGAACTGCCCGCCGATGGCGAACATCAGCCCGGCGCTGAGCGCCAGGAACAGGGTGGAGGAAAAACGGCTGGCATTCAGCAGTGCCTGCGGCGGGCGGTGTCCGGTTTCGACGTTGCGTTCGACGCTTAACCCCCAGTCCCAGCCGGGGCGCGGCGGCAGATCGCCGGTCGTGAACCCAGCCAGATGCCAGCTTAAACCGATGGCGTAGCGGTTCACCGAGCCGTTGAGAATCCGCAGCCAGTTATCCTCGTCAATGTAATACGGCGGCTGCACCATCAGGCGCTGCGGCTCTTTATAAATAAACGCCGTCGCGTAATCGTGGCTCATGTAAATCTGCATGGCCTCGTCGCCATGAAAGCTGGCGAGGGGCATCCCGGCGAAAACGTAAACCGCCAGCGCCAGCAGCCACAGGCCATCTAAAAGCCGCATCATCCGATTTTGACTCATAACCGGCAGCTGGTGACTAGCAGATGATGACCGATAACGGACAACGAATAACTACCCCTTAATCTCAACCGGGCGCGCATGGCGCACAAACTCCAGTTGGCGCAGTTCGTCCAGAACGGCTTCCGGGATGGGCTGATCGAGCGTGAGAACGGTCAGCGTGTGGCCGCCGGGTTCGGCGCGCCCGGTGTACCAACTGGCGATATTGACATTGTTGTTCGCCATCAGCGTGCCGACTCTGCCGATGACGCCCGGCTGGTCGTAGCTGCCCAGGATGAGCAGGTGTCCCTCCGGCACAAAATTCATGCGATACTGGTTGATCTGGACGATGTGCGGCTGTTTGCGGTCGAGCAGCGTGCCGGAGGTGGTGATCTGCTCGCTGTCATCCAGCGTCACCTGGCAGGTGACGAGGTTGGTATACTCGCCGGTTTGCAGCCCTTTGGTCTGGGTAATCTGGATGCCGCGTTCGGCGGCCAGCACCGGCGCGTTGATGGTGTTCACCTTCTCGCCCAGCACCGGACGCAGCAGCCCTTTGAGCAGGCCGACGGCCACCGGCTTGACAACCCCGCTCACCTCCTCGCCCCGGTATTCAACCGCCACCCGGCGCACCGCCGCGCGCGCCAGCGAATGGGTCAGCGTGCCGATGCACTCCGCCAGCCACATATACGGGCGCACGGTTTCGTAGTCCAGGCCGGGCATAAACGGCATGTTCACCACGTTGCGGTAGTCGTCGCCGCGCAGGGCGTCCAACACCTGCTCGACGATCTGGATGGATAAATCCTGGGTGGCCTCGACCGTGTTGTCGCCGATATGCGGCGTGTGCAGCACGTTATCCAGGCCGACCAGCGGGCTGTTGTAGGGCGGTTCTTCCGGGTAAACATCCACCGCCACGCCCGCCAGATGCCCGCTTTTGATCGCTTCGGCGACGGCGTTTTCGTCCCAGATGGCGCCGTGCGCCGTGTTGATAAGCCGCGCGCCGGGTTTCATCAGTTTGATGGCCTCGGCATCCAGCAGGCCGCGCGTCTCGGCGGTCAGCGGCATGTGCAGGGTCACAAAATCGGCGCGCTGGAGCAGCTCGCGCAGGCCGACCAGCGCGATACGTTCGTCGCTGACCTGCTCCTCGCCGATGTAAGGGTCGTTCGCCAGCACCGTCATGCCGAAGGCCAGGCAGCGCGCCGCCACCACCTGCCCGACCCGCCCCAGGCCGACCACACCCAGCGTTTTGCCATGAAGCTGAACGCCGGCCTGCCGCTTGCGGTCGAGCAGCCACCAGCCATCTTTGAGGCTCTGGTGCGCGACGACAATTTTCCGGCTGAGCGCCAGCATCAGCGTGATCGCCAGTTCGCCATGCGCGATGGCGCTGGTTCCCGGCGTGTTCATGACGATCACGCCGCGTTCGGTGGCGGCCTCGGTATCCACACCGTTCAACCCCGCCCCCACGCGCCCGATCACCTTCAAGTTGGGCGCGTTTTCCAGCAGGTCGCGGTCAATATGGATGCCATCGCGGGCGATCAGCGCGTGAGCGGTTTTCAGGCCGTCCCGCACCGCCGGGAACGACGGCGGCACAATGATCGCCTGCGCGTCACCGACGGCGCGCAGTCGTTCGACAGCTTCATCGGTCAGATCGGTCGCCACCAGGATATAGAAGACCATAAAGATAAGTTCCGAGTGCTAAGTTCCGAGTTTCGAGCTGCAGGGACGCGCTGCAGCACGTCCCCACACCCGCGGACGGTTATTTTGTCTTGAACGAATACTGGATTGTCACCGTCTGTCCGGCTTCGATTGTGACCATCCAGCGTAAGACGTTTCCGGTTTCGCGGGAAGGTTCTTCAGAAAAAACCAGGCTTTGCGCGTCTGGGCGTTGGTAGTCCACAACTTCAACCGTCACCGGCTGCTGGCCGAAATTAGTCAGTTCCAGTTCGACACGGTATTGATAATTGTAACCCAGCCCCGTCAGCACCGTCTGGCTCTCGCTGCGGTTGACGCGCACATCCTGTAAACTGCCGATTGTGACGCTGCCCTCGCTGCCAACCGGCGTGATTTCGATAAAATCGCTGCCGATGAAAATGCCGTCCCGGTAGGAACGTACGATGCCTTCGGCCAGCGGCAGATCGGCCCGGTTGCGAACCTTATAAATCACCGTCACCTGCTGGTCGGCCTGGGCATTCCACAGCAGCACGCGGCGCGCCGGCAGGGTCGCCCGGAGCATCTGCTGGTAGAGCGTTTCACCTGCCGCGCCGGTCAGCGCCCCCGGCTCGTAAATATACTGGATAGTGGCCGCGCCGACTTCGCCGCCGGATGGGGCGGCCTCATCGTAACCGGCCAGATACTGGTTGGCCGTCACCCGCGACAGCGTATCCACCGGCTGCGAGGTATCCACCCGCCCGGCGATTAGGTGCGTTTGTACGGCGTCCAGCGCAAGCGCCGTGTTCTGCACCTCGGCATAGAAGTAAAAGTCCACCGTCTCCGCCGGGTCGCCATTGAGCGTCATATCATAACGCGGCGTCCAGCTTAAACCGGAGAGCAGATATTCGAGCGTCACCTCGCGCGTGTCTGCGCCGGTTGTCCATTCCAGCAGCAGTTGGCCGTCCGCCCGCCGCAGCCGGTAGGCCGGCACGCGCCGGTCGCCCTCGCGCACGGTGAGCGTATTGTCAAAAATGCTCGGTGGCAGCGCCACTCGCGCCTGCACGCCGGCGGGCAGGGTGATGGTATCCCGCGCGAAGGCCACGTTGTTCAGGAAGATGTAAATTTCATCCGGCTGGCTGATGTAGGTGATCTGGTCGGCAGCCCAAACGGGCGCGGCCAGTGCCACAAGCGCCACAAGCATAACAAACAGGATTTTTCTCATGGTTTATCCTTTAGCCCACAAAAAATCTGTTTTCAGCATACGCCGGAATCACGACGGCGAACCGGGCGTTTGGGATACTATCCGGTTTGTGTTTTGCCATTCAGCCGCGCCAGGACATCATGCAGGCTGTCGAAGATGTGCGGCGTGATGCCATCGAACGACACCGGCCAGGGGTTGGACGAGTCCGGCACGGCGAAACAGGTCAACCCCGCCGCCACTGCTGCCCGCGCCCCGGCGGGCGTATCTTCCAGCGCCAGGCAGCCGGCGGGCGAAACATCCAGCCGGCGGGCGGCTTCCAGGTACACGTCGGGCGCGGGTTTGCCGCGCGCCACCGCCTCGGCAGAAACGCGCACCTTGAGGATATGCCCCCACCCCTCACCTTCGACGACGGCCTCGATGACCGACTGCGGCGAACTGGAAGCGATGGCGCAGGGGATACCCTGCCGGTGAACATAGTCCAGGATTTCCGCCGCGCCGGGTTTTTTAATCACCTTATCGGGGACGAGCGCGGCCATATAATTCAGCAGTTCGTCGTACAGGCGGTTATGATCTTCCTGGAAGCCGAACATCATGCCCAACTTCTCGAAAAATTCATCCAGCCGCAGCCCCAATACCTCGCTGCGCGGGTGCTGCTCGTCGTATTGGAAGCCGCGCGCCGCCAGCAGCATGGACTCGGCCTCCGTCCAGACGACTTCTGTATCCACCAGCAGGCCGTCCATGTCGAAGATAATCGCTTTCCAGTCATTCATGGCTGCTTTTCCTGAAGGTATTTTCAAATGACTGCCGCCAATCGTCGCGCCTGATCGTCAGGCCGCCGTCCAGCGCCAGGGCGATGCCGCGCTCGAAAACGGCCTGGTGCGGCGTCCCAGCGGCGCGATGAAGGCCGCTTGCTCCGGCAGCCAGCGGCAGCACCGGCGCCAGCGAGCTGGCCGATATAAATATGTCCGAGCCGTTCCGCACCTTCTCGCGCGAGACTACGCCGCCAAACCCAACAAATGCATCCACCTGATCGCGGGCCGCCAAGTCAGAAGCGCCGTCGCCGATCATCAGGCGGCGGCCCGGTTTGCCCGCCGCCAGCGCCCGGATGATGTCCGCTTTGCCGCTGGAAACAGTCAGCGGGCCGTCGTCATAATCCAGGTAGGACTGGCGGGCGCGGGTATCCGGCTGGTAATAACGCCACCAGTCGCCGGAAAGTTCGTTATATTCCAGTTCGACGGCGCGAATATTTTCCGGCAGCACGCCCAGGCGCTTGCCGAAGCCGCGCACCGCCTCCGCCAGCCCGCCGCTGACGATAAAGACCTGCTTGCCCAAAAAACGCAGCGCGGCGATGACGGCCTGTGCGTCCGGCACCAGCGTTTCCCAGTAGCGTTCTTCGATGGCCTTAAGCTGGCCGCGCGTGGGACGGATGGCGCGCAGCCGTTTGCCGTACACTTCGGCCAGGTCGAGATCGCCGTTCATGGCTTTTTCGGTCAGCACGCCGACGCGCCATTCCTTACCTTTCAACCGGGCCAGTTCGTCAATGCCCTCAATGGCGGAGAGGGTGCTGTCGCAGTCAAAGAAGATCAGATCAAAACTCGTCCAGCGAACGTCGTTGACCAAAGGCGCATGGCCTCCTCACTCATTCAGACGGGGCGATTGTACTCTTTTGAACGGACTTTGTGAACGGAAAACAGCGGTCTGGCATCAATCTACCGCCGCCGGTTTGCGGATTCCTATCATGGCGGCGTTTCCAGCGCGGAGACGGCCTGTTCGGCGGCGGGCAGAAAAACCACCGTATAGTGCCGGTAAGCGTCGGCGGCAGTGAGCGCCAGCGCCGCCAGCAGCAGCCACAGCGCCAGCGCCGCGCCCAGGCTGCCGAGCCGCCGGACGAGCATCCGAGCGAGGAAGGCCGCGCCGTAAGCAGCGAAAAACAGCGCCGCCGGCAGCGCCAGCGCCGCCCGCTGCGCGTCCGGGTAAGTAGCTGCCAGCGCCGATGGCAGCAGGCCGAAAACCAGCGCGAGCAGCGGCAGGCCGCCTGACCAGCGCCGCGCGCCGCGTATCCGAACCGCCCAGGCCAGCAGGCCGAAAACAAACAGCGCGGCCAGCGGCGGCGACAGCACCGGACGGTTGAAAATACCGTGCAGCGGGTTCGGGTCGCCGGTCAGGTTGAACAGCAGCAGCGAAGCCGCCAGCGAGTCGAGCAGCGCCAGCGCCGGGCTGAGGCCATCAGCGGTCTGCGATAGGCTGTTGGCGGCAAGCGCCGAATCCGTCACCAGCCAGAACGGCAGCGCCAGCACCAGCGCCGCGCCCACGCCCAGAACCACTTGCAGCCGGGAAAAACGGTTTTCCAGCAGGTACAGCAGATTAAAAGCCGGCACCAGCAGCGCCAGCGCGCCGAACAGCGGCGACACCAGCCACGTCACCAGAATCAGCAGCGCGAACGCGCCTATGACGCTCGCCAGCGGTATATTTCTGAGTGCGGCGCTGGCCGTGAACCCGTTCACCAGCGCCGTCACCAGCAGCGCGGCGAAAAAAGCCAGCGCCGCGTAAATGTCGCCGGTCTTGACCAGCGCCAGCGGCCAGCCCGACACGACCAGAAACCCGGCGGCCAGCAAACCGGCCAGGTTTAACCCCGCCCATCGGCCCGTTATACCCGCCTCAAACCGGCTGACCAGAAGATAGGTGGCCGGGATGAGCAGGACTGCGAACAACGCGCCCCAGTCCACTTGGGTTTGCGCCCGCAAATACTCGAACAGAAAGGCCGAGTCGCGCTGCGTTATTTCGGCGGGCAGCGTGGGCGGGTTGGGGAACAAGCCCGGCGTCATGGTGGCGATGACCATCAAGACCAGCAGCGCCGCCATGCCCCACACGCCGCCCCAGGACGCGGCGAACGGAGGTGAACCCGCTTTGTTTTCACCGTTTTCGCCGCGTGTTTCGATGGCGGAAAGTGGAAAAGATCGCAGCGCGGGCAGCAGCAGCGCCAGCCCGCCGATATACAGCAGCAGCGGCAAAACCGGCTGGCGCGACTCCAGCAGCTGCGCCTGGGCCAGCGTCCAGCCGGCCAGCCCCAGCGCCGCCGCCAGCGGGGACAGGGCGGCCAGCCGCGCCAGAACGGGCCGCACGCGTTCCGGTTGCAATTGTGCCGGAAGCTCGGCGGCCAAAACCGGCATTTCGGCTTTTTGCTCCGGCGGGAGGGTTTCAGCCGCCGCCGGCTGCCGCCGCCGCGCGAAGCGAGAGCCTACCATGCCCAGCAGCGCCGCCCCCGCTGCCAGCAGTCCCGCGCCGATCTGATGTTTTTTCACCCTGCCGACATCCCCCTGAAATGAGTTCTGAGTTTCGAGTTCTCAGTGAAAACCAGAAGTCAACGTAAAGATGTAAAGGGAAGGATACTTTTCTTCGTGCCTTCGCGCCTTTGCATTATGTTTTTAAAGTGTTTTTGACCCATACTTTATTATCGCCGATTTAGGCGTTTTCGCACGTTTAGCAGACGGTCAAAATGCCCACCCAATCGTGAGATTTCGATCAGCGCAGCTTGACAAGGCTCTTGTAACCCTGGTAATCTAATCATGATTAGATTATTTTTACCCGGAGAGGGCAGCCTTCGTTGGCGCGCAAACCTGCTGACCAATCGGTAAATAAAGAAGATATTTTGCTGGCAGCGGCGGACGTATTGCAGCGCAATGGTTACGAATCCACCACCATGAAGGACATCGCCGCTGAGGTTAACCTGACGGCGGCCAGCCTGTACCACCATTTTCGTAATAAAGACGCGTTGCTTCTGGCCGTCCTGGAAGCCGGAATTGACCACATCCTCGGCCAGATCGAGCCGATTGCCGCCTCCAATTATCCCGCCGATCATAAACTGCGCCTGATGATTCATGCCCACGTCACCGGCCTGACGGATAATACGGCGGTGGGCGCGGCGATGGTGTTCGAGATCAAGTCGCTGGTGAGCGTGAAAACCGCGCCGGACGATGGCCGCGACCCCGAGGTGGCCGAACGCCGCCGGGCTTTCATCGCCCGCCGTGACCAATTTGAGCGGCTTTTCCGCGCGGTCATTCAGGAAGGCATTGAACGCGGCCTTTTCTGCCCGGTGGATGTGCCGATTTTCGTCAAAACGCTGCTGGGCGCGCAAAACTGGGTCGGCGTCTGGTATCGCCCGGATGGGCGGCTGAACGGGGACGAAATCGCCGACCGGATGGCCGATACGTTTTTGCGGGCGCTTCAACCGGCCTGAAAAGCAGGCGGCGGCGCTGCCCGTGCCGGGTTTTTATTAAAACCGAAAAGGATAAACGGCTGTGAACTTACTCGAAAATAAAGTGGCTCTCATCACCGGCAGCGGGCGCGGCATCGGCGCGGCGGCGGCCAAGCTGTACGGCCAGCACGGCGCGAAGGTGGTCGTGACCGACATTGACCCCGTCCCGGCGGAGGAAACCGCCGGCTCGATCAAAGCGGCGGGCGGCCAGGCGCTGGCGGTCGCCGCCGACGTGACCAAAGCCGCCGACATCGAAAACCTGATCGGGCAGACCGTTCAGACCTTCGGTGGGCTGGATATTCTGGTGAACAACGCCGGCTATACCTGGGACGGTATGATCCACAAGATGACCGACGAACAGTGGGAAGCCATCATTGGCGTGCATCTGACCGCGCCTTTCCGCATCATCCGGGCTGCCGTCCCCTACATGCGCGACATCGCCAAAAAAGAAAAGGACGAAACCGGCCAGGCCCAGGCGCGTAAAATCATCAACGTCAGCAGCACGTCCGGCACGCGCGGCAATATCGGCCAGGCCAACTACGCGGCGGCCAAGATGGGCATCGTCGGGCTGACGCGCACGCTGGCGAAAGAGTGGGCCGCCTTTAACATTCAGGTGAACGCCGTCGCCTTCGGGTATATCGAAACGCGCCTGACGCAGCCGGACGAACTGGGCGACTTCACCGAACGCGAAGGGCAGCGCATCAAACTGGGCATCCCTGACCGCATCCGGCAGGCGGTCATCGCCGGTATCCCGATGGGCCGCCCCGGTACGGCGGACGAAGCCGCCGGGCCGCTGCTGTTTTTCGCCAGCGAGCTGTCGAACTACGTCTCCGGGCAGGTGTTGGAAGTCGCGGGCGGCATGTGAACCGGCGCGGCTTTTCGAACGGCAGTGATGGAGGTTGAGGGCGCAGACGCCGAATGTCGGACGTATTCGTTTCCTACTCGCGTGTGGATAAGGATTTTGTCCGGCGGCTGGTGATCGCCCTGGCCGACCGTGATTATGATGTGTGGGTGGATTTTGAGGATATTCCGTTTGGGGCGGACTGGTGGGAGGAAATTCGCAGCGGCATTGAGTCCGCCAATACCGTCCTGTTCATCATCAGCCCGGACTCGCTGGAGTCAGAATACTGCGGGCTGGAAGTAAACTACGCGCTCAAAAACAACAAACGCCTGGTGCCGATCCTCTACCGGCAGCCTGCCGGCCAGACCGTTCCGCCGCATATCTCGCACATTCAATGGCTGGACTTCAGCGACCCGGCGCGGTTTGACCGGGGTGCGTCGGAACTGGTCGAAACGCTCCAGACCGATCTGGAAGCCGTCCGCCGCCATACCCGGCTGCTGGTGCGCGCCAGGGAGTGGGAGAACAACGGCCACAGCCACAGCCTGCTGCTGCGCGGCGAGCCGCTGGAGGAGGCCGAAAGCCTGCTCGACGGCCTGCCGCTGACCGACTTGCAGCGCGAATATATCGCGGCCAGCCGCCAGGCCGACCTGCGACGGCAGATGCTCGACCGCTTCGCCTGGGCGTTCGCCGGTGGGCTGCTGACGATTGCCTTCTGGGCGTTTTCCACTTTTCGCAGCGACGTGCTTATCACGCCGGTACGCATCATCTATACCATCGCGTTGGGGCAGACGTTCGGGCTGTGCCTGGGGGCGATGGCCGTCCTGACCGGCGAACTGCCGCAGGGGCTTCAGCTGTGGCTGCCGGCGCGCGCGCCGGGGCGCGTGGTGTTGTGCCTGCTACTGGGCGTGCTGGCCTGGGGCAGCTACCGCTGGTTTCTAGAAAATCTGGCGCTAACGCCGCAGGACTTAAACGCGCTGCTGCTGGGTGGGGCGGGGCTGGCGGGGGGCTTCATCGTGCGGCTGCTGCTGCGCCCGCCGGGCTGGCTGGCGGCGCTGCTGACGGCGGTTTTTACTTTTGTGCCGATCATCATCACTTACGACAGTTTTTTTGCCGACACAGGCGGTTTTGTACCCCTGATCTTTTTCGACTTCCGCGACCAGTTGTTTTCGATTGCGATACCGATGGTCGCGCTGCTGGCGGTCGGCGCGAACGCGCACGCGCTCTACCGGCAGGCGCGGCAATTTTTCCACCGGATGACCCCACATGAAGGATGAGGAAGGATATGGTTTCATTCACCCCTACCGAAGAACAACAACTGCTGCTTGATACGATTCGCCGATATGCCGTCAACGACGTGCGGGCAGCGGCGCATGATGCCGACGAGTCCGGCCAAATTCCGCCGGAACTGACCCGCACCGGCTGGCAGATCGGCCTCGTGCCGTCCGCCATCCCGGAAGAACTGGGCGGTTTTGGCGAGATGAGCGCCCTCACCGGCGTGCTGGCCGCCGAGGAACTGGCCTTTGGCGACCTGGCCGTCGCTTTGCAGGTGATGTCCCCGGCCCTGTTTGCTTACCCGGTTTCGCTGTATGGCACGGCGGAGCAGCGGGAAAACCTGCTGCCGGCCTTCCTGGAGGAGCAGTTTTTCCCGGCGACGGCGGCGCTGCTCGAACCCGGTATCGGTTTCGACCCCTTCGATTTGCAGACGGTCGCTTCGGCCAGCAACGGCAGTGTTTGCCTGAACGGCAGCAAAGCCTACGTGCCGCTGGCGGAAGATGCCCGGCTGATGCTGGTTTATGCCCGCAATGCCGAGTCCGGGGATGTGGACGCTTACATCGTGGAAAAAGGCGCTGCCGGCGTGCAGATCGAAAAACGCGAGCTGATGATGGGTCTGCGCGCCCTGCCGACCTACCGCGTCCACTTCGTTAACGTGGAGATTGAGGCGGCGGCGCGGCTGGGCGGCGCGGCCGGCAGCGATTTTAACGCCCTGCTCAATCGCAGCCAGGTGGCGCTGGCGGCGATGGCCGTTGGCGTGGCGCGGGCGTCGTTCGAGTACGCGCGCGATTACGCCAAACAGCGCGTGCAGTTCGGCAAACCCATCGCCCAGAACCAGTCCATCGCCTTCATGCTGGCGGAGATGGCGATTGAGATTGACGCGGTGCGGCTGCTGGCGTGGGAAGCCGCCTGGAAGCTCGACCGGGGCGAAGATGCCACCCGCGAAGCCTACCTTGCTAAACAATATGCCGACAAAATGGTGCTGCAAGTGGCCGACAACGGCCTGCAAATCCTGGGTGGTTACGGCTTCATCCGCGAATACCCGGTCGAACGCTGGCTGCGGAACGGGCGTGGTTTCCCCACCTTTACCGGCATGGCGATGGTGTAGTCTCCAGTTCCCAGATACCGGTTTCCAGCTTTTCTGGTGGTTGGTAGCTGGCAGCCGGCTGCCCTGTATTAACTGAGGTCGAATGTAAAGCGAGATAAAAGCAATGGCAATCAGCTTTGAAATCCCCGAATTTGTGCAGCAGATGGCGCAGATGGCCGGTTTTATGGCGCAGACTTACATGCGCCCCCATGCGCGCCGGCTGGACGAAAACGAACATGAACGCCCGAAGGAATTTGTCGAGGCCATGTGGCCGATTTTGCGCGACCAGCAGAAGGCCACGCTCGACAAACTGACCGCGCCGCCGGCCAACGGCGGGGACAAAGGCGGCGAGCCGAAGAAAAAACGCCCCGGCACGCGCAACCTGCAGCTGATGTTGATGATCGAACAGTTGGCCTGGGGGGACGCCGGCGTTTACCTGTGCCTGCCGAGCGCCGGCCTGGGCGGTTTCGCCATCGAGGCGGTCGGCACGACCGAGCAAAAGCTCCGCCTGCTGACGCGCTTCGCCGAAGGTGATCAGCCGGTATGGGGCGCGATGGCGATCACCGAGCCGGGCGCGGGGTCGGATAACTCGTCCATCGCCACGACGGCGGTTTTCGATGAGGAGCATAACCAGTGGGTCATCAACGGCGAAAAAATCTTCATCACCAGCGGCAAGCTGGCGCTGGAAGAATCCAACGGCTTGGTGATCGTATGGGCGACGGTGAACAAAGCCGCCGGGCGCGCGGGCATCAAACCGTTTGTGGTGGAAGCCGGCACGCCGGGCGTGAGCATCGGCAAGGTGGAGATCAAACACGGCATCCGCGCCAGCGACACGGTTTCGATTGTGTTCAACGACGCGCGCATCCCGGCGGATAATATCCTGGGCAGCCCCGAAGTGCAGGCCAGCAGCGAGGACAAGGGTTTTAAAGGCGCGATGGCGACCTTCGACGCCAGCCGCCCGATTGTGGCTGCCAGCGCCCTGGGCGTGGGGCGCGCCGCACTGGAGTTCGTTAAAGAAAAACTGGCCGAAAACGGCGTCGAAATCCCCTACACCCTGCCGTACCACAAACTGACCGCCGTCCAGCGCGACGTGCTGGAGATGGAAGCCCAGTGGAAAGCGGCCTACCTGCTGACGCTGCGTTCGATTGCCATGCTGGACGAAGGGCTGCACAACAGCCTGGAAGCCTCGATGGCGAAGGTAAAGGCCGCCAAAGCCTGCGCCTGGATCGCGCAGAAGGCCGTCGAGATGCTGGGTATGATGGGTTACAGCCGCGAATGGCTGGTCGAAAAGTGGATGCGCGATTCCAAGATCGCGGAAATCTATGAAGGCACGAACCAGATCAACACGCTGATCGTGGCGCGCCGCATCCTGGATTACTCGCGGCGGGAACTGGCGTAATGGGCGGCTGAGAACCCCATGAGAGCGTAACGCAAAGGCGCAAGGGGGCGAAAGGCGCGCAGTAACCCGTTCTTTGCGTCTTTGCCCCTTCGCCTCTGTGTGTTGAATCTATTTATCGCGCATCTGGAATTTATTGTTGAGGAGACAAAATGGCTTATCACATTCGCAAAGCAGCCGTCATCGGCTCCGGCACGATGGGCGGCGGTATCGCCACCCTGCTGGCGGCGGTGGGCATAGATACCGTCGTACTGGACATCCCGGCCAAAGGCACGCAGCCGGGCGACCCGCCCGCCAAACGGAATGCCCTGGTTAACGACAACCTGAAAAAGCTGATCGGCGCGCGCCCGCCGCAGGTATTCGTCGCTTCTGACATGGAGCGCATCCAGACCGGCAACCTGGACGACAACCTGGCTATGGTAAGTGACGCCGACTGGATTATCGAAGTGGTGGTCGAACGGCTGGACATAAAACGCAGCCTGATGGCAAAGCTGATCGAAGTCGCCCGCCCAGACGCCATCATCACCACCAACACCTCCGGCATCCCGATTCAGGCCATCGCCGAAGGGATGGGCGAGGGCTTCAGCCGCCGGTTTATGGGGACGCACTTTTTTAACCCGCCGCGCCACCTGCACCTGCTGGAAGTCATCCCTCACCCGAACACCGACCCCGAACTGGTGCAGTACATGGTGGACTTCGGCACACGGACGCTCGGCAAGGGCGTGGTGATCTGCAAGGACAAACCCAACTTCATCGGCAACCGTTTTATGAGCATGTCCGGTATGCAGGTGATGAACTACGCGCTGGACAACGGCTTCACGGTCGAGGAGGTGGACAGCCTGACCGGGCCGCTGATCGGGCATCCCAAAACGGCCACCTTCCGGCTGAACGATCTGGTCGGCTTCGACGTGGCGGTGCATGTCGCCCGCAATCTGTACGAGGCTATCCCCGACGACCCGGCCCGCGAGGTGCTTAACCACCCCAAAGCGGCGGCGCTCAGCCAAAAGTTGCTGGATAACAACTGGCTGGGCAACAAAACCGGCCAGGGTTTTTACAAGATGGTGAAAGGCGAAAGCGGTGAAAAGGAATTCTGGGCGCTGAACCTCGAAACATTGGAGTACGAGCCGCCGAAAAACCCCCGTTTTGAAAGCGTCGGCAAACACCGCAAGGTCGAGCCGCTGGGCGAGCGGATTCGCCTGCTCATCAACGAGGAAGACCGGGCCGCCAAACTGCTGTGGCATCTGCACGCCTTCTACCTGGCCTATGCTTCGAACCGCGTGCCGGAAATCACCGATACGATTCTGAATATTGATAATGCTCAGAAGTGGGGCTTCGGCCACGAGATGGGGCCGTTTGAAATCTGGGACGCCATCGGCGTGGCAGAGACGATCCCGCAGTTCGAGGCGGCGGGCTATCCGGTGGCGGACTGGGTTAAACACATGGTCGCCAAAGGCAGCCGGACGTTTTACCTGTATGACGAGGACGGCTTGAAAACCGCCTATTACAGCCCTCAGGACAACGACTACGTGCCGGTTCCGGTTGACCCGCGCGCTATCAGCGTTAAACAACTGCGCGCCAGAAAAGTGCCGGTGGCGGTCAGTCCGCAGGCCGGTTTACCGGAAAACGTGCTGGAACAGTGGCGGCGCGAGCCGTTGGGCGTGGTCGCCAGCAACGACAGCGCCAGCGTGCTGGATATGGGCGACGGCGTGGCGCTGCTGGAACTTCACAGCCAGGCCAACGCGATTGATCTGGATTTGATCGAAATGGCCTGGCAGGCGCTGGACATCCTCGACCGCGATTTTGACGCGCTGGTGGTCGGCCACGACGGCGAACGTTTTAACATCGGCGCAAATGTGTTTATGGTGGTGATGGCCGTGCAGAGCGGCCAGATGCAGCAGCTTGAGGGCATGATTCGCCGCCTGCAAGACCTGACCCAGGCCATGCGCTATCATCATAAGCCGGTTGTGACCGCGCCGTTTAATATGGCGCTGGGCGGCGGCACGGAACTGCTGATGTCCGGCACAAAAATCGTCGCCCATGCCGAACTGTACGCCGGGCTGGTCGAGTTCGGTGTTGGCCTCATCCCGGCGGGCGGCGGCTGCAAGGAAATGCTGCGCCGCGTGGTCAGCCCGGTGATGGCCGCCTCACCCAACGCCGACGTGCTGCCGCACCTGCAAAAAGCCTTTGAAGCGATTGCGACTGCCAAAGTCAGCACCAGCGCGATGGAAGCCCGCGAGATTGGCTTCCTGGCGGCGGACGATAAAATCGTGATGAACCGCGCCCACCTGCTAGGGGAGGCTAAACGAGCCGCGCGCCGGCTGGCGGACGATTACACACCGAAGCGTCCCGGCAAAGTGTGGGCCGCCGGGCGCGATGCCTACGCCGCGCTGCTGCTGGGCATCGAGGGCTTCCGCGAGAGCGGCTTCGCCAGCGATTACGACGCTTTCATCGCCCGCAAGCTGGCCTACGTCTTAACCGGCGGCGCGATCAGCGAGCCGGGTTGGGTGGACGAGCAGGTCATTCTGAACCTGGAGCGCGAAGCCTTCATGAGCCTCGTCACTGAGGAGAAAACCCAGGAGCGCATCGCCTACATGCTGCAAAACAACAAACCGCTGCGGAATTAGGGACGAGGGATGAGCCATGAGGTACGAGTCGGGAAAAATCGCTGCATCCTAACTAACCACTGACAACCGAAGACTAAGGACTATAGACTGACGACTGGAGACTTATTATGCGAGAAGCAGTAATCGTCGCCGCGGCCCGTACCGCCGTTGGCAAATCGAAAAAGGGCGTTACCCGCAACACCCGCTCGGACGATATGGCGGCGGCGGTCATTGTTGACCTGCTGCGGCAGACCGAGGGCAAACTTGACCCGATGGACATTGATGATGTGGTGATCGGCTGCGCCATGCCGGAAGGCGCGCAGGGTTTAAACTTCGCCCGCGTGATTGCGCTGCGCGCCGGGCTGCCGGTCGAGACACCGGGCATGACCGTTAACCGCTTCTGTTCCAGCGGCCTGCAAACCATTGCCCAGGCCGCCGAACGTATCATCGCCGACGGCGCGGACATCATCATCGCCGGTGGGGCGGAAACCATGTCACTGGTGCCGATGAGCGGCTTTCACATCAGCCCGAACCCCTACATGGCCGCCAATGACCCGAACGTTTACATGAGCATGGGGCATACAGCGGAGCGCGTGGCCGACGAGTTCAACGTCAGCCGCGAGGACATGGACGAGTTCGCCTATCACAGCCACCGCAAAGCCGCCCAGGCCACCGACGCCGGGTACTTTAAACAGGAAATCGTGCCGTTCGAGGTGGAGGAAACGGTCATCGGCGAGGACGGTCTGCCGCATACCTACACCGTCACGCTCGACCAGGACGAACATCTGCGGCGCGATACCACGCTGGAAGGGCTGGCGAAGCTTAAGCCGGTGTTCCGCCAGGGCGGGCGCGTGACGGCGGGTAATTCCAGCCCGCTCAGCGACGGCGCGGCGGCTGTGATCGTCATGGAAGCCGGTAAAGCCGCCCAGCTAGGGCTAAGGCCGCTGGCGCGTTTTGTCAGCTTTAGCGTGGCCGGGGTGCGCCCGGAGATTATGGGCGTGGGGCCGATCAACGCCGTGCCGAAACTGCTCAAACGCACCGGTATGAAGCTGGACGATATAGACCTGATCGAACTAAACGAGGCCTTCGCCGCCCAATCGCTGCCGGTCATTCGCAGCCTGGAAATGAACCCGGAGAAGGTGAACGTCAACGGCGGCGCGATTGCGCTCGGCCACCCGCTGGGCTGCACCGGCGCCAAACTGACGGTGCAGATCATCAACGAGCTAAAACGCCGTAATGGCCGTTACGGCATGGTAACGATGTGCATCGGCGGCGGCATGGGCGCGGCAGGCATTTTTGAGAACGTGAATTAACCCGCCGGAGAAACGACGACATCAATCATCAGGGGCAGGCCGGCGCGTCTGCCCCTTTTGCTGCCTGCCAATGCCCCGATTGTAGATTGTCCGAAAGATAAACGATTTTAGAAAGCAATCACGGCCTATAATTAAAATAGCAATATTTCTGCGGAAAGGAGTCTCTTTATGAACAGGAGAACCATCGCCGCTGCCCTGCTGCTGGCGGCACTCTTCCTGATGAGCCTCAGCGGCGCAGCCGCGCAGGATGACCCCATCCGTATCATCTTTATGCACCATTCGACGGGCGCGGGCCTCATCTGGCAGGGGGGCGCGCGCGAAGGGCTGACCGAACGCGGTTATGAATTCTGGGATCACGGCTACAATGACGAAGGGCTGACGAACGCCGCCGGTGAGAATCTGGGCCTGAACTGGGACGTGCCGGGCGACAACACCGACCCGGACGGCTGGTACGCCATTTTTAACCAGCCGGTCGGCGACCCGCCGGATAACACCTTCAGCCACATGCTCGAATACGACGTGATTATTTTCAAAAGCTGCTTTCCTTCTTCCGACATTCAAAGCGAGGAACAGTTTGAAACCTACCGCGACTACTACCTCAGCATCCGTGAGGTGATAGACGAATATCCCGATAAACTGTTCATCCCATTCACTACGCCGCCGCTCGTCCCCAATGCGACCACATCGGAAAACGCCGCTCGCGCCCGCCGCTGGTCGGAATATCTCACCTCAGACGAGTACCTGGATGGGCATCCGAATATCGTCGTTTTCGACATTTTCGGCTTGCTGGCCGACGAGGACGGTTTTCTGCGCGAGGATTACCGCGTGGACGAATGGGACAGCCATCCCAATGACATCGCCAACGGCGAACTGGGCGCGGCGTTAGTCGAACGGGTTGACCTCAGCATTCAGGAATTCTTCGGGGTAGAAGCGCCCGCGCCGCAGTCGTCCGCCGCACCGCAGGCCGCCGATATGATCCAGGATTTTGAAACCATGACGCCTGATGAATCCTGGTACATCTACCTGGAAGACGATACCGACATGACCTGCGACCGGGGCGAGCCGGGTTATGAAAGCGAAGGGGCGCTGCAAATCACCTTCCAGGCTGCCAGCGGGCGCTACCCGGCGTGCAGCCGGGGATTGACCGATACCGGCCACTGGGCCGATGCCCAGGGTTTAAACTTCTTCTGGAAGTCCGATGCGCCGGGCATATCGGTCGACATCCTGCTGTGGATTGAGCAGAGTCCCTTTGAACTCAAAACCGGGCTGGAAACCCCCGGCGAAACCTGGACGTTGGTAAACCTGGCCTGGGATGATTTTCAGAAAGCAAGCTGGGCTGATGATTCTAACCTCGACGTACTTGAACCGTCGCGGATTGACGCCATCGCCATCACTTTTGGCAACTGGGAACAGCCGCAGCAAGGCACGATCTGGGTTGATGATTTACGGCTGACCGAGTAGGAACTTTGCACCATGCGCGGTAATGGCCGGCCACATCCCGCCTGCTGCGAAAAACGGCAGGGGATGTGGTCGGCCTGCTTTTCGACGCTAAAACCGCCCGGTCATGGCCTGGGCATAGCCGGTCAGTTCGGCGTAACCATAGCCGGCTGCACCGCCGGAGATGGCGACCGCGCCTTCCCAGTAGTCCACGCCCCCGCCGCCGTGCAGCTCCTGGTCGGCCAGCAGCGGGGTGAGATTGATCTCCAGTTGTTCCGCGCCGGTGTTGATCGCGATATTCCAGCCCGCCGGGTAAACCGCGCCGGTGTGGGGACTCGTCCAGGTGGCGGTCGTTTCGATGCTGAAATCCTCGGCGCTCAGGTAGCGTGTGCTGCCGTCGGCTTCGACCAGCAGGCCGCCGAAGGCCGGCTCGCGCGAGCCATCGGTCATGCGAATCTGGCCGAGCATCAATTCGCGGTTATCGTCCAACTGCAAGCCGAACCAGTCCCATCCCTGCGCGTCTGCGCCCAGGGCGCTGGTGCTGAATTCGTGGTCTTTCCAGCTTGCGCCGCTGACCTGGAACGTTTCGCCGTTTACGACGATTTCGCCCGCCGTCTTCAGGCGTGTGAGGCTGTAATAGTAGCTGGCGCTGCCGGGTTCGTCGCTTTTGGGGCTGAGGCCATTATCGCCATGCAGCGCGGGCGGCTTGAGCTGATCCATAACCAGTTCGACGCCAAAATCATCCGCATGAGCATAAATCCGTGTCCGCCGGGCGGCTGGCTCCAGTGCGACCACCTGCCAGTCCTCCAGCCACACGCGGTAAACCGGCTCAAGCGCCGCCCCGGCCAGGCCGGCGCCGCCCCGGCTGAAACGCTGCTGGTGAAAATAGCGCCCGCCCGCGACATCGCTTAAAGCGAAGTGCGCCATATAAATCTGGTCGGCGCGCCATTCGGAAGCCGCGCCGCCGGTGAGCGTGACCGGAGACGAAGGCGGCGCCAGCGCCCGGCGGAAGATGGTAAACTGGTAGCCGAAGTGCCGCCCATCGGCGGTTTTAAGATTGCCGGTGTAATACCACCATTCGGTCTGAAAAGCCGGATGCGCGCCAAAATCCGCCGGGAAAGACCACGCATAAGGGTCGGTTGCCTGCGCGAAACCGCCGGTATCAGCCGCTGCGCCCGCCAGCACGGCCTCGGCGCTGATCGTGCCGCCGCCAGTATCCATCAGGCTGAAGCCGAATACGATAATCACCAGCGCCAGCAGCGCCAGTACAGTCCACCGCCACATCACCCGTTTCGATCCTTCCACCGGGTTTTGATTGTTCGATACGTCACAAGGGGATGATAACCGCCCCGGCTGAGAAAATCATGAATGCCGCCTAAATCAATCGTTCCAGCGTAGCGGCCAGCCCGGTGATGATGCGGTCCAGCGAATAGCCCAGAAACTGGCGCTGGAAATAAATCATCCGGGCATCCAGCATGGCATACAGCACGTCGGCGGTATAGTCTACGTCGCCCGCCGTTCGCTGTTGCAGCAGCAGCCCGCGAATGGTCTGCCGCCACCACAGATGCGCCGGGTGTTCCAGCATGGAGCGATTAACGTCATGCGCGCTTTCGCACAGCAGCGCCGCGTTATGGTCTACAAACAGGATGACCTGCGTCAAAAACCAGCGCAGGTTTTCCGGCACGCCGCCCCCCGCCGAGAGCCGCCGCAGCGTGCGTTCCTGCAAATCGCGCTGGTCTGCGTCCAGCAGCGCCTGGCACAGCGCGGCTTTGTTCTCAAAATGCCGGTAGAGCGTTCCCTTGCCCACGCCGGCGGCCTCGGCCACTGCGGACATCGGCACAGCTTCCACGCCGCGCTCCTCGAACAGCCGCCGGGCCGTTTCCAGCAGCAGGGCGTGGTTTTTTTGCGCGTCGGCGCGGGTGGTGTGGTTCTCGTTTAAGATCAGGTTATTGTCGGCCATAGCAGATCAAGTTGCACCGTTGGTTGATTTATAATTATAGCAGATGGTGCTAGAATGAACTTACACGACGTTAGAATTTCGTTTATTTGGTTAGGAGCAAGCCCGTTATGCGGTTTGAAGACCTCAACTGGATGGACATCGAGCGGTATCTGGAGCAGGACGACCGTATCATCCTGGTCACCGGCTCGACGGAACAGCACGCTTATCTCAGCCTGCTGACCGACATCCTCATCCCTGCCCGAATCGCCCTGGCGGTTGCGGAACGCGAGCGGGTGGTGGTCGCGCCGCCGTTTAACTTCGGCGTCAGCGAATTGTTCGTGGATTTTCCCGGCACGATCAGCCTCAGCCGGGCGACCTTCGAGGCGGTGCTGTCAGAAATGGCCGACGGCCTGCTGCAACACGGCTTTCGCCGCTTTTTTATCCTCAATGGGCATGGCGGCAACCAGATGCCCGCTCATTTAAACGATTTGCAGCTAGAGGGCCTGGCGCGGGTGGAATGGTACGACTGGTGGCGAGAGAACGCCGTCCAGAACTTCGAGGTTGAACACGGCCTGCGTTTGAATCATGCCAACTGGGGCGAGAACTTCCCCTTTAACCGCGTGGCCGAATCGCCGGCGGAGGTCAAACCTGCCGTCATGCTGGCCGAGATTCAGGGCGGGCGCACGCCCCGCGATGTGCTGGGAGATGGCAGCTTTGGCGGCCCGTACCAGGTGGACGATACGCTGATGCAGGCGCTTTTTGACCGGGTAGTGGACGAAGCCGCCGCGCGCCTGCGCGCCATGCCGCCGGTTTAACCCGCTGTTTAGATTTGTTCGCCGGGATGCCGGAACGAAACGATCAGCATCAGCCGCCCCAGACGCAGTTCGTCGCCATGACGCAGCGCGCGCACTTCCTTCGGCAGAACGCGCTGCCCATTGATGTATGTCCCGTTGGCGCTGCCCAGGTCGGAAACCAGGATGGCTTTCTGGTCAGGGTCATAACGCAGCGCCAGGTGCATCCGGGAAACGCCCAGGTCGGCGGCCTGCCGGTCTTTCAGGTCTACATCCGGCGCGATGGCGCTGCCGCTGGAGCTGCGCCCGACGATGATTTCATGGTCGGATTTTTGCGGGCGCACTTCGTATACTTCGGTCGAACCGCGCGCACGCAGCGCCAGCACCGAGTCTGCACCAAAATAACCCGCGTCCATTAAGTCGCTGGCATCGGCAAAATGTTTGGTGTTCTGTTCGCCCCGCGTTGTATCCAGCAGGTGGCCGCAGGCATAACAAAACACTTCGTGCCGCTGGTTGGCTTTGCCGCAGTTGGGGCAGGCCACCCAGGTAATGACATTTTCCCGCTGGGGGGCAGGCGGAACGGGCGGCGCGGGCGGCTCAGCGGGGGACGGTTTGCCGATAATAGGCTTGATGACCGAATGTGGGCGCGACCGGGTTTTTTCAGCAGCGTTTTGATTTTCCCAACTGCGAATAAGCGAGGCTAATTCCTCCCGCTGGCTTTTGTTAAGCTTTTCAATGTGCGCCCGAAGCGCCTGCAAAGCAACTTTGCTCTCCGCGCCGTTGTCGCGCATCCCGGTGTATTCGTTTAGAATATCCTGTATATAATTCAATCTGCCCTTCCTCCTCATATACAGGGGGTACAGGTTTTAGTATATAACGAAAACTTAAGGAGTGCCTGATGCAGTATCCGCTTATAGACATCGCCATTGAATACTGCGCGGTATGAAAATATACCCCGCGCGTCGTCAGTTTGACGAATGAAATTTTGGGCGAACGTGAGATCGAGGTGTTTATCCGCTCCTGGCTGCTGATCCCCGACACGGGCGGGAAATTTGAAGTGACGGTCAACGGTGAGTTGGTGTTCTCTAAAAAGGCACTCGGACGCCACGCCGAACCCGGCGAAATCCGCGCCCGCATCCTGGAAAAGCTGGAGGCCATCCGCCCGCCAGGCATACAATTTTTTAGTGAGGACGAATAAAAGGGAATCTATGCTCAAACGGCTTGGACTGATCGCTGTTTTGCTGCTGGCGCTGGCCGGCGCGGCCCTCGCGCAGGAAGAACCCACCCCTGCCGTCATCGGCCCGACTCTTAATTCGGTACTGTCGCGGGGGGGGGTGGCCTGCGGCCTCAACCAGAGCCTGCGCGGTTTCGGCTTTTTAGACCCCAACACCGGCGAACTGCGTGGTTTTGAGGTAGACCTGTGCCGCGCGCTGGCGGCGGCGGTATTCAGCGATGCGACCGCCGCGCAGCTTGTACCCTTCAGCGGCGACAGCGGCCTGAATGCGCTTGAATCCGGCGAGATTGACGTGCTGCTGCGGAATGTCGTCTGGACGCTCTCGCTCGATTCCAGGCCGCGCCTGGACTTCGGGACGATCATCTTCTACACCGGCCAGACCTTCATCACCCGCACGGACAGCAGCCTTAGCGGATGGGACGACCTGGACGGCGGGGTGATCTGCATCGTCGAAGGTTCGACAGCGGCGGCCAGTCTGGGGCAGGCGATGGCGGTTCGCGGGCTGTCTTACCAGCCGGTGACGCTGCCAACGGCTGCGGAGGCCGTCCAGGCCCTTACCGAGGGGCGCTGCCAGGCTTACAGCGCCGGGTTGATAGACCTGGAGGCCGCCCGCCAGCGGCTGACCGATCCGGCGGCTTATACCGTCTGGCAGGGACGGGAACACCTGTACACGCAGGAGCCAATCGCGCCGGTTTACCGCAGCGACGACCCGCAGTGGGCAGATATTGTCAACTGGACGATACTCGGCTTGATTCAAGCCGAACAACTGGGCATCACCAGCGAAAATATCAATACCATCATACGCCAGCCGAACGAAGGCGAAGAAGCCTATATTAACCGCGTCGGCGCGGATGTGGCGCGTTTCCTCGACGTTAAAACCGGCGTCGGCAGCCAGCTTAGCCTGGCGAACGACTTCATGGTGAACGTGATCCATGAGGTGGGTAATTACGGCGAAATTTACACCCGGCACTTCGGGCCGGGCGGCGAACTGCGTCTGGAGCGCGACCTCAACAGCCTGTGGCGCGACGGCGGCCTGCTTTACGCCCCGTCCTGGCGCTGATGTGATGGAGCGTTCTCGGCGGCGGGGGCCAGGTTTTGGCGACGCCCCCGCCACCATCCCCACAGCATAACCAGCGCATAGGCCGGAAACAAAAACCACAGCGGGTCGGTGGGGACGCGGTAGCGCGTGGACGGATGAAAGGCCAGATAAACCAGCGTCATGCTGATCTGCGCGAACCACAGCAGCGCCGTTTCGCGCCAGCGGCGCAGCGCCAGCAGGCCGCCTGCCAGCCCCAGCAAAAATAATCCCCCCCAGTAAAACCGGTGGACGAGCCGCCCCAGCACGTCGAACAGCGGCTCGTCGTAGGCGTTCACCGGGTCGTTTTCGCCATAGGTGAGCAGCTGGCCGTCCGCATCCACCCGCCGGATGACAAATTCGCCGTTTTCGTCCAGCCCGATTCGTTCGCCCGGCAGCGGGTTGTAGCGCGGCGCGATGTCTAAGCTCCAGTACACCAGGAACTTCACCCACAGCAGTTCGGGGATTTTTTCCGGGTTTTCGCGCAAATACCGGAAGCCAAGCGCGAACCGTTCGGCGTCAGCCTCGCGGCTGTAGGGGTCGGGCGTTTCCAGTTCCGGGGCCGTCCACTGCACGTCGTACCCGGCGCGGAACACCGGCACGGTATAGCGGCTGTTGCCCTGCCAGAAGTTCGCGCCGGAGGTGGTGGTCATCGGCACGAAAGCATGGTAAACCGCCGTGTTGCGGGCGATCCAGGGCGCGAGTACCAGCGCGCCGACGGCTGCGACCGGCAGCAGCCGGATGATGGTCTGCCGCAGGTCCAGCCGGAACAAAAACCAGACTGCCACCAGCAGCGCCAGCGGCGGCGTGATCGGGCGCGTGAGCAAAGACGCGCCCAGCACCAGCCCAGCCAGCGCCGCCAGCCCCCAGGCGGCGCGATCGAAAACCGGGCGCTCGCGCAGTTGGATGACCAGCAGCAGGAAGGCGTATAACAGCGCCATAAAAAATGGCGTGTCTATCAGCGTCAGGTTCTGAAAAATCAGATAGGGATACAGGGCGTAAAACAGGCTCGCCAGCGCCCCAACGGTTTGATTTTCCATCAGCCGTTTGCCGATGTTAAACAGGCAGGCGATGGAAAACAGATCCAGCGCGATATGGAACAGCCCGGCCTGCACGTGGCCGCGCCCGAACAGGTCGTAAACGGCGGCCAGCGCATAGCTGTACAGCGGCGGGATGGCTGCGTCTGGCACGCCCGGCGTGCGCCCATAAACACCTGTCGCCAGCAGATTTTGCGCGTAGGCGTCGTAAGCGTCCGAACCGTGTACCGCGCCGGTCTGCTCAAAAGCGAACACCTGCGGGAAGGCCAGCAGCACAGCCAGCCGGACGGCGGCAGCCAGCCCTAAAATCAGCGGCAGTTGATATGCGAGGAGTCGCTTGTGCATAAAAACCATCGGGGCGCGTTTAAACGCGCCCTGGGCGATTGTGCCGGATGGCCGCTATTTCTTCCGCGCCGTGATCGCCACGATGTCGTAGGGATTGATGTACAGCGACCACTCGGAGAGTTTAAACGCGCGTTCCAGCAGCGCCATCATTTTTGAGAGCGCCGGCGCGTACATACCCAGCCGGTCGAGGAACAGGCGCAGCGTCACATATTTGCCGACATGCCGCGCCTCTACAATTTCAAAGCCGGCTTCTTCCAGCATCAGGGACAGCGTGCGCCGGGAAAAATAATAAACGTGTTCCTCCGACAGCTTAAAACCCACCCAGCGTTTGCCGGTTAGCCGGGCCGGCAGGCTGTCAATGTCCGGCGTCGCCAGCGCGAAAATCCCGCCGGGGCGCAGCACCGCCGCCGCTTTGCGAACGTAGGCTTTCGGGTCCGGCACGTGTTCGATCACGTCCCACATCGTCACCAGGTCGAAACTCTCCGGCGCAAACTCCTGACCGGTGAAACTGCCCTGGCGCGCGTCCAGGCCAAAGTGTTCGCGGGCATATTCGACGGCGAAGTTGGATACATCCAGCCCTTCCACCTGCCAGCCGCGTTTGTGAGCTTCGTCCAGGTAGAAGCCGACCGCGCAGCCCACGTCCACCATACGCCCCGGCCTGATAAACCGCTCCAGCCGGGCCAGCCGCCGGCTGGCCGTTTTACGAATGTTGCTTTCGTCGGCGATGTAGTTGGAATACCCCACCACGCCCGATTCGTCGTTATGAAAGTAGGTTTCGCCATACAGGGCGTACAGTTCGTTCGGGTCGGGGCGCGGGCTGACGTAAACCAATCCGCAGTTCTGGCACTGCACCAGCCCCAGGCCGTTGCCGGGGCAGAACGGTTCGTTCTGGCTGCTGCCGCACAGGTTGCAGGGGATGTGGTTGCGGGTGGCGTCCAGACGGACTCGCGGGGACTTGTGATGGGTAGCGATTTTTTCCGACAAGGCTCATTCTCTCGATGATTGATCGGGCTGTCCGCTGTTCAGGACAAAACGGGCGCATTGTAGCGCGGTTTGTGGCCGAGTACAACCCACACCCTCATTATTATAGACGTGTTTTGACCGCGCGGATGTAGATATTTTGTCTGGCCGCGTTTGACGGGCGATCTCCCTACGCTTAATCTTGCGGGCCGGTGGATTGTGGTACAATCGGCTGAATATGAAGCGATCTTCCCTCCGTATACTGCTGATTTTATCCTGGTTCGCCATCACGGCGCTGGCCTGCAACCTCTCCGGTTCGGACGCGCCGCCGACTCTTGTGCCGCGCGTCACCGATACGCCCCTGCCGACCATCGGGTATGCCACTCTCAGCCCGGAAGAACTGCCGCAGGCGGTGGTGACTGCCGCCCCCGCCGATGCCAACCTCAGCAGCCTGCTTAACCGGGTGGAGTCCGACCGGCTGTTTTTGCACGTGGACGCTTTGCAGCGGCTTTACACCCGTCATGTTAACTCGCCCGACCAGCCAGACCGGGGCATCGCCGCCGCGTACCGTTACGTTCGAGCGCAGTTTGAGGAGATTCAAAAAGCGTCCGGCGGCAGTTTTTCGATTTTCGACCATCCCTTCACGCTGGATTGGGCGGGCGTGACCACCGTCCAGTACAATATCGTCGGTATTATTCAGGGCAAGGAAGTGGGCGGCGGCATCATTCTGGTCGGCGCGCACTACGACAGCATTTCGATGGCCCCGGATGACCCATCCTACAACGCGCCCGGCGCGAACGACAACGGCTCCGGCGTGGCGGCCCTCATCGAACTGGCGCGTATTCTGGCCGCGCGCCCGCACCGCGCGACGATCATGCTGGTGGCATTTTCGGCGGAGGAAGTGGGGCGCAAGGGCAGCATTGAATTTGTGAAATACCTGCAAGCCCGCCAGATTCCCATCAACTATATGCTGAACTTGGACATCATCGGCAGCGCAGACGGGCCGAACGGCGAAATCCGGGATGGCGAAATCCGCGCTTTTTCCGCCGGGCCGAACGAATCGGCTTCGCGCCAGCTGGCGCGGGTGCTGGAGCTGGTCAACTTCCAGTACATGCCGTCCATGCGGGTGACGGTGCAGGATGAGGTAGACCGCGCCGGACGGTATGGCGACCATATGTCGTTCAGCGAGGCGGGCATCCCGGCGGTGCGCCTGATCGAAGCATTGGAAGAACGGCAGCGCCACCACACCCCTCAGGATACCATCGAGGATATAGACGCGGTTTACTTGGCGCGCGCCACCCAGACGGCGCTGGCGGCCATCACCGCCCTGGCCGATGGGCCGCCGCCGCCCCGCAACCTGAGCCTGCGGGACAACAGCAGCGGAACCCGCACGCTGGTTTGGGAACCCAGCCCCGGCGCTGCCGGCTATATCGTTGCCCTGCGCCGCCCGAACTCGCTGTATTACGACCAGCAGTTCCCCTGGAACGGCACATCGGTGGATTGGGATGGTTTTGTGTCCAGCCAGTTCGCGGCGCTGGCCGTTTTCGCCATAGACTCCGCCGGCCTGATGGGCCCGCCCTCGCCGGAGTATGCGATTCGATAAAACGGCGCGGCAGCCGATTTTAAGGCTTGCGGGCGATGACCATTACAATATCGCCAAAGCTCAGGTTGATGGTTTTTTCGTCCAGTCCCAGCCGGGAGACGAGGTTTTGCGCCATGCCGCCGCTGCGTTTGCCGGCGAACCGCCCGATCCACCAGGCGAAATGCCGGTAGCTGAGGGCGCGCACCGGATAATAAACGCCGACCGGCTGGAAGCCAAAACGTTCCAGCAGGCGTTTGAGCGTTTCGGCAGAGAAAAACGAAACGTGATCTTCGACGAAATGCCGGTGTTTTTCCTTGAAGATTTTCACCCAGGTGTTTTCAATGTTCGGCACTTCGATGGCGATCAGACCGCCGGGTTTGATGATATGGCGGATTTTTTCCAGCGAGTCCTGCGGGTCAACGATATGCTCGAACACCTGGAAGGCCGTCACCACGTCGAAAAAATCGGCGGGGAATGTATCGTGGCGCAGGGTATCGGTAGTGACTTTTAACCCGAACTTGCCACGCGCATAAATGGACGGCATCACCAGCGGCTCGATTCCATAGGCGTCCCAGCCCTGCGCCTGTGCCACGCTCAAAAACACCCCGCAGAAACAGCCGTAATCCAGGATTTTCCCGCGCTGGCCGGCCAGTTGGTTGATGTACGTCAGGGCTTCTTCGGCATTAACCTGCTTGGGGCGCAGTTCGGCCAGGTAAGCTTCAATAATCGGTTCTTCCCAACTGCCTTTAATCGCATCGAGATCGGCGCTGTGCAGCAGGTCTTCCGGTCGGTCGCCCAGCACCGGGCCTTCGGTAATCAGCGCCTTGTCCGTTTCGATGGGGTTAACGTAAACAAAATCACACACTTTGCAGCGCACGACCGGCCCTGGGGAATGTTCCGGTTTGTACAGCGGCTCATAATTATCTGCGCCGCAAACACAGCATAAACGATTCATAAAATGCTCCTGAGCCAATCGGGTTGAAGTAGATGCAGGGGTTCATTTTAGCACACTTTTGGGCGCGCTATCATTGTCCGGCGTCCGCCGCCGGTGTTACACTGGATGGGATAAGGATGGTCTGCCGCTGCAATCAAACAGGCGTTTAAGCATGTCTCGACTGCAAAAACTGCTGCTGGCCGCTTTCGGCGTCGGCCTGGCGGGGGTTATCGCGCTGGCCGCGCTGCCGCTGCTGCGCCCGGCCTCCGGCTGCATCCCCGCGCCGGGCGACTGGTTCTGGCTGGTTTTTGGCGTCACGGGCGCGTACCGCGAGGTGTGCGGCGTATTCCCGATCACGCAGCAGGAGGAGGGTTTTCCGGCCTTCTGGCGGTTTAATAACTACGGCCTCAACGACGACGACTACACGCTGGAAAAACCGCCCGGCGTCTTTCGGATCGTCGTCGTGGGCGATTCCTTCCCTCAGGCGCTTCAAGTGGAGCGCGAGCAGGGTTTTACCTGGCTGCTGGAGGAATATCTGAATGCAGATTCGCCGCGCCGGGTAGAGGTCATCAACCTGAGCGTGGACGCCTACGGCACCGACCGCGAACTGCTGCTGTACGCGGCGCTGGGCTGGCAGTTCCAGCCCGATCTGGTGCTGCTTTCGATATACACCGGCAACGACATCCAGGACAACCAGATTGATCTGGAACACCGCCGCTACGGCTACCGGCTGAACCGGCCTTATTTCACCCAACAAGATGGCCGGCTCCGGCTGCACAACAGCCCAACCTACGATGCCGGCCAGTATCCCGACTCGCCGGTGTTCGGCTGGCTGGCGCGGATGCAGGCCGCGCAGCTCCCCGCCACGCCGGAAAACCCGCCGCCGCGCCCCGCCGTCCTCAGCCAGCAGCCATATATCATCGAATACCCGGTCGAACTGGGTATTTTCCTGCCGGAGGACGATTACTGGCGCGATGCCTGGGCGATTACCGAGGCGCTGGTGCTGGCCTTCCGGGACGTGGTGGAAGATTTGCAGGGCGTCCCGTTTGCGGCGGTCATCATCCCCGACCGGCGGGCCATCCATAATACCGACTGGGGCATCCTGCTCGACCTGTACGGGGAGCGCGTCCCCGCTGTGCATCAGGCCGATCTGCTTGCGCCGGCTTCGCGGATGGAGGCTTTTCTGGAATCCAGCGGCATCCCGGCGCTGAATCTGACCTGGGCGCTGAAAACCGAGGCCAACAGCAGCGGAGAGCGGCTGTATTACGCCGACGACGGTCACTTTAACGCGCGCGGCCATGCCGCCGCTGCCCGGCGCATCGCCCTGTGGTTAAGAGGGCGCGGTTTAGTGCCTTAACGTTTTAAGCCTTCGAGGCGCAGGGCTTAAGAAATATGTTCTCCCCATCGTAGGGTTTTATCCGTTATAATCGTACCGGCTGCCGGCAGTGGAGCAGGATATGAGCGACCCGATTGAACCCATCGAACCGATTTCGCCGGAACGCGCGCGCGCCATCCTGGAAGCGGCCATCCGGGAGCGGCTGGGCGAGGACTGGGACGATGAACAAACCGGCTGGGTGCGCGTGTCCGGCCATGATTATATGGCGCGGCTGGCGCGCGGCAGCGTCACGCTCGATTTTTACGTTGATCTGCTCGGCAGCGTCACCGTTGAAAAATCCACCGAAAACACGCCGGGCAGCTCTATCCGGCTGGCGCTGTTCATTTTGCTGGCGCTGTCGCTGGTGATCGCCCTGCTCATCGTGCGGATTGTGAGCGGCGGTTGAAAACGGCGCGTCTGGAGGAGCTGTTGAGCCGCCGCCTGTTTCAAAATCATGTCCTTGTGCTGGTGGCGCTGCTGCTGGTTATCACGCTGCTGGCGCTGCCGACGCTGACTTATCCACTGGGGCGCGACCAGGGCGAGTTCGCCACCATCGGGCGCGGCCTGTTGGACGGGCGCGTCCCTTACCGTGACCTGTGGAATCCTAAACCGCCGGCTGTGTTTTATGTCTACGCGGCGGCGATGGCGCTGTTCGGGCGTTCGACCGAGGCGCTGCGCCTGATTGACCTGCTGATCGTGCCGGTCATTTCGGCGGCGCTGTACCGGCTTAGCGGGCGGCTCGCCAGCCGGCGGGTGGGGCTGTGGGCGGCGCTGGTATTCCCGGTTTTTTACTTCACCGAAACGTTCTGGACGCTCACCCAGAACGACGGAATCGCCCTGCTGCCGATGACGCTGGCGATGCTGAGCATGGCCGAGGCGCGGCGAGGCGGCCCGGTCTGGGCTTTTGTGGCCGGGGCGCTGTGCGCCTGGGCAGTGTGGTTTAAATATCCTTTCGCGCTGTTCGGGCTGGCGCTGGCGGCAGGTTATATCCTGCTGCGCCCGTTCAACGCCGGGATGGCAGCCAGGGCAGCAGCGGCTTTTGTGGTCGGCGGGCTGCTGGTCGGCCTGGGCGGGGCGGCCTATCTGTCGGCCATCGGCGCGTGGGACGGCCTGCTGGAAAGTCTCCGCGTCACCGCCGGTTACGCCGCGCTAACGCTCAACCCGGACGACTTCGGCGGCCTGATGGCGACGGCGCTCGGTTTCCGCTGGTCGCATTGGGGGCTGCTGTTCATCCTGGCAGGGGTAGGGCTGGCGCTGTGGCCGGATGACCGGCGCGGCGGGTGGGTTGTGCGGCTGTGGGCGCTGGCCGGGTTGGGCATCATGCTGGTGCAGGCCAAAGGGTACGATTATCACTGGCTGCCGATGCTGCCGCCGCTGGCGCTGCTGGCCGCCGGCGGCATAGACCGGATTCTGCAAACCCTCACCCGGCGCTCGGCCCACATTCGCGGTTTCCCGCTCAGGATAGCCGCGTCTGCGGGCGCTGCGCTGGGGCTGCTGGCAGTGCTGGCGGCGGGCATCTGGCCGAATGCTTGGCCGTACCTGACCGGTCAGGAAAGCCGGGAACGGTATTACAGCCGCTTCCAGGGTGGGGAGTTCGTGGCGGACGAATCGCTGCAAATGGCGGACTTTCTGCGGGAGCGGGTCGCGCCGGGCGATTCGCTGTTCATCTGGGGCTTCAGGCCGGAGGTGTATTACCTCAGCGGGCTGAACCCGGCGGTGCGGTTTATCTTCCAGTTCCCGCTGGTGGGCGACTGGTATCCGGCGGCCTGGAAGCAGGAAACGGTGGAGCAGTTGTGGGCGGCGCTGCCGCCTTACGTGCTGGTGCTGGAAGGCGATTTTATGCCCTGGGTGACGGGCAGGGATGCAGACTCCCATACGCTGCTTCAGGATTATACTGAACTGAACAACTGGCTGATATTCAACTACGAGCGCGAGACGCAGATAGGCAGCTTTTTAGTATGGCGACGAAAACCGACGTGATCGTGCGGCCCGCTATGGACGTGGACGCCCCCGCCCTGGCGGACTTCATCAAACCCTTCGTCGAGGACGGCAAGCTGCTGCCCCGCACCCTGGACGAGCTGGCCGATCTGCTGCCGCTGTTTTTTATCGCGGAACTGGAAGGCCGGATGGTCGGCTGCGCGGCGCTGGAAGTATATTCGCCCAAGCTGGCCGAAATCCGCAGCCTGGCCGTCGCACCAGATGCACAGGGTATGGGCATCGGCAAACGGCTGGTAGCGGCCTGCCTGGAGCGCGCCCGCAGCCGGAACGTGCTGGAGGTGATGGCGATCACTTCGGCAGACGAATTTTTCATCAACTGCGGTTTCGACTATACGCTGCCCGGCGAAAAACGCGCCCTGTTTTACCAAACGCGGGATAACGCCTGAGGCTTTATGCCGCGCCGCCGAACCCCGACGGCTTTAAACGCCAGACACCGGCAAGGTGAACAAAAAGCGCCCCTCTCGTCTGCCGCGCTGCCGCCCCTCGGCCCAGATTTTGCCCCGGTGCAGTTCGACAAAACTGCGCGCGATGGTCAGCCCCAGGCCGGTGCCGGCGATTTTGCCGGCGCGCGCCTCCTGCGACCGAAAAAATGGCAGAAACACCTGCTCGGTTTCCTCCGGTTTGATGCCCGGCCCTTCGTCCGTCACCGTCACCAGAATGCCCGGCAGCACGACATCCGGGGGAGCGCCGGCGGGCAGCGCCTCGCGCGCGGCTACGTAGCGGGCGGTCAGGCGGATAACGCTGTTCTCCGGGCTGTATTTGATGGCATTCCCCAGCAGGTTAGTGACCGCCTGGATGAGCCGGTTTCGGTCTGCCCGGACTGCCGGCAAATCATCATCGCACTGCATGACGACCCTCTGCCCGCGCATTTTGTGCTGCGGCTCCAGGAGCGCGATCGCTTCGGCCAGAATGTCCGGCAGGCGGGCTTCCTCCAGGTTTAACTTGAGCTGCCCGGCGTCGGCGCGCGCGATTTCGATGATGTCCGAAAAAACCCGGTTGAGATGTACAGCACTCTGGTGGATGATCTCGACATACTCCCGCGCCACATCAGGAAGCTGGTCGCCGGCCGCTTCCAGGATAAATTCGGCGAAACCTCGAATGGAGGTCAGCGGTGTGCGAAGCTCGTGCGATACCCACGAGACGAAATTTGCCCGCAGCGCCGCCGACGCCCGCTCCGCCGACACATCATGAAAGATGTAGATGCGCCCCATCACCCGGTTTTCCTGGTAAACCGGCGCGCTGTACCAGGTGATGGCGGCATGATACCCATCCGGGTGAACCATCTCAAATTCGCCGCGATGAACGGCAGTATCCGCGAAGGGAAAACTCAGCCAGCGCCGCCGCAGTTCCTGGCGCACATCGTCGGGGATTTGCAGGCGTTCCAGCAGTTTACGCAGCGGCAGCCCCTGCACCGCCGCCGCGCTGGTTTGGAACATGCGCGCAAAACATTCGTTAACCGTCAGCACCGTCGCATTAAGCGGATTCGGCAGCACCATCATCACGCCGTCGGTCACGGCGTCCAGCAGGGCGGAACGGGCGCGCTGCACCAGGTCGTGCTGCTGCTGAAGCATCCGCGCCATGGTGCCGACGGCTAAAAATTCGCTGACGGCGCGGTAGTTGTCCATCTCTTGCGCGGTAAACTGGTATGGGCGGTCGGTGGCGATGGCGATCACACCCAGGCGGCGGTTTCCGGCGTGCAGCGCGATCAGCGTTAAGGACTGCACCCGCTCCTCGCGGATGAAAGCCCGCACCAGCGGGTCAAGCCGCGACCTGAGCGGTTTGACGCTGGCGAACGTCAGCACGCGGCTGCTGTCGAGTTCCGCCAGCAGGTCGGCATATTGATCCAGGTAAAACCGCACACCTACACCGATCCCCTGGCCGTAACGCCGCAGCCAACTGCCCTGAATTTCCAGGTAGTCAAACGGGCCGTCAGGGCGATTTTCGTGCTGCGGCCCGTAAAACATCAGCACGCACATCGCCACCTGTGGGCTGCACAGATAATCGTGCAGGATATTGATGAGCTGCTGCGGCGAGGGCTGGTCGCCGATGATGTGCGCCGCCGCCTGGATGGCGCGCGCGGCGGCTTGGTTGTCGTGCAGGTATTTGTTTTCGACGATGATGCGCGCCATGTTCACCCAGGGGTAGGCGCGCGCGGCGTGTTCCGGCCTGTAGGCGTCAGGCATGGCCGCCAGCAAAACCAGCAGGCCGGTTAATTCGCCGTCCATCATCAACCGGAAAACCAGCCCCGATTGAAAGCCAGTGTTTTCCAGAACATCACGAGACAGGGAAAAAACCTCGTCGGATGTGGATTCAAGCTGGCGTTCAAGCATCAAACGCAGGCGGTCTGAAGCAAAGCTGGCGACCGGCGCGCCGCTGTACTCCGCCAGCATTTCCAGCCGACGCTGGTAGCGATAATAGGTATAAACGCGCGCCAACTGCGCCGGGATTTCCTGGGCCAGTGTTTCCAGGATGTGGCGCAGTTGGGTGGAAGGCAGGGCGGACTCGACCTGAAACGCGGCGGGCATAAGGTTTATTCAGCCGATTCTTCCTCGTCCGGCGCGTCCGAAGGCCGGCTACTGCCCTCCGGCGGGCGAATGGTGAACATATACCCAACGCCGCGTTCGGTGCGGATGTAATGCGGGTGGTGCGAGTCGGCTTCCAGTTTGCGGCGCAGCCGGTGCATGTGGACGCGCAGGGTATCCTCAAACACGTCCTCCGACGGCCATACGCGGGCGATTAACATGCGGTTTTCCACCACGCGCCCGGCGTTGCGGAGCAAAACATGCAGCAGGATCGATTCGGTCGGCGTCAGGCCGAACGTTTTGCTGCCCACTGTCAGCCGGTTGTGGGCAAAATCCACCGACAGATGTTCGTCAATGCGGACGACCGGCTCGCTGGCGTAATCCAGGCTGGGCATCCGCGCCAGGACAGCCTGGACGCGGGCTTCCAGTTCGCGCAGGTCAAAGGGTTTGACAATAAAATCCTCGGCATAACGTTTTAAGCCCTGGACGATGGTATCCGTGTCGCCTGTGGAGGTGACGAAGATGATCGGCACATCGGCCATAGATTTGAGTTTGCTGCTTAACTCGAAGCCGTGCATGGTCGGCAGCGCCAGATCAATCAAAGCGATGTGCGGCAGCCCGCGCTGTTTGACGTATTCAATCGCTTCCGGCCCGTCCTGGACGGCGGTCACATCATAACCATGTGCCGTCATGTAATCGCCGATGAGCTTGCAGATATTTACCTCGTCCTCCACCACAAGGACTTTGGTTTTGTTCATCCCTAGACCTCTTTTCGATCACCTAAATGTCTCAATATTTGTAACGAATATACACTAACTGTAACACTAATGCCAGCGTTTTGACCATGAGAAATACACAAATCCGGTATCTAAAGTAAGGCCACCGCTGCCGCGTTTGTTCGCCGCGATATTTTTGCAGTAAGCTTTGAAGCGTATCTAAAAGAGAGGAGACTTGACCATGAGCCAGCAGCCCTACGATTATTCGCAGCGGCGGGGAATCCGCCCGATTTCGTGGAATGACGTTCATGGGTTGTGCAAGGCGCTGGTGAAGGCCGCCGCCGCGTTTCGGCCAGAGATCATCCTGGCGGTCGGGCGCGGGGGATATTATCCCGGCACGCTGATCGCCCACATGCTGCGCGTGGAAATTTACCCGGTGCGGCTTTCGCGCCGGGTGAATGATGTGGCGACTCATGCCAGTCCAATGTGGCTGGTGCGCCCGCCGGAGGTTGTGCGCGGGCAGCGCGCGCTGGTGGTGGACGAAATCTCCAGCACCGGCGAAACGCTGCGGGTGGTCAAAGCCGAAGTCGAAAAACTGGGTGCGGCGGCGGTGCGCTGCGCCGTGTTATACGCGCACAGTTGGGGAACGGAAACGCCGGATTATATCGGCCTGGTGTCCGATGCGCTGCTGCTGAACCCCTGGGACCGGGAAATTTTCGCCAACGGCGCGTTCCAGATGCACCCGGAATACGCCGGCGCGCTGGCCGAACAGGGACTCCAGCCGGCACCTGACCTGCTCATCCCCGCGCCGGACTTCACCCTGGCGAAAGGCGGCTGAAGCCCACCGGCAGCTTAAGTGCTAAAGCGCCAGGAATCGGTCGGTGAAACCGGCTTTCGGCCTGCCGCCGGCGTCCACCAGGCCGTAGCCATCGTCCATGCCGTCCGCCCAGGCATACCAGATGGCGGCGGCTACCTGTCCCGCAAACTGCGCCTTGCAGATTCGCACAAATCCGGCGGCGTAGTCGCTCACCTGGGGCGCGATACTTAAGTCGCCCTGCCGCCCCAACACACCCCATTCGGTAATCCAGACCGGCCTGCCGGGCAGCACCGCCGCACACAGGCGGATTTCTTCGTCCAGCGGCCCCCAGTTGCTAAAAACATGCCCGGCTACGCCGCGCCCGTAAGGGTGCGTGGCGATGCCGTCCGGGCGCACATCGGCGGGCATGGCCGCCAGGGCCGCGCGGGCATAGGCGCTGCCCACCTGCGGGCCGCGTGTGTGGCCGCCAGTGATAATCGGTGTGGCGGGGTCTACCGAGCGGATGGCGCGGATGGTTTCTGCCAGCAGGTGGCCGTAATCCGCCGCCGGAATCGGGACGGCAGCGCGGCCTTTGCCCGGTTCGGTATCCTGCTCGTTCCAGATTTGATAGGCGTGAACGAAGCCGGTTGGCTTCCACAGTTCCACGCTGCGGCGGGCGAAGTCGGCATAGGTGCGGGTCAGGTCGCGCCAGCGCCCGCTGTCCATCGCGTTCCAGTTGTATCCCGCGCCTTCGCCGTAAAGCTGGTGTGTAAATACCATCAGCACTTTCATCCCGGCGCGGGCGTAAGGCTCCAGCGCGGCCCGGTAGCGGTTGAAGGCCGCGCCGATGTCGGTATTACCGTAACGCCCGCTGCTGTTGTCGTCGGTATGCGGGCGGTCGGGGTTGAGCGACACGTTAAACTTCACGCGCACCCAGCCGATGCCGCGCATCAGAGCCGGGTCAGGGCGTCCGAGCGGGTTATAGATGTCCAGGTTCACGCCCAGCATGTTACCGGTCGTCGTAACCGGCGCGGGAGCCGGAACAGGGACAGGCGCGCTGCCGGCCTGGAGATATTGAGCCGCTACGAAGCCGGTTAAACCGGCAGGACTCCGCACCTGGAGCCACTGGCCGGGGACGCCCAGCTTGCCCCGCGTGGCTTCCGCTGTCTCCAGCGATTCGAGCGTGTCTGCCGCGTTCACCTGGGCGATGGGTTTGCCGTCTACCGGGCGCTCGCGCAGGCGAACGCCGTCCAGAGTCGGACGAACGTAAACTTTTGACGGGGGCGCGGCGGGCGGAACGGGCGCGGGCGGGGGCGGAGTGGGTGCGGCGCTCGGCTGCGGCGCGGGCGGCGGCAGCAGCTTGGAGACATCCACCGCCTGCTCAACCGCCAATGTAAAACTCTCCGGCCCGGCGGATTCGGCCAGGATTTGCCCGGCGGCTACCGCCTGCCCCGGCTGGACGCGAACGGCGCGCAGGTTGCCATAAATGACGGTGTAAAGGCCGGTTTTCACCAGCACCGAGCCGCCGGTGATGGCAACCACCTGGCCGGCAGCGCCGGCGCTGACCGGCGTCCCGGCAGGTGCGTAAACGCCAATCGCGCCGGTAGCGGCATCGAACGGCGTGGTATAACGGGCGGGCGCTGCCGCCGACGGCCACTGTAAACTGAATGCTCCCATGAACCACCTCTCTTAAAAAGCGTGCCGCGTTCAAAACGATTTTCGGGCCGGGAAAAGACGAAAGGACGGCTACTGCTGGCCTTTTAAAGTGTCCCGGAACACGCTGATCTGCGCGCCGTGTTCGCGTTTGTGGCCGTAAAATGTGTAGACGATAAAATCATCCAAATCATATTCCGGGCCGTACCAGGGCAGCGCGCCGGTCTGCCGCCAGACCTCCGGCGGAATTTTAACCGCCAGGTCGGCTACACGGCTGAAGACCTGGTTGTACTCGGCCAGCACGTCAGCGGGAGGCAGCCCCCGGCGCGCGCCGACCTGCGTGTCATTAAAGCTGTCTGGATCCATCTCACCCATCTGGGTCAGATAGGGTGTGGCAGCCTGTTTGACGCCGGCAAAAGGCGACAGCACCTCGGTCAGCATATGCTCGTAAGACGCCAGGTGCGCCATAATATCCTTGACCGACCAGATGCCGCATACACCGCCGATTTCCCAATAATCAAAATCCAGGCCGTCTAGAGTACGTAAAATGTGCCGGTGTCCATACTTTAAAATATCAGACGGGTTCATCAAACATCCCCTTTCACCGGAATATATTCGTTGGGCGTACAAACAGTGTATAACGAAAAAGCGCATTTTGTCGAAAGTCCGCCGTATGGTTTTGTCCCCCGGTCTACCGTATAATGGGCGTGGATGGATGAATCCCGGCGCGGACGGTAAAGGCGCGATATGACGACGGATGAGTTGATCGGCAAAACCATCGGCGGTTATGAAATCCTGGACGTGATCGGTCGCGGCGGTATGGCGACGGTTTACCGCGCCCAGCAGGTTTCGATGAAGCGGGTGGTGGCCGTTAAGGTGCTGCCGAAGCAGTACATCCACGATGATACCTATCTCCAGCGTTTTCACCAGGAAGTAAAAATCGTCTCGCAGCTTGAACACCGGAATATCGTGCCGGTGTACGACTACGGCGAAAGCGAAGGCCAGCCGTATATCGTCATGCGTTACATGCCGGCGGGGTCGGTGGATGACCGCATTAACCGCGGGCCGCTGGACATCGAAACGATCATCTCGATTCTGGAGCAGATCGCCCCGGCGCTAGATTACGCGCATAGCAAAAACGTGCTGCACCGAGACCTGAAACCCAGCAATGTGCTGATGGATGATGACGGCGGCGCTTACCTGACCGATTTCGGCATCGCCCGTATTCTGGGCGAGCAGAGCGTGGGCATCACTACCCAGGGGGTGGTCGGCACGCCCAGTTACATGAGTCCCGAACAGGCCCAGGGGCTGCCGCTGGATAACCGCAGCGACCTGTATGCGCTGGGCGTGATGCTGTTCGAGATGGCGACCGGCCGGCGGCCTTTTGAGAGCGATACCCCCTACAGCATCGCCGTCATGCAGGTTACGACGCCGCCCCCGCAGCCGCGCGCTTATAACCCCAATCTGTCGTTCGCCGTCGAAGAAGTGATTTTAAAGACGCTCAAAAAAAAGCGCGAGGAACGCTATCCGCACGCGGTCGCGCTGGCGGAATCGCTTAAACGGGCGGTGGACAAACCCATCACCAGCATCCACGATACCCAGCCGGTGGCGGTGCGCCCGCAGCCGCACCCAATTCCGATTGAACAGCCGGCGCAGTCCCCCCCGCCGATGGTTGCCATCCCGCCGATTGCCTATGCGCCGCTCGGCCAGTCGGCTGCTCCTCCGGCTGCCATATACCGGCGCCGCAAACCGCGCCGCCCGAACGTGTGGATGAATGCGGCGGTGGGCGGGTTGATCGGATGCGGCGTGCTGGTGGTGCTGGCGATCACGGCGCTGCTGATTATCGGCATGATAACCGGCGGTTCGGAGGCTGCCCCAACCCCGACCGCCACTACTCCGCCCTGGTTAAGCGGCGTCAGCCGTGATGGGGAGGTCATGCCGACGCTCGACCCGACCAGCCGCGCCGCGCGTGACGCCCGCCTGCCCGCCGCGACCCCCACGCCGCTGCCCAGCCGCACCCCCGACCACACGGCGACCATCGCCCCGGTCGGCGTGCGTTCGGCCATGCTGCTCAGCCCGGAGGTGCGGGCAATTGGCGGCAGTCTGGTTTATTTCGCCGAACGCGACAGTTCGACCAAACTGTTTCACCTGGATTTAAACACCGGCCAGGAAACGCAGCTCACCTTCGGCGCGGGGATGGATGTTTTCCCCGCCGTCTCGCCCGATGGGCGGCGCATCGCCTTTCAGTCCGACCGTGACGGCGATTTTGACATTTACGTGATGGATCTATCCGGCGACAACCTGCGCCAGATCACCCGCAATGCGGTTGATGACCGGCTGCCGGCCTGGAGTCCTGACGGCGAATGGATCAGCTTTTCGTCGGACATACGCGGCGACGGCACGTTCGACCTGTACCGCGCCCGCGCCGACGGCAGTGATTTACAGGCGGTGTTCGGCGACGCGGCGCGCAGCAGCGGCGCGCGCTGGAGTCCTGACGGCCAGACGCTGGTTTTTACCAGCGGGGCGCGTGACGACGCCGGGACGTGGGAAATCGCGCGGTTTCACCTGCCCGGCGCGGTCTTCTCCCGGCTGACCGAAAACGCGGTCAAGGATTGGTCGCCGTCTTTCAGCCCGGATGGGCGTTACATCCTGTTCCTGACCAACGAAGGCGCGCGCGGCGATTCGGCCATTGCCCGTATGGCCGCCGATGGCAGCGGTCGAAAAATCCTCTACGACGGCACCGGCTACGAGTGGGGGGCCAGCTACAGTCCCGACGGGCAGTTAATCGCCTTCACCGCGCCGGACGGCGGGCGCGAGGAAATTTTCGTCATGGATGCCGACGGCGGCAACCTCCGGCAGATCACCAGCGGCGGCGGCCAGTTCCCGGCCTGGGTGTCGGCGTCGTAATTTCATTATACCCTGAACAGGCGCTTTAGCCAACCACTGCCGCTGTCTTTCTGCCACGTAAATACTTAATATATAATTTTGTCATATGATTTGTACTAGTACGATTGGGCTATCGCAATCGGCAGTAGGGCGGGCTAGAGTCGTAATTGAAGGTGTTAGATTAGTGAAGAATGTAAAGGAAACCGCGATGAGTCTGACACGGCGGTTGATGTGGCCCAAAACGGGCGAAGAGGTACAGATTTTTCAAAACGGCAGCCTTGTGGCTGAAGGGCATGTTACGTATTCCGGCGAAGACGAAGTTCGTATTCTGAGCAGTCAGGCGGAAACCACCGTCCTGGATGGGCAAAAACTGTTGACGGGGATTGATAATCGTTCCATTCTGGTCAAGAAAAAGGCGCGTCGGGCCTGAACGGTTCGTTACGCCGGCAAAACTCGCCCCGGAAACGGGGCGATTGCTGTTTAAAAGGGCGTCGGTTATCATCACAACCATGAATATCATCCACCTCGCCCCTTATTATGCCCCGGCTTATGCTTTTGGCGGCGTCGTGCGTTCGGTGGAAGGTCTGGCGCGGGCACTGGCGCGGCGCGGCCATGCCGTCACGGTTTTAACCACCGATGCGCTCGACCGGCAGGCGCGTTATGCCGGCCCTGCCGAAGAAGTTCTGGACGGCGTACGTGTGGTGCGCGCCCACAATCTATCACCCTGGCTGCGTGGTCGCCTAAATTTGTCCACGCCGCCCGGTTTGCCGGCGGCGGCGCGGCGGCTGCTGCCGGAAGCCGATGTTCTCCACTGCCACGAATTTCGCACGGTAGAAAACCTGCTGGTCACGCCCATCGCGGCGCGCCTGGGCAGACTGCTGGCGCTGTCTCCGCATGGCACACTGGCGCTGAACACGGGCCGCAGCGGTTTTAAGGCCGCTTGGGACCGGCTTTTCAGCCCGGCGATGGCGCGGCGTTTCGACCGGATCATCGGCCTGACAGCGGCGGAGGCAGCAGAAGCGGAATCACTGTGGGCAGCTTTTGGCGGGCAGGCGCGCGTCCAGGTTATCCCCAACGGTGTGGACCCGGATGAGTATGCCGATCTGCCGGGACGCGCAGCCTTTCGTGAAAAGTACGGTTTGGGGGATGCGCCGGTGTGCTTGTTTATGGGGCGGCTGCACCCGCGCAAGGGCGTGGTGGCGCTGGTGGAAGCCTTCAGACAGGCGAACATTCTGGGTGCGCGGCTGGTGATCGCCGGGCCGGACGAAGGCGCGCTGGCCGCCGTTCGGCCTTTGCTGGATGGCCGTATGATACTGACCGGCTACCTGGGTGGGCAGGACCGGCTGGCGGCGCTGGCGGCAGCGGATGTGCTGGCGCTGCCGGCCGTCGGCGAAGGGCTGCCGATGGTAGCATTGGAAGCGATGGCGGCGGGCAGGCCGGTGATCGTCTCGCCGGGCTGTTACCTGCCGGAAGCCGCCCAATACGGCGCGGGGCTGGAGGTGGAACCCGCCGTCGAGCCGCTGGCGGCGGCACTGGAGGCACTGCTTTGCAACGCCGACCTGCGGGCGCGTATGGGCGCGGCGGCACAGGTGCTGGTGCGGACGCACTTCGCCTGGGATAACGTCGCCCGGCAGATGGAAACGGTCTACCAGGAAATGATCGAAGACCAGGAAGCCTGACTCACCCGATCTTCGATCATCACACACCGCGCCGGCTTATTTCACCGGCTTGATGATATGTTCCTCGGTATAAATGTGCAGCCGCACGGCGGCGAACAGGTCGCCATCCGCCCCGGCGGCCTGGCCGATTTCCGACGCGAACGCCGCCCGCATGGCCTCCACGCTCTCGAACCACAGTTCCGCCGTGCCGTCATAGGGCAGCTCGCCGGTTATCTCCTGCTCCGGGATAGCGATGTTGATACGATAGTCAATCAGGCCGGGAAGCCGGGCGGAGATTTTGGTATGTTCCTCCACCCACCGCCGCGCGAACTCCTCCCTGCTAAGTTCCGGTTTACGCTTGAGCAGTGCGATGAGTTTAATCATGGTTTGTCACCTTTTGTGTGTTGTAGCTGCATCTCAGTTTTTCAGCGCGCCCATCGTCAGGCCGCGCACGATATACCGCTGCAAAAAGATCACCACCAGGACACCGGGGATGATCGTGATAACGCCTGCCGCCGCGATCTGCGCCCACAGGATGGTATGGCCGCCCGCCAGCGAACTGATGACCACCGTCATCGGGCGCACCGCCCGCCGCGTCATCAGCAGGGCGAACATAAACTCGTTCCAGGTGAATACGAAGGTGAACAGGAAAGCCGTCACCAGCCCCGGCGTAATCAGCGGCAGCGTGATACGCCAGAACGCGCCGAAAATACTTGCCCCTTCAATCAGCGCCGCCTCCTCCAGTTCAACCGGCAGGTCTTCGATAAAACCCTTCAGCAGCCACACGGCGAACGGCACGTTAAACACCGAATTGGCGATAATCAACACCCAATGGGTATCGAGGATTTCAAGCTGGCGAAAGATGAGAAACAGCGGGATGGCCGAAGCGACCGGCGGGAACATGCGCGTTGAGATAATCCAGAACGAAAATTCGTCGCCGCCGAAGCGGAAACGCGCCAGGCTGTAGGCCGCCAGCGCCCCGATGCTGACGCTGATGAGCGCGGTTGAGAAGGCCACAATCGTCGTGTCGCGCACACCCTGAAGGCCCTTGTTGTCCCGCATAACGGCGACGTAATTATCGAGATTCCACTGTTCAGCCGGCGGAATCAAAATCGGCGGGGTCGAAAAAATCTGATCCTGAGTTTTAAACGATGTGAGGAACATCCACATCACGGGGAACAGGAAGAAGATCAGCGCCACCATCAGGATGACACCCATGATGATACGTAGATACAGCGGTTTCTTCTTTCTCATGGCTGCGACTGCCTCTTTACTGTATCTCGCCGCCGCGCATCCGTTTTTGCACCACCAGAAAGATGCGCGCGATGACGATGATAACAATCAACTGGATGAATGCGATAGCTGCCGTATAACCCATGCTGAAGAAGCGGAAGCCGTTAAGATAGGTGTAAAAAGCAATCGTCTCGGTCGAACTGCCCGGCCCGCCGCCGGTCAGCAAAAACACCAGATCGAAGGTTTTGAATGTGTCCATCACCCGGATCAGCAGGCCGATCACAATCACCGGCAGCAGGATCGGGATTTTGATGCGCCAGAACGCGCCCCAGTAACCGGCCCCATCCACTTCTGCCGCTTCCGTCAGTTCTACCGGGATTGATTCCAGGCCGGCCAGCGCCAGCAGCATCATAAACGGCGTCCACTGCCATACATCGGTCATCATGATCGTCAGCAGCGCCGTTCGGGTATCGGCCAGCCAGGGCGGCCCGGTAACAAACCCGCCGGAGATGGTTTTGATGAGATAGTTGAGCGGGCCGAAGGTGTCGTTGTAGATTACGCGGAACTGGAAGCCGGATACCACCGGCGCGATCATCACCGGCAGCAGCAGCGCCGTCAGCCATACCACCCGCGTGAAGCCGATCTCGCTTAACAGCAGGGCCAGACCAACGCCCAGCACAAGCTGAATCGCCACGCCCACAATGACCAGCACCAGCGTATTGCCCATCGCGTTCCAGAACCGTACGTCCTGGAAGGCTTTGGCGAAGTTATCAAACCCGACGAATGACTCCGCCGGGGAAACGGTCAGTTCCAGCGAGGAAAACGCCAGCCCCAGCGTGCGTAACAGCGGATAAATGCTGATGGCGAGCAGCAGAACAAACGCAGGCAGCACAAAAGCAAAAGCAACCCTGCGCCGTGTAACACTGGATGAGAACATGGCAGCACAGCCTTTCGTTAGTTGCCCGGTTGCCAGATGCATGAAGGGGGCAGGTGATACACCCGCCCCCACAGTGTTATTTCCTGCGTGACCCGGCTTTATTTAACCAGGCCCAGCGCGCGGTAGCTTTCCAGCGCCTGCTGCCAGAAGGCGACCTGGGTATCGCGGCCCAGCCGGTCGGTGATTTCGTTCCAGGCGGCGGCTACGGCGTCCAGCGCCTCCTGCGCCGAAACTTCGCCGGCCAGGGCGCGGTTAACCTGGATGTCGAGCGCGTCCTGATACTGCGCCGCGCCGGGGATGAACAGATCAGGATAACCATCGGCCAGCGCCACCTGCAAACCAGCCAAATACGCCTCGGCGTTTTCCTGGCCCATCAGCGGGGCGAAAGCTTCGGGATGGGTCAGATGCAGCATCCGGTACGGGTCCAGGCCGGTCAGCGATGTGGAGACGTTCTCCAGGCTGGTGTTGTAGGCGATGTGTTTGGCGACGCAGTAGGCAGCTTCCGGCACGTCGCTGTCGGCAGCCACGCCCACCACGCGGCCAACCGGCATCATCGAGCGGTGCGCCACTTCGCCACCCACCTCAAAGCCAGGGACGCGGCCCACGCCCACCTTGCCGGCAATCCGCGAAATGCTGGGGTCGGCGGCCTTCTTCGGCACATCCGTCCACTGAACGACCATAGCAAGCTGGCCGCCGATGAAGGCGTCGCGCAGTTCGTCATAGCCGAAGTTCAGCACGTCCGGCGGCGCAAACTTGAGCGTGTCAATCATGTTCTGAAGCGCGGCCACCGCTTCCGGCGAGTTGATGCCGGGGTTCATCTGCTCATCGAACAGCATAACGCCGTTGCTGGCGGCGCGGTTGAGATACCAGGCATAGCTGAAACCACGCCGGCCAAATTCCGCCGTACCGTAGAAGGGCTGCGTCAGCACTTCGCCGGCCAGCGTTTCGCCCGCGTCACGGGTGAAAAATTCGGCCACTTCCAGCCATTCACTCCAGGTTTCCGGCGGGCGCAGCTCGCGGCCATACTGTTCCATGAAGGCGGCTTTTTCGTCCTCATTGCTGAACAGATCGGCGCGGTACATCATCACCAGCACGTCGCCGTCAATGGTGAGGGCATAGGTCTGGCCGCCCCATTTATTGTACAGCTCGCGGAAGGGGGCCAGCACATCGTCCATGTTGGGGTCCCACACGCTGGCCGGTTCGCGCGCCATCAGGTCATCCAGCGGCAGCAGATAACCGTTGCCGGCGAAGTCGCCAATGTAGGATGGATAGAACGTCACCACGTCGAACGCGCCGCTGCCCGCCACGAATTCGGTTTTAAGCACCTGGTAAACGTCGGCGAACGGCACTTCGATGATCTCGATGGTGATGCCCATCGCGGCGAAATCGTCGGCCCAGAAGTGATAGGGGGCGAGGTTATGGCCGGCATCCCCGACGACGGTCACGGTCACGCCGCCGAAGTCGCCGCACAGATCATAATCCACTACATTTAGACGAGGGGGCGCATCCTGCGCCAGCGCCGGAAGGGCCAGCAGCGCCAGGGCAACCGCCAGGAAAAAGACTTTTTTCAACATCGTTTCTGCTCCTTAAAGTAATAGGTATAGTAAATGGTTAACGATGCGCGAAAAATACCGGCATCATCAGAGTGACGCTCTACTGCGGATAAATCCGTGTAGATTCTGCCGCATGTTTGCCCTTACCTCGCCCATTCGGTTGAGGCAGCGGAGCTGCGTTTACGCGACACGGGCGCGTCTTGCCCGATTTTGACTGTGCTGGCGCGATATTCGCTCGCTCAACACATCCCAAGTATACAGCAAAAAAGCTGTGTAGAACGCCCAATTAATCGGCCACTTCGATCCGTGGAGGATTTTGAAATTGGAGAATGTTGAGTGTTGAAACTCGGCTACAATTTGTTTCGATCCGTAGAGGATATTGAAAGGTGGATGATATTGAAGGTGGAGGATTTTGAAAGCACTTTGGGGATATAAGGCGCACCTTGCTTCGGTCCGTGGAGGATACTGAAAGGTGTAGGATATTAAAGAGTATGAGGCTGTGCGCCGCCTCATACTGTCTCAGTCGGTAGAAGCCCCTACCTTTAGGTATGGGGAGTACGTCACGATGAGGTATCGCTGGCGGGGTTAGCGACTTTCGCCAGTTCCTCATCCAGCATACCGGCGAAGACCTGGTAGGGCTGTGCGCCGCTGATGAAACGCCCGTTGATGAAAAAGCTGGGCGTGCCGCGAAGGCCGAAGCCGCGCGCGACGTTAAAATCGGCGGCGATTTCGTTGAGGTACTGCTGGTCGTCCAGGCAGGTAGTGAAGCTCTCCACATCAAATGCCATCTCCTGCGCCAGCTGCAGGTACAGGTCACGACCAAAAGACCCCTGGTTGTTGAACAGCGCGTTGTGATAATCCCAGAAGTTGCCCTGTTCAAAGGCACACTGCGCCGCCAGGGCCGCATCGAGCGAGGACTGCGCCAGAATCGGATAATCGCGGTAGACGAACTTGACCCGATCTTTGTAGGCTTCCATGAGGGGGTTAAGCGTCTCGCGGGCGAAACGCCCGCAGTAACCGCAGTTAAAATCGCTGAATTCGATCATCACTACCTGGGCGTCCGCGGGGCCGATGAAGGGGTCATCATCGGCGCTGACATCATAAACTCGGTTGGGGTCTGGCTCGGTGCTGGCAGTATTGGCGCTGCTGCTGCCGGCGGCGGCGACGGCGGCGCTCACCGCTTCATCAATCAGGCGGCGGTTTTCCGCACTGTTGGCGTTAAACAGGGCATTCGACCCGGCGGCGCTGACCACCGCGCCCAGGATGAAAAACGTGATGGCGATCACCACGTAGTTAAAAACCACGCGGGGGATAACCAGCACCGGAGGCGGCTCGGTGCGCGCTTTTTCGCCGTCTGTGGGAGCAGAATCGGCCAGGGGGTCGGTCGTCTGCATCGTTTTAATTTCGTTTTCCACGATCACCTCGTCCAATCATCTTCAACTACCCCTCTAGTTTACACCAGCAGGGCAGGCGCAAAAAGAATAGATTTTCGATACAATATAGATGCGGCATAGCAGTCTTATGTTACACCATCAATTGAATCGAAAACATTAGAGCTTGCCAGGAGGTCTTGTTTGGGTGAAGGCGAAGCGGTAGCAGCGTTATTGGAAGGTCTGGTCGTCAGCGATCAGAGCGGCTTCTTTAATGTGGAAGTCGCCGGCGGGCAGATCGTGACGTGCCGGCTAAGGGGTCGTTTAATGGAAGAAGCCCGGTCGTCAGACATCGCCGCCGTCGGCGACCGGGTGAAAATCAGCATCCTGCCGGATGGAACCGGCGCTATTGAGGAGGTGCATCCGCGCACCAGCGTGCTTTCGCGCGCCGTCCGCACCGAAGGCCGCCGGGGCGAAGGGCAGCCCGACCGCGAGCAGGTCATCGTCGCCAATGCCGACCAGGCGTTGTTTGTATTCGCGGCGGCGCAGCCCTCCCCGAATTTTAAGATGCTCGACCGCTTTCTGGTGGCGGGCGAAAAATCGGGCATCGGCGCGCTGATGATCGTCGTCAACAAAATTGACCTGCAAGAACCGGCTGCCATTCGGAAGTTGTTCGCCCCTTACGAAAAAATCGGCTACCGCATCCTGTACACCAGCGCGCGGGAAAAAACCGGCATAGACGAACTGCGCGAGGTGCTGCGCGGGCATCTGTCGGTTTTCACCGGGCCGTCGGGGGTGGGCAAAACCAGCCTGCTTAATGTTATCCAGCCAGGCTTGGGGCGTGTCGTTAAGGAAGTGAGCCGCCGCGCCGAAGGCATTCACACCACCCGCGACAGCGCCCTGGTGAAGCTGGAAATCGGCGGCTACCTGGCCGACACACCCGGCCTCAAAACGCTGGCGCTGTGGGACATTGAGCCGGAGGAGCTGGACGGGTACTTCCGGGAGATCGCGCCGCTGGTGAGCGCCTGCAAATTCAACGACTGCGCCCACTTCGACGAGCCGGGCTGCGCGGTGGCCGAAGCCGCCGAAAAGGGCGAGATTGCGGAAAGCCGCTATCTCAGCTACCTGAGCCTGCGAATGGAACTGGAAGATGCCTATGCCATTACCTGACAGGTCGCTTTTGTCAACGACGAAACCACGCATGAAGGCCCTCGCCCCCGAACGGGCCTTCATCGTTTTTTCCGCGTATGGTCTTTTCTGGCGCGGCTGGCGCAAACCCGCTACACTATGCCGCCAATAAGCAATATTTCAGCACTTTAATTATCCATTCAATCGAACTGGTTTCTGCCGGGACGCTGCGCTGTGTCCTTCAGGGTATAACCTTTTCAAGGAGATGTTCGCATGACCGATTCCATTCGCTTCGACCTGCCACAGTCCGAAATGCCGCCGGCCTGGTACAACGTCCAGGCGGATTTACCGCGCCCGTTGCCGCCGGTGCTGCACCCCGGCACTAAACAGCCGGTCGGGCCGGATGACCTGGCGCCGCTGTTCCCGATGGGGCTGATTTTGCAGGAGGTCAGCCAGGAGCGTTATATCGAAATCCCGGAGGAGGTGCGCGACATCTACAGGCTGTGGCGGCCCACGCCGCTGCTGCGCGCCCGGCGGCTGGAAAAAATGTTGGATACCCCGGCGCACATCTACTACAAATATGAAGGCGTGTCGCCCAGCGGCAGCCACAAACTGAACACCGCCGCGCCGCAGGCCTATTACAACAAGCAGGAAGGTGTCATCGGGCTGACTACCGAAACCGGCGCAGGACAGTGGGGGACGGCGCTGGCGCAGGCCTGCAACTTCTTCGGCATGGAATGTGTTGTCTACATGGTCAAGGTCAGCTACCAGCAGAAACCCTACCGCCGCTCGATGATGATGAGCTTCGGCGCGCAGGTGTACGCCAGCCCCAGCGACCGGACGAACGCCGGGCGGGGCATCCTGGCGAAAGACCCGGACAGCACCGGCTCGCTCGGCATCGCCATCAGCGAGGCGGTCGAGGCGGCGGCCACCAGCGGCGGCAAATACAAATATGCCCTCGGCTCGGTGCTGAATCACGTCCTGATGCACCAGACGGTCATCGGCCAGGAAGCCATCAAACAGATGGAAATCGCCGGCGAATACCCGGACGTGGTGGTGGGCTGTGTCGGCGGCGGCAGCAACTTCGCCGGGATCGGCCTGCCCTTCGTGCGGGAAAAGCTGGTCGAAGGTAAAAACGTGCGTATCGTGGCGGTTGAACCATCGGCCTGCCCCAGCCTGACCAGGGGCAGATACGCCTACGACTTTGGCGATACGGTCGGCCTGGCCCCGATGGTGAAGATGTACACCCTCGGCCACGATTTCGTGCCGGCGCCGCTGCACGCCGGCGGGCTGCGGTATCATGGCATGGCGAGTATCATCTGCGAGCTGTACGACCAGGGCATCATCGAAGCGCGCGCCGTCCCGCAGACCGAAACCTTCCACGCGGCTATTCAGTTCATGCGCGCCGAAGGCATTGTCCCCGCGCCGGAGCCGTCGCACGCCATCGCCGCCACCATCCAGGAGGCGCTGGAGGCCAAAGCCGCCGGCGAAAAGCGCGTCATCCTGTTTAACCTGTGCGGTCACGGCCACTTTGATATGTCGGCCTACGATACCTTCCTGTCCGGGCAGCTTACCGATTATGAGTATCCCGAAGCGGAAATCGAGCGGGCGATGGCCGCGCTGCCGCAGGTGTAAAATTTTCCCTGGGGCGAATTGTGAGAAAAAAGGGGCGGGTTTAAAAACCCACCCCTGCCAGACGCACGACCGTCCGGTCTTTAACTCGGAACTCGGCACTCATCACTCGGAACTTTTAAGATGAACCTTCTCGGTTTTTTCCCCATCGCCCGCACGACGTTTGATATGGCGCTGGCCGAACAGGTGATACGGGATGCGCGCGCCCGGTTGGAAGCGGCAGGTTTTACGCTGGTCGGGCCGGACGCGCCGGTGACAGCGCCGGATGAAGCCTCGGACGCCATCCGCACGCTGGCCGCCGCCCCGCCCGATCTGGTGGTGGTTTTGCAGGCCACCTTCGCCGACAGCGGCATGGTTATGGCGCTGGCGCAGGCGGTGGACGCGCCGCTGCTGCTGTGGGCCGTGCCGGAAGAACGCCTGGGCGGGCGGCTGCGGCTGAATTCGCTGTGCGGCATCAACCTGGCCGCCCACGCCCTGACGCGCGCCGGCCTGACCTATGAGTACCTGTACGCCGCCCCGGACGACGACCGCGCGCCGGCGCTGGCCGGAACGCTCGCCCGCGCGGGGCGCGCCCGCCGTATTTTGAAAGCCGCGCGCATTGGCCGTGTGGGGGAAAACCCCGCCGGGTTTGAAACCTGCCTGTTCGATGAGGCGGCCATCCGGCAGCAGTTCGGCGCGGAAGTCGTGCAGATCGGCCTGCCAACCGTATTTGAAGCCGCGCGCGCCGCCGACCCGCAGGCCGTCGAAGCAGTGGCCGAAGGGCTGCGCGTGCGCGTGGACGGCCTGGACGACCTCGACCCCACGCCGACGCGCGGCACACTGGGCGTTTACCTGGCGCTGCGCGACCTGGCGGAAAACCGGCGGCTGGACGGACTGGCGGTGCGCTGCTGGCCGGAATTTTTCACCGACCTGGGCTGCGCGGCCTGCGGCGCGATGTCCATGATGAGCAACGACGGCACGCCCTGTTCTTGCGAGGCGGACGTGAACGGCACGCTCACCCAGGTCATGCTGCAAGCCATCAGCGGCGAAGCGGCCTTCGGCAGCGACATCGTGGCGGTGGACGACGAACGCGACGGCTTGGTGCTGTGGCACTGCGGTTTGGCGCCGCTTTCGATGGCCGACCCGGCCTCGCGCCCCGGCGTGACCATCCATTCCAACCGCAAACTGCCGCTGCTGTTCCAGTTCACGCTCAAACCGGGGCGTGTTACCCTGGCGCGGTTGAGCCAGGCGAAAGGCGGCTGGCGTCTGGTAGTCGGTGAAGGCGAGGTGCAGCGTGCGCCGGGCGCGTTTTCCGGCACGACCGGCGTGGTGCGTTTCGAGCGTCCTGCCCAGGATGTGCTGGATACGATTCTGACCGAAGGGTTGGAACATCACGTATCCTTAACCTACGGCGACCATGCCGGCGTTTTGTACTCGCTGGCAAAGATGCTAGAATTACCTGTGTTGGTGCTGTAAACGCATCTGCACCCGGTTAAAATTTCGATTAAGAATATTAAGGAGATACTTGCATGAAGAGTCGTGGATTGTTCTTCCTACTGATCGCGCTGATCGTCCTGGGCGCGAACCTGGCAGCGGCGCAAGACACCGTTGAACTGCGTATCGCCTGGTATGATGATGGTAACGAAGGGCTGGTTTTACAAGACCTGCTCGACCGCTATATGGCCGACAACCCGAACGTCAAGGTCGTGGTAGACACCATCCCTTATCCTGACCTCGACAAAACCCTCCAGCCGCAGGTGGAAACCGGCAACGCGCCCGATATGGCGCGCGTGACGGACGTTTCGCGGTACAAAGGGTACTACCTGGATATGACGCCCTACATGAGCGACCCCGAAGCCTGGGCCGCCACCTGGCCGGAGGCCATCCTCAACTGGATGCGTACCGATGCCAGCGACACCGGCCTGTATGGTTTTATGACGCAGGCCACCGTCACCGGCCCGTTCATCAACCGCACCCTGTTCGAGCAGGCCGGCGTGGACATCCCTGCCGGGGACTCGACCTGGGAAGAATGGGTGGACGCCGCCCAGCAGGTAGCGGAGGCCGTCAGCAGCCCCGACAACGTGGTTTATGCTGTTGCGATTGACCGCAGCGGCCACCGTGTCTGGGGGCCGGCGTTGAGCATGGGCGCGAAGTTCTTCGAGCGCGACGCCGACGGCAACCCGGTTATGGACGATAAGGGTAATGTGATTTTCACCGCCGACAGCCCCGGCTTCCGGGCAGCGGCGCAGATGATCTTGGACTGGCACACCAACGGCCTCACTCCGGCGGAAGTGTGGGTCAGCGCGGGCGGCCAGTACGCCTCCGGGCGTGACCTGTTCACCAACGGCCAGCTCGTGCTGTTCATGTCGGGGAGCTGGCAGGTCGGCGCGCTCGCCAGCACCATCGGCGACCTGTTCGACTGGGAAGCCATCCCGAACCCGTCCGGCGAAGGCGGCAGCACCGGGATGCCCGGCGGCGCAGCCCTGATGGCCTTCAAAGACACCGACCATCCTGAAGAAGTCACCAAACTGATGGAATGGCTGAGCAGCGCCGAAGTCCACCAGGAATTCGTAGAACGCGCGCTGTTCCTGACTTACCACAAAACCCTGACCGAACAGGGCGTAGACTACCAGACCGACGTGCCGTCGGCCAAAAAGTCGCTGGATGTATTCCTGGCGGAAATCCCCAAGCTGTCCGATGACGCCTGGGTGCTGCAAACCGCCCGCAACAGCTTCGCGCTGAACATCGGAATCCGCGAGCGGCTGACGCAGGCCATCACCGGCGAGCTGACGCTGGACGAAGCGATTGAGCGCATCCAGCAGGACGTGGACGAACAGCGCGCGTCGTCGTAAGCCGGCGGTTTTTCCGCCCATCCCTGGTGGGCGACCGTTCCCGCCGGGGCGTCTGGCGGTTTTGAATTCGCATGGAGGGGCGCAGGGTGCTGCGCCCCATACCATATCCACAGCCGAGGATGTTACCCTATGACCACCCTCCGCGAAACCGTCCCCGATCCCGTCGAAATACCGCGCCCCAAC
>QUBZ01000110.1 GCA_014338005.1 Chloroflexota bacterium | reverse complement strand
TCGTTCCTGAACTACCTTCTGCCTCCTTTTCCTCATCCCCGCAACAAAAAAGTCGCTGTTTTCTCACAACGACTTCCTTTAATCTGCCAAACTCCAGGGGGGCGGTTAACAACCGCCCCTTTTTTGTCTGCGGCAGTAAGGATTGTGGTCAGTCGGCGGCGGTGGCGGCGGTTTGGGATTCAAGGCCGTACTCGCGCAGCCGTTCGGTGTACTGCCGCAGCACGAAATGGCCGTGATCGTTGAAGTGGCCTTTAACCTGGGAGTCGTCCAGTCGGGCGGAATGATGGGGCAGGCGATGAATGTCCGCCGAAAAGCGGCGCAGTTTACGGCGCGATTCCCATCTTTCCAGGGCATCGCCCAACCGCCCGCCCAGCAGGGCTTCCAGCAGCCGTTTGAAGCCGGCCCCGAACCGCCCGATAGGCCGTTCGTTTTCGTGGTGAAAAACGCCGCCGGCGTTCGGCAGGCAGCCGAGTACCCAGGCGTTGCGCTCGCGCATTCGTTCGTAAACTGCGCGACCGTAGAGCGGCACCATCTGGGCGACTTCATGGGCGATAAAAATATCCCGGCGCTGCTGCTCTAAATGCGTTTCCGCCAGCACATAATTCGGGCAGACTTCCACGCCTTGCAGCCGCGCCAGCCGAACCAGCAGGATCGAAAATGCGCGCGCCAGCCAGACACGACCGGGCCGCGTCACCAGCAGGTAATCGAGATCGTCGCGGCGATGCCGGGCGTTGTGCATCGCCAGCGCCCCGGTCAGCGCCACCATTCGCACGAACGGCAGGCGCGCCAACCAGCGACCGTAGGCTGCGGCCAGCGGCCAGAGTTCCCGCGAGGCGGCGCAGCGTATCCGCCGCAGCGCGATCAGGTCTTCGCGCCCGGCTCGGGCGATGTACTCGTCGGTGATGTACAGGCAGCTTTGAAGCCGGGTGGAGGTCGCCAGCGTGCGGCGGATTTCGGCTTCGCTGACCGGCTCGTGATGAATAAAAAAGTGGTGGATTTCCGCAACTGTAAGGGGAAAATTAAATACATCTGCATACAATATGGTTCGTAAAATCGCCGCTTCGATAGGTTCCATTACACTTTACTCAACAGATGCAGGGGGATGTTTTTATTAGCCGGCTGTTATGACCAGCGCCATACCCAGGTGTCTCGAAACTGACAGGAGGTGTTCACCGGCTCGAAGTTGACGACCGCATTGCCCACTGCGCCGTCCACCGCCGCCATTTCCAGCGTGCCGCCGTAAACACCGTCCACGTAATACAGCACCCGGTCTTCGAGAACGACTACTAACAGATGATACGCGCTTTTTTCCGGCAGCGGTTTTTCGCCGAACAGCCCCGGCACAAACGAGTCGCCCTGCCGCTGCGAGATGCCGTAACCGCCGGCGCGGTCGAGGTAAGCCAGCGTATAGTGCGTCTCGTCGGCGGCAGCAAAAATCAGCCCGCAGCCGGTGATGCCCTCGGCGTCAGCCTGCCAGGAGAAGGTTGTCCCCAGGGCGAAGTTCCGAAACGAGGCCCCGCGCCCCAGCATAAACCGCTCTACCCCTGGGCGGGCCGACCCGATGAAACTTTCGCCGACGGTGAGCGCCATTTCGCCGCCGGAGGGGATGACATTGCGGCGCTGGAGTTCCTGCGCCATACCGGCGGGCGCGCTGAGAATGAGCTGGGACGGCGGAACAGGGCTGCCGTCAACCAGCACCGGCGTGGTGATAGTCAGGTTGTCGAAGCGAGCCGACATCTGTGCCGTGCGGGAGCTGTCGGTTATAACGGCCAGACCCAGACGCCCGCCTTCGGAAATGGTGGTATCGGTCAGGCGGCCAATTAAACTGTCGTTGTAAAAAAAGTCAAAATTGCTGCCGTTGACCAGCATCGCCAGGGTGAACGTTTTGTTTCCGGCCAGGATGGCCGGGTGCGGCGTCCAGTCCCGAATCATACGATCCTGGCCGGAAGTTCGGACGGAAAAACGCCACTGGCCGCGCTCGTTAATCGTCAGCAGGTAAAAGGCGTTTGTGCCGGTCTGCCGGGCGGTTAATCCAACCATCCAGTTGGCCTGGGAGGTCGTCACCGTGACCGAAACGCGGGCAAAATAAACCGGCGGGACGTTCAGCCCCCGGTCAACAGCCGCGCCGACCTGTTCGGGGCCGTCGAGCGCAAGCGCGAGCTGGCCGTCCACCGCCTCGACCTGTAATGGTTCGGCAGCGGCCTGCCAGCTCAGGCTGCCGTTGAAGTTCTGGCTGGCGCTGACCAGCCCATAACCGGCCAGCATGGACAGGTTATACTCGCCTGATGTGCCGCCAAAACCCGATACCGTCGCTGTGTAAGTATCGGTGCGGGGTATCGTAATCGCCTCGATCAGCGAATCACCGCTTTCGGGATAATGGTAATCATCGTTGCCGATGATGGCCGCGCCCGCGCTGTTGGTGATGCTGATCTGCGGGTCGAGATCGCCGGATGCGGCCTGAACGACGAATGACAGAAGGCTGCCTTCGACGGCCTGAAAACGATAGGACTGCTGGCTGCCGGCTTCGATGCGCCCGCTGACCGGCGTGAATAAAACCAGGTCTTGCTGCGCCCGCGCCGGAAAAACCAGTGCCAGTAAAACAAACCCGATAAACGCCAGCTTTTTCATCGGTCGAGCGGCATCCATTGAGGGAACTGAGCGTGCAGCCGGGTGAGGAACTGCTCAAAATCTGGCAGGTTGAGTTCCGCGCCGTCCGCCCAGCGATGGCTCTCGGCCAGCCGCAGGCGGCGCTGCTCGCCGGTCACGCGCAGCGTATCCTGGCGGGCGTCTTTGGCCTTCAGGTCTTTATCGCTGATGAGGCCGGCAAAACGCGCTTTTTCGTTCAATGTTTTGCTCTGCTCCGGCGAAGCCAGCGTATAAACCGGCAGGTAATAATCATCCTGCTCCAGCGCGCAGGCCAGCACGAACCAGCCCGCCGGGACACGATTACGGCGGTGTTTGATTCTAAACTGCCACAGCAGAATACTCATCGGCTCGTGGGCTTTGATTTCAACCTGAACGCGGTCACGGCGCGCCAGACGAACGTAGTCGCTCGTGATTTGCAGCACACGCCCGCTCGGCCAATTTTTTCGCAGAAAGGGTTCGATGATGCGCGAGACGAGCAGCGCGGCCAGGCCAAAACCGAACGCTCCCGCGATCAGGTTCAAACCTTCGTTGGGAATCAGTGTATTGAGAACTGCGTAGCCGATAATCCAGATGGCAAAAAATAACCCAAAGACGGCAGAGCGCAGCGCCCCATGTTCGGGGTCTACGGCAAAAGTCAGCGAAGTATCGTGAAGGGTATTCATCACTGCGACGGTTTTTCCACCAAAAATACTACCCGCGAAGCCTGAGAAACGCCCGGCTCGTAGGAGTCTAAATCCAATTGAAAAATGCCGCTCACCCTCAAGCCGGTGCGCTGCAACAGGGACGCAACAGCCTGGATCGGAAAACCGCGCAGCACGTGGCGGGCCTCGCTGCGCTGCCAGCTTTCGCCCTGGCGGCGGAAGATCAGGTAATGCCTGGTCGCCATCTGGCGTTCATAATCGTAGGCGTTGGTGACGAATACGCTGAGATGCGGCTCATCGGCGACGATGGCATCTGCACTGCGCCCCTGTTCGGTCAGGCCCTGAATCGTGTACATATCGAAGATAAATAACTTCTCCGGCTCCAGCAGGCGCTGAACCTGGGTAAAAACGACTTCCAGATCGCGCAGGCTGTTTAACTCGTTCAGCACGTTAAGCGCCAGAATCATATCCGCGTGGCCGACGGCATCGCCAAGCTCTCGGATGTCCGCTTCCACCCAGCGGACACTCGCGCCGGAGTCGGCCAGCTTTTGCCGGGCGGCTGCCAGCATCTCCGGCGAGCTGTCCACGCCGGTAATGGTGTACATATAGTTCGATAAATATTCGATGCTTGCGCCCGTGCCGCAGCCCAGCACGACCACACGACGACCAAGCCAATCGCGCTGCTGGGCGAAATCAATCAGAATGGGCGTCATACGCCGCGAAAAGTCAGCCAGGCCGATGTCGTCGTACACCGGCGCTAAAGTAGTGTAATCTCCGGGCATAGCACTTACCTCGCCTATGAATGTGCAGATGCGCGATGCCTGAAGGTTAACATAGCACAGATTCGCCAATACGCCAACGGGCGCGAAATTAAAACCGGCTGTTGGTGGGCATCCGGTAGCCCTGGCCGGGTACGGTGACGATGTAGGTTGGATGGCGCGGATTCTGCTCGATTTTCTGCCGCAGGCGCGAGATGTTGACGCGCAGCACGGAGTAATCGCCTTCGTACTGCTCCCCCCACACGACTCGCAGCAGTTCGTCGTGGGTGACGACCTGCCCCGCTTTACGCATGATCGTTACCAGCAGGCCATATTCGATGGGCGTCAGATGAAGCCGTTGGTTGCGTATGAAAGCCTGGCGGCGTGGAATGTCCAGTTCAAGCTGGCGCACGACCAGTTTGGTTTCCGGCTGCGGGGTCCAATCAATGCGGCGCAGCAGCGCCGCCACGCGGGCGACCAGTTCTTCCGGCGAAAAGGGTTTCGCCATGTAATCGTCGGCCCCCGCTTCCAGGGCGATGACCTTATCACGCTCCCGTCCGTAGCCGCTGAGGACGATCATCGGCAGGAAGGACTGCGAACGAACCTGCTTCAGCACTTCCAGACCGTGAATATCAGGCAGGTTCAGGTCGAGCAGCACCAGGTCAGGGGAACTGCTGGCGATCTGATACAGCGCGAGATCGCCCCGGTCAACGGCGACGGTCTGGTAGCCGGCTTCGTTCAGCAGGGTGGAAACCACCTCAGCCGTGTCTTCGTCATCTTCGACAATGAGAATATGCCTGTTTTCGGATTGTGACATCACCATAGCGGTTTTCTCGCCGTTACGAAATTCATACAATAGGCTAACGGCTTCTGAATTTTCACCTAACCGTAATCATATCCCATTTCGATATAGACTGGCAATAAGAAAGCCCAGGCCAATCATCATGTCAGAGGGCCAGGTAAGGCGGAAAAACAAAAACGCATACCTTAAGATATGCGTTTCTCTGTTTGGGCGGTACAGGGCTCGAACCTGTGAAACCTCCTGAATGTAAGTCAGGCGCTCTGCCAACTGAGCTAACCGCCCTCACTACAACAAGTCTACACGAATCGCCGCCTTTTTTCAATCCCGATGCGCGGCGGACTGCTTGATGGCGCTTGCGCTACAGTTTTGGCGGCGTGACGCCGGTCTGCCCCTGGTATTTGCCTTTTTTGTCGGCGTATGAAGTTTCACATTCCTCGTCCGCCTCGAAAAACAATACCTGCGCGATGCCCTCATTGGCGTAAATTTTAGCCGGCAGGGGGGTGGTATTGCTGATTTCGAGCGTCACGTAACCTTCCCAAGCCGGCTCGAAGGGGGTTATGTTCACTATCAGGCCGCATCTGGCATACGTGCTTTTACCGACACAGATGGTTAATACGTTACGCGGTATTCTGAAGTATTCCATCGAACGTGCCAGCACAAACGAGTTAGGCGGGATGATGCAAACCTCACCCTTAAAATCTACGAAGGACTGCGGGGAAAAACTCTTGGGGTCTACGACAGCCGAGTAAACATTGGTGAAGATTTTGAACTCATCGGCCACGCGCATATCGTAGCCATAGCTCGATACGCCGTAGCTGATAACACCATCGCGCACCTGATTTTCGGCGAACGGTTCGATCATAGCGTATTCCAGCGCCATCCGGCGAATCCAATGATCAGGTTTTAAGCCCATTCCAGTTCCTTTCAGGTGCAAAGCATGAGGGATGAGATTTGGAAATTTGTTTATAGCTTCATCCCTCATCACTTTACATTAAAAAATCACATCCGTTCAGGCGCGAACATGCCCATCAGGGTCAGCACGCGCTTAAAAACGACCTGGGCGGCGCGGTAAAAACGCAGGCGCGCTTTTGCCACATCGGGCGGCACATCGCCGTGCAGGGCGCGCACATTATCGTAAATCGGGTGGAACAGGCTGGCTAATTCCCCGGCATAAAACGCAATCCGGTGCGGCTCGAAGGTCTGCGCCGAAAGCGCGATGACCTCGCCCAGTTCCATCGCCTTACGGATAAACCGCAGTTCGTCCGCGCCCAGCAGGTTCACGTCCGCGCCTGCGTCGGTCAGGCCGCGCGCCTCGGCTTCGCGGAAAATGCCGGCGCAGCGTACATGCGCGTTTTGGATATAATAAACGGGGTTTTCGTTGCTTTGTTTGACGGCCAGATCAAGATCGAAATTCAGGTGCGAATCCGGGCTGCGGGCTAGCAGCATGTAACGCACCACGTCGGCGCTGGTTTGGTCAATCAGATCATCCAGGGTATCGTAATCGCCGCGCCGCGTACTCATACGCACTTCTTTGCCGTCGCGGATCATCCGCACCAGTTGAATCAGAATGACGTGGATTTTGGATGCATCCAGGCCGAGCGCCTGAATCCCATACTTGACGACCCGGTGCTGCGCGCCATGATCTGCGCCCAGCACGTTGATAAGCAGGTCGAAGCCGCGATTAATTTTATCAACATGATAGGCAATGTCCGGCAGCGTATAGGTCGGTGAGCCATCACTTTTGACCAGCACGCGGTCTTTTTCGTCGCCAAAAGCCGTACTTCTGAACCAGGTGGCTTCACCTTTACCGGCCTCGTCCTCGTCCGGCTGGTCGTTGGCGGCATTTTCTGGCCGGACGGCCTGGTAAATATGGCCGCGCTCCTGGAGATTTTCCAGCGTATGCCAGACCGCACCGGATTCGTAGAGGCTGTTTTCGTTGAAGAAAATATCATGCTCGATGTTCACGCGCTTGAGCGTGGCGCGGATGACATCGAACATGCGGCGTTCGGCATATTCCTTAAACGGCTTCCAATCCGCGCCGATGAGGGAGTCGCCTTTTTCGGCAACCAGATCGCGGGCGAAATCCTTCAGATATTCACCCTGGTAAAAGTCCTGCTCCGGGATTTCGACCGGCTGCCCTAGGGCTTCGAGGTAACGAATCCGCAGGCTGTTGCCCAGGTCAATCATCTGCTTGCCGGCGTTGTTGAAGTAATACTCGCGTTCGACGGCATAACCCGCCGCTTCCAGCAGGCGCGCCATCGTATCGCCGACCATCGCGCCCCGGCTGCGACCGACGTGCAGCGGGCCGGTAGGGTTGGCGCTAACGAACTCGACCTGCGCCCGTTTGCTCGCGCCCAGGTCAAGCTGGAACAGGCTGTCGCCTTCGGCGATGATCTGTTCGACCTGCGCTTTGAGCCAGGTTTCGTCCAGCCGGAAGTTGATAAAACCGGGTTTGATGACCTCCACCGCGCCGACAAAATCGGCTGATGGCAGGCGCTTAGCGATGATGTTGGCGATGTCGAAGGGATTCATCCCGGTGGGTTTCGCCAGTTGTAAGGCGACCGCTGCCGCGTAATCGCCCTGGTCGCTGCGTTTGGGCGGGCGAATTTCGATAGGCGGAATGTCGAAAGGGGGTAATTCCCCGGCGGCCTGGGCGCTGTGGATGGCGCTTTCGACCAGCCGGGCGTGTGCGTCCGACAAGAGTTTCACAGTGGCGCGTCCTGTTATTGGTTCAGAATGAAACATCCCGACGCCGGTGGCTGCCGGTCAGCAGGCATTTTAGCAGATGGCGGCGGGATGAACCAGGGACGGTGAACGCTCAAACAGGCTCCATATCCCGCCAGTTGAGGCCGACCTGAGCGTTAGCCCGCAGGGGGGCGTCCAGCGTATAGGCCGCTTCCATCGTCTGCACGACCAGGGCGGCGGTCGCGTCGAGTTCGTCATCCGGGACTTCCAGGACGAGTTCATCATGCACTTGCAGGATAATCTGGGCGCCCAGGCGGCGGCGCTGAAGTTCCGCATACAGGTCAATCATGGCGCGTTTGATGATGTCGGCGGCGCTGCCCTGGATCGGGAAGTTGATGGCAACCCGCTCGTAAGCCTGGATGACCTGCCGGTTGGCCGTTTTGCCGCCAGAAAGGATGGGAAACGTGCGGCGGCGGTGAAAGAGTGTTTCCAGACCTTCCTTAGTTCGGGCATTGGCTTTGGTCTGTTCCAGATAGCGTAACACGCCGGGCATCCGGGCGAAGTACCGCTGGATAAAACGTTCAGCCTCGGTAAACGACAGGCTGCTTTCGCGCGCCAGGCGGTGCGCGCCCATACCGTACATCAGGCCGAAGTTAATACGTTTGGCAAAACTGCGCTGTTCGTAGGAAACCTGATCGAGCGGGATGTCGTAGATGGCCGCCGCCGTCGCGGCATGGATGTCCTGCCCCTGGGCGAAGGCTTCCAGCAGGGTGCGATCCTGGCTGACGTGGGCGAGAATCCGCAGTTCGATCTGGCTGTAGTCGGCGGAAAGCAGCTTAAAGCCCGGTGGGGCGACGAACGCGCGCCGCACTTTACGGCCTTCGTCGGTGCGAATGGGGATGTTTTGCAGGTTCGGGCTGCTGCTGCTCAGGCGTCCGGTGGATGTTCCGGTTTGATTGTAGCTGGTGTGGACGCGCCCGGTATGCGGGTTGATGAGGGCAGGCAGGGCGTCTACATAAGTGCCTTTCAATTTGGCGATTTCCCGGTAATCCAGGATTTTTTCGATGATGGGGTGCTGGCCGCGCAGGCTTTCCAGCACATCGGCGGCGGTGGACTGGCCGTGAGCCGTCTTGCGGGCTTCCAGGACGCGCAGCCCAAGTTTGCCGAATAACACGTCGTTAAGCTGTTTGGGGCTGTTGATGTTAAATGCGCCGTAACCTCCGAGCGCGTAAATCTCGTTTTCCAGGGTGGCCAGCCGGGCTGTCAGTTCTTCGCTCAGGTTTCGCAGATGGGCCACGTCCAGCGCGACGCCGGCCTGCTCGATGGCGGCGATGACGGGAATCAGCGGCATTTCGAGTTCCTCGAACAACGCTGTAAGCTGCATCTCGTCCAGCTTGGGGCGCAGGTGGCCGGCCAGCCGGTGTGTGATGGCGGCATCGGCGGCGGCGTAAGGGGCGGCGCGCTCAACCGGCACTTTATCCATCGTGATCTGTTTTTTGCCCCTGCCGATCAGCTCGGCGATTTCCGTCATGTGGATGTTCAATTCCTGACGAGCGAGATTTTTTAGCCCCAGGAATTTGCTTTCAGGGTCGCGCAGCCATTCGGCAATCATCGTGTCGAAGGTGATGGGCGATACATCCAGGCCGTACCGCTGCATTATAACCAGATCGTAGCTGGCATTGTGGGCGTATTTGGCGATACGCGGGTTGGTCAGCGGCGGGCGCAGGGCATCCAGGACGGTTTGCAGGTCAAGCTGCCGGCCTTCCTGGTGGCCGACCGGGATGTAGTAGCCGGTTTCGCCGCTGACCGCCAGGGCGATGCCGACCAGTTCGGCGGCCATCTGGTCGGTGCTGGTGGTTTCAGTATCGAAGGTGATGGCCGGGGCGGCATTCAGGATGTTTACCAGAGTATTCAGCGCGTCCCGGTCGCGGACGATGATTGTTTCGGCGGCGGGCGGCGCGTCGTCTGCCGGGGGCGGGGCTTCTTCCGGGACGGCAAAGAGTGGAAGTTGTTCGACCAGTTGGGGGAGACGGTCACGCAGGCTGCGAAACTCGAGTTCCGCAAACAGGCGGTCTACTTGCCGGGTATCAAAGTCGTGCGCGGCGCAGGCTTTGATGTTCAGCGTGATTGGCACATCGCGTTTGATGGCTGCCAGACGCCGGCTTAAAAAAGCGAGTTCGCGGCCATCGGCCAGCTTTTGCCCCAGCGATCCCTTGATTTCGCCCACATGCTCGTAAACTTTGTCCAGCGAGCCGTAATCCTGGAGCAGTTTGAGCGCCGTTTTTTCGCCGACGCCTTTCACGCCGGGGATATTGTCGGAAGCATCGCCCATCAGGGCTTTGAGGTCTACAAGCTGGTGCGGCTCCAGGCCGTATTCCTCGCGGAAGCGCGCCAGGTCGTAGATGGCATCGTTCACACCGCGTTTGGGAAAAAAGAGTTTAAGCGACACCCGCTCGGTGAGCAGCTGCAGCATATCGCGGTCGCCGGTGACGATTCGCACATTGAGGTCTTGCGCCTCGGCCTGGGTGGTGATCGAGCCGATCACATCGTCGGCTTCGTAACCATCGAGGGCTAAAATAGGGATGTTAAAAGCCTGCACCAGTTGTTCAATCCGCGTAAGCTGCTGCGCCAGGTCGTCCGGCATTTTTTCGCGCGTGCCTTTGTATTCGGCGTACAGATCATCGCGCCCGCTTAAACCGCGATCAAAGCTGACGGCGATATAATCCGGTTTGTCCTTTTGAAAAATATCCAGCAGCGCGCGGGCAAAACCGTAAACAGCGTTGGTCGGCTCGCCGCTGCTGGTGCTGAAGCCGAGTGTTTGCAGGGCGAAAAAGTGCCGGTAAGCGACTGCATGGCCGTCTATGATATAAAACATGGGACGCGCAGGCATAAAAAGCCTTTTCAGGTGTGATTGAACATTTGTGCTTGATTATAGCCGGAGAGAGAAGAATAAAAAAGTGCGCCGGCAAACGGCACATTAAAGCATTCGCTGGAAGTTGATAAATTCCAGGATTTCCTCGGTTTGCAGATCGCGCCCCGGCGTCAGGATGTAGTAGCTGTCTGCCCATAACATCTGCGGCGTCAGTTCAGCCGCCTGGGTATGAGCGATTTCCGCCGAACGGCGGCGCAGGTCGCGGATGATCTCGTGAGGTGGTTTTTCGCCGGGGACATCGGCCAGCAGGTAGACAAAATCTTCATGCACCTGAAGGCTGTGGATTTTCCAGTTCTGCTCCTGGAGCTGGATGGTCAGCCCGGCGATGATGGCTTGCGCCACTGCATCGCTCAGGCGATCCTGCGGGTCGCGCAGCAGCCACACACAGGCATAAGTATTGTAGGTGATGGTTTCGACCGGGACTAACGGGGCTGGCTCCTGTACAGGTTCCTCTGGGGCCGGCTCCGGCACGGACTCCAGCGCCCGCGCCAGGCGCTGCGCTTGGTGGCGGATGACACGCAGCGGCGTTGTGCCGGCGAAAATCATGGACAGGGTGAGTTCGCCGGTTGTCTGGATGGAATAGAGCATGTAGTCTTTACCGCTGCTGGGCAGGCGGATGAAGCGGAAGCGCGCGCCATCGGAGTTTGACTGCCAGTCATTGGCGACCACATCCCGCAGTTCGAGGATGTCCTCCGGGGACAGATGACCGGCGAAGGCCATAATTTCGCTGCCGCGCGTCAGGATCGTGCCTTCGGCGGTCAGTTCCAGCGAAACCTGGGTCAGATTCAGCGCCAGTTGGGCGATATACGGATCGTCCGATTCGTCAACAACGACATCCTCGGCGGGGGGCATATCGGGCAGCGGCGGCCAGCTTTCCAGGGTTTCTTCTGCTGCATCCTGGACGGCGGCAGCGGCGCTTTCAGGCTCGTTTTCGGCCTCCGCCTCCTCCTCAGCTTCCAGATCGAACCCGATAAAAACGGATGACTGGTCGTTTAGGTCAGCAGGCGGCGCGGCTTCAGTAACGGGCGCGGCGTCAAACTCCGGCAGCCACTCCGGGTTTATCGCGGCGGCAGGCCTGGCCGGCGGGGGCGGCTCGTCTGGCATAACCGCTTTCGACGGCGCAGTATCTTCCAGGTAGCCGGTGTCGAGGGCCGTGTCGCCTTCCAGCGCGGGCGGCACAAACTCCTCCTGGACGGCGGTTGAAGGGCGGGTCGTGCGGCTGCTGGCGTCGGAAGGTGGTTCTTCAGGCGCTTCAGAGGGAGCGTCGTCTTCAGGCAAATGCGGCGGCGCCTTTGGGGCGCGGCGCGGCCTGGGGCGAGCTGCGGCGGACGGCAGCGTTTCGCCGGGCGGCAGTTCCTCCGGCAGAAAGTCCGGTTCGGATACGCCGGCGTCGCTGACAGCGCGGAAGGCTGATGTGTCCATGTTCCATGACGGAAGCGGCCTGATTTTGAGTTTGTGAGATGCCAGACGGCTCTCGATTTCGCTCATCACTTCATCAAGCGGCATAGCCTCCGGCTGGTCAAGGGTGGTTCTGAGGACGACGTGTGCGACCGATTCTTCGTCGGCATCGCTCTGATCGGGAAAATCAAAGCCCCACCAGTCCGGGCCGGGTTCGGGACGCGCTCCCGGCGGCGGCACAGAGCGAATCTGCGCCGCGTCTTCGGCTTCTTCCGGCAGAACTTCGCGGCCTGTAAAGGCGCCGGCGAAATCATCCGGCGCTTCTGGCGGGGCCGGCGCGCGCTCGTGGACAGCCTGGCTTTCCTCGACTTCTTCGCCGCGCAGCATCGCCAGCACGCTGTAGAAACCTCTGTCGCCGATGCCAACCATCAGATCGCTGACCGTGCCGCTTTGCTCCAGCGTGGGCATAGGCGGCTCTTCTTCGGCCAGTTTTTGGAAGGCAGCGTCAGGTTTTGGCGGCGGCTCTTTTAAGGGGCCGGTTTTCGCCTTTTCAATTTCTTTAAGAACGGCGTCCATGCCCGATGTCAGGATAAAATCGAATGACTGCTGCTGACGTTCGGGCAGCGGCGTATGAGGCGCATCGCCCCGCATCGAGGCGACCAGTTCTTCAAAATCGGCCTGGCGGCCACTTTTGGGCGGCGCGGGTTGATCTGGCTCGATTGCGCCCAGGATTTCATCGAAAGTGTGCGGCGCTGCATCCGGCGAAGTCGCAAGATACTGGCGCACCGCGTCCGAATTGCGCTCCGGTACTGCCGGGGTATCCTCTTCGCCGGCCAGCGGCTCAAAATCGAAACTCTTGAGGACATCATCCAGGGGCGAAAACTCCGGCAGGCCGGGCGGCGGCCCAGGTATGTCGTCATCCAGGGCGCGGGTTTGCGCCGGGGGCAGCTCATCATCCAGAGTACGGGTCTGCGCCGATGAGACAATGGGAGATTTCTCGTCCTGGTCGTCATCCTCAAAGATGCGCGTTTTGCCGACCGGCTGGGGAGGTTCCGGCTCATCCTCAAAAATGCGCGTCTGGCCGGATGACTCGGCTTTTTTTTCATCGGCCCGACGGGTGGGAGGCGGTGGTTTGGGTTCTTTTTCCCCCAGGACGCGGGTTCGGTTTTCGACAGCGCGACGGGTTTGCGGCAGCGCGGGGGGCGCTTCGCCGCCGGTTAGCGCGACGGCCTGCTGGATTACCGGGATGAGATCGCGGGCGGTAAAAGGCATATCAATCGCGCCCTGAATGTCCAGCAGGTCGGCATCCGGTTGAGACGGCGTGGCAATAACAGCGAGGTCGGGCTGAATGTCTCGAAGCTGCTGGACGATCTGCACCCCCGGTTTGCCGGGCAGGGTGAAATCCACCAGCGCGACATCCTGGGGATGATCGCGCAGGTAGTCAAAAGCGGCGTCGGCGGTCGTAAACGGGTGAACGTCAAACAGGCCGGTTTGTTCCAGGGCTTGTTTGATCGTTACGGCGAAGACCAGCTGCCGGTGGATAATCAACAGTCGTGTTGCCATAAACGAATTTTATAACCGAGCGAAATTTGGGGCAAGTCGCAGCGCGGCCTGCCCCAAAACGATGATGGCCTACGGGCCGGTGACGGTGATGGAAAGGATGCCGATGTTGTTCACTTCGCTGACTTCAGTCACGGTATTGTCGGAGTCGGCTATCGCCCGAATTTCGTAATTTCCGGCGGCATTAAAGGTCACGTTCACCGTCAGCACGATGCTCGTTCCCGCATCCAGGCCGGAAACAGCGCCCAGATCGGCCTCCAGGCCGCCGGGCAGGATCACCTTATTGTTGAATGGCCCGGTAGACCGGCTGCCGGGTAACGTGTTATTCGTGATGGTGATCGCATACTGCCGGACGACTTCGGTTGACCCTGATGGGATGGTGACGCTGGTTTCGCCGCTGATACTGGTGATAACCAGATCGGGCAGGCCGGGCGTGGCCGACGGTAACGGCGTGTTGGTCGGTCCTGGCGTGAACGTCCAGGTGGGGAAGGGCGTCAGCGAAGGCTGCGGCGTGGCCGTTGCCGGCGGGGCGATGATCGGCACATTGGAGCAGATACCGTACAGCGCGACGTATTTTTCGTTGGGGTTAGAAGGATTTTGGGCTGCAACCCAGCCGACGCGCGAGCCAAACTGGATTTGATACCAGTCGTTGGCGCCGGTGCGACCGATGATCGGCGCGACTGTGCCGGCATTCAGGACGGTGATCTGCGGGAAATTCACCCCCGCGCCCTCCCGCAGCCGCAGGCCGACGTTGGTGAGCAGGCGGCAGGTGGGATCGTTAGGGTCAATGATCGGCACATTCGGCTGCTGTACGGCAGTCGCCGTGACCTGGGTTTGACTGGCGCGAATGTTGACCGTCACTTCGGCGGGGTCGCTGGCGATAGCGCCGCGATAGGCGACGATCTGAAGGGTAACATCGCCTTCCTGTCGCGGAGTGTAGTCCAGCAGGACTTCAAAATTGGTTTGCCCGGAAGCGGATTCCGACGAAGTGGTTTTTACAATCTGGTCATTGGCGATCAACTGTACCCGCGTAACGCCGACTGCATCGCGGGCATTGGCGGTGACGAAGATTTGTTCGTTAACGACGAACTCGTCCCCTTCTTCAGGGGAGGTGATGCTGACCACCGGTTTTCCGCCAGGGTTGATGGTCGGCACGTCAAGCGGCTCGCCGGTGGGCGGCTGCGTGGACAGGTTGCAGGCGGCCAGAATGACGGCCAACAGGCCGAATAATAAACGCGAATAGGCGCGCATGATCTCTCCCCGGATATAAACTGGAAGATATGATGTTGTGTACTTTATGTCATTCTAGCATCGGCGGCGGAACGGGGCAACGCGCGTTCGCCGGGCGATTGCCCCACCGGAGACAGGCGGTCTAAACGAAACAAGCCCCAGAAGCCTGGGGCGAGGGGCTTATTGAGGTGAAAACCGGATGCCTGTGCTGCTCAGTCAATCGGCTCTTTGTAGATGATGTAACGACCCATGTCGTCACCCTTGCCGATGCAGGTACTCAAATCCACCTTGAACTCCCGCCCGCCGGATACCCAA